>NZ_JAKTIJ010000014.1:40749-143249 GCF_027855275.1 Acinetobacter sp. AOR12_HL | reverse complement strand
CCATGGGAGTTTGTTGCACCAGAAGTAGCTAGCCTAACTGCAAAGAGGGCGGTTACCACGGTGTGGCCGATGACTGGGGTGAAGTCGTAACAAGGTAGCCGTAGGGGAACCTGCGGCTGGATCACCTCCTTAACGAAAGATTGACGATTGGTAAGAATCCACAACAAGTTGTTCTTCATAGATGTATCTGAGGGTCTGTAGCTCAGTTGGTTAGAGCACACGCTTGATAAGCGTGGGGTCACAAGTTCAAGTCTTGTCAGACCCACCATGACTTTGACTGGTTGAAGTTATAGATAAAAGATACATGATTGATGATGTAAGCTGGGGACTTAGCTTAGTTGGTAGAGCGCCTGCTTTGCACGCAGGAGGTCAGGAGTTCGACTCTCCTAGTCTCCACCAGAACTTAAGATAAGTTCGGATTACAGAAATTAGTAAATAAAGATTGAGATCTTGGTTTATTAACTTCTGTGATTTCATTATCACGGTAATTAGTGTGATCTGACGAAGACACATTAACTCATTAACAGATTGGCAAAATTGAGTCTGAAATAAATTGTTCACTCAAGAGTTTAGGTTAAGCAATTAATCTAGATGAATTGAGAACTAGCAAATTAACTGAATCAAGCGTTTTGGTATGTGAATTTAGATTGAAGCTGTACGGTGCTTAAGTGCACAGTGCTCTAAACTGAAATGTTGAAGTTACTAACTTGTAGGTAACATCGACTGTTTGGGGTTGTATAGTCAAGTAATTAAGTGCATGTGGTGGATGCCTTGGCAGTCAGAGGCGATGAAAGACGTGATAGCCTGCGAAAAGCTCCGGGGAGGCGGCAAATATCCTTTGATCCGGAGATGTCTGAATGGGGGAACCCACCTACTTTAAGGTAGGTATTGCAACATGAATACATAGTGTTGCAAGGCGAACGAGGGGAAGTGAAACATCTCAGTACCCTTAGGAAAAGAAATCAATTGAGATTCCCTCAGTAGCGGCGAGCGAACGGGGATCAGCCCATTAAGTTATGTGTGTTTTAGTGGAACGCTCTGGGAAGTGCGAACGTAGAGGGTGATATTCCCGTACACGAAAGGGCACACATAATGATGACGAGTAGGGCGAGGCACGTGAAACCTTGTCTGAATATGGGGGGACCATCCTCCAAGGCTAAATACTCCTGACTGACCGATAGTGAACCAGTACCGTGAGGGAAAGGCGAAAAGAACCCCTGTGAGGGGAGTGAAATAGATCCTGAAACCGCATGCATACAAGCAGTGGGAGCACCTTCGTGGTGTGACTGCGTACCTTTTGTATAATGGGTCAGCGACTTATATTCAGTAGCGAGGTTAACCGTATAGGGGAGCCGTAGAGAAATCGAGTCTTAATAGGGCGTTTAGTTGCTGGGTATAGACCCGAAACCAGGCGATCTATCCATGAGCAGGTTGAAGGTTGGGTAACACTAACTGGAGGACCGAACCCACTGTCGTTGAAAAGCCAGGGGATGACTTGTGGATAGGGGTGAAAGGCTAATCAAGCCTGGTGATAGCTGGTTCTCCCCGAAAGCTATTTAGGTAGCGCCTCGGACGAATACCATAGGGGGTAGAGCACTGTTTCGGCTAGGGGGTCATCCCGACTTACCAAACCGATGCAAACTCCGAATACCTATGAGTACTATCCGGGAGACAGACTGCGGGTGCTAACGTCCGTAGTCAAGAGGAAAACAATCCAGACCGCCAGCTAAGGCCCCAAAATCATAGTTAAGTGGGAAACGATGTGGGAAGGCATAGACAGCTAGGAGGTTGGCTTAGAAGCAGCCACCCTTTAAAGAAAGCGTAATAGCTCACTAGTCGAGTCGGCCTGCGCGGAAGATGTAACGGGGCTAAAACTATGTGCCGAAGCTGCGGATGTATACTTTGTATACGTGGTAGGGGAGCGTTCTGTAAGCCGATGAAGGTGTGTTGAGAAGCATGCTGGAGGTATCAGAAGTGCGAATGCTGACGTGAGTAACGACAAAACGGGTGAAAAACCCGTTCGCCGAAAGACCAAGGGTTCCAGTCCAACGTTAATCGGGGCTGGGTGAGTCGACCCCTAAGGCGAGGCCGAAAGGCGTAGTCGATGGGAAAATGGTTAATATTCCATTACTTCTGTGTAATGCGATGAGAGGACGGAGAAGGCTAAATCAGCCTGGCGTTGGTTGTCCAGGTGAAAGGATGTAGGCATGTATCTTAGGCAAATCCGGGGTACTCTATGCTGAGATCTGATAGCAAGCTGTACTTGTACAGCGAAGTGGTTGATGCCATGCTTCCAGGAAAAGTCTCTAAGCTTCAGTTACACAGGAATCGTACCCGAAACCGACACAGGTGGTCAGGTCGAGTAGACCAAGGCGCTTGAGAGAACTCTGCTGAAGGAACTAGGCAAAATGGTACCGTAACTTCGGGAGAAGGTACGCTGTTGTTGGTGATGGAACTCGCTTCCTGAGCTGACGACAGCCGCAGAAACCAGGCCGCTGCAACTGTTTATTAAAAACATAGCACTCTGCAAACACGAAAGTGGACGTATAGGGTGTGATGCCTGCCCGGTGCTGGAAGGTTAATTGATGGGGTTAGCGTAAGCGAAGCTCTTGATCGAAGCCCCAGTAAACGGCGGCCGTAACTATAACGGTCCTAAGGTAGCGAAATTCCTTGTCGGGTAAGTTCCGACCTGCACGAATGGCATAATGATGGCGGCGCTGTCTCCAGCAGAGGCTCAGTGAAATCGAAATCGCTGTGAAGATGCAGTGTACCCGCGGCTAGACGGAAAGACCCCGTGAACCTTTACTGCAGCTTGACACTGAACTTTGACCTTACTTGTGTAGGATAGGTGGGAGGCTTTGAAGCTGGAACGCTAGTTCCAGTGGAGCCGTCCTTGAAATACCACCCTGGTAATGTTGAGGTTCTAACTCTGTCCCGTGATCCGGGACGAGGACCGTGTCTGGTGGGTAGTTTGACTGGGGCGGTCTCCTCCTAAAGAGTAACGGAGGAGTACGAAGGTGCGCTCAGCGTGGTCGGAAATCACGCGTAGAGTATAAAGGCAAAAGCGCGCTTAACTGCGAGACCCACAAGTCGAGCAGGTACGAAAGTAGGTCTTAGTGATCCGGTGGTTCTGTATGGAAGGGCCATCGCTCAACGGATAAAAGGTACTCTGGGGATAACAGGCTGATACCGCCCAAGAGTTCATATCGACGGCGGTGTTTGGCACCTCGATGTCGGCTCATCTCATCCTGGGGCTGAAGCAGGTCCCAAGGGTATGGCTGTTCGCCATTTAAAGAGGTACGCGAGCTGGGTTTAGAACGTCGTGAGACAGTTCGGTCCCTATCTACCGTGGGCGCTGGAAATTTGAGAGGATCTGCTCCTAGTACGAGAGGACCAGAGTGGACGAACCTCTGGTGTACCGGTTGTGACGCCAGTCGCATCGCCGGGTAGCTATGTTCGGAAGGGATAACCGCTGAAAGCATCTAAGCGGGAAGCCTACCTCAAGATAAGATTTCCCTAGGACTTTATGTCCTCTAAAGAGCCGTTCGAGACTAGGACGTTGATAGGTTGGATGTGGAAGCATAGTGATATGTGAAGCTGACCAATACTAATTGCTCGTGAGGCTTGACTATACAACACCCAAGCAGTTGTATATGAAGCATCAATCGATTCTTAAATATGCAAGACAACTTGATTTAGTTATACCTCTAGCTAAAATGAACAAGTAAAGTAAGATTCAATCAGCCCAGTCTGTTACAGATTTGGAAAACGCTTCGGCATCAAATAAGACCCAAGCAAGTATCCATAAACAGTTGTGCTGGCGACCATAGCAAGAGTGAACCACCTGATCCCTTCCCGAACTCAGAAGTGAAACCTCTTAGCGCTGATGGTAGTGTGGGATTACCCATGTGAGAGTAAGTCATCGCCAGCTCATTATTCCAAACACCCCAATCTCAAAAGAGGTTGGGGTGTTTTTTTTGGGGGGGTAAAAAGTGGTTAGGGAATAAAAATAAACTGTGTATTATCTAGCTGAACAAATTTAGCCTCAATCAAGCAAAAATGTAGCACTCAACATAAGAAGGCTTCTTGAAGTATAAAGAGCTAACTTTGCAAGAGAGCTCTTTTAATAATAATTATTTCAATTGTCTGCGAGCATGTTTAAGAGCAGTACGCAGGCCTTCTTCTAGTGTTGGATGATAAAAAGGTTTCTCTAAAATATCATTTAAAGTTAGTTCTTCTCCAATAATCCAGCTTAATAGATGAGCCATATGTTCTGAAGCTTCGGTAAATAACTCTGCACCAAGCAATTTCTGGTTTTCTCGCTCTATATAAATTTCAATAGCACCCTTATTTTTCCCGAGTACGATAGCTCTACCTTGTCTTTCATAAGATGCTTCGCCTGTGACAAAATCAACTCCACCATCTTTAAGTTGTTTATAACTTTGTCCCACAATTGCCATTTCTGGATGACTAAATACAATTCCTAATGGAGTAAGTGTTTTAACTGCGTTTACCTGTGGATAATTCAAACAGTTATGAACAACTTTTTTACCTTCATGGGCAGCTTCATGTTGTAAAGGGGTAGAAGTGTATGCATCACCAGCAATAAAAATTGGATAGTTATCTAGTTGTTTAGTTTTTGCATTTACAGGTAGTAATTTAATATCTTTAAAAGACTTATCAATATTTTCTAACTTTAGCGTGTCAAGTAAGCTCGAACGACCTGTTGCAGATAACACGTACTCAGTCTGGATAGACTCCTCTTTTTCATTAATTTTATAATTCAATATAACACCATCAGAAGTAGATTTAACCTCATGAGGCAATGTCTCAAATAAAAAATTTAACTCTTTACTCAGTTCTTCTTGAGCGAGTTGTTGTAGCTTAGGACTAGTAAATATCCCAATTCTTTTACTACGAGCAAATATAGTGGTTTCTACACCCAAACGATGCATGGCTTGGGCAATTTCTAGGGCAATTACTCCACTTCCAATAATAGCGATAGACTTGGGTAGGGTGTTTAATTCAAATATTTGATCTGTAGTAATAAGACGATCATCTAATTCTTGTTTCCAAGTTTGATCATAATTAGGTGTAGAGCCTACTGCTAAAATAAAACTTTTTGACTGATACCGTTTACCATTTACTTCAATAGTTTTTGCATCAATAAAATGAGCTTTACCCGAAATTTTATGTTCAGTGGGCCATTGTTCGACATCTTTTACTGTGGCCTTAGTAAAACGATCACGTAAGGTTCTCACATGCTCCATAACCTGATCAGTACTAATATCTGCTGAAGCACTCAGCCCAACCTCTTGAGCATTTTGTATATCATACATACGGTTTGCAGTAGAGATTAAGACTTTACTTGGCATACACCCTACACGTGCGCAAGTGGTATCCCAAGGGCCATCATTTATAATTAAAAGATTATTAGTGTATTTTACTGCTTCTTTATAAGCGCTAATACCAGCCGTACCCGCGCCAATGATAATAAGATCGAACATTCTTAATGGGCTGTTTTTTAGAGATAGACATATAGAATATATAGAAAAACCCTCCTAAACAGAGGGTTTGTTTTGCTTATTTTGACTTAAAATGTAAATTTTTGCGCGAATGGTGATTTTAAGGTAGTTGAAACAACTCCATTTTGATTAGTAGATTGACCTTCAATACTTACGCCATTAATTACATGTTTAAAGTCTAAAGTACTTCCATTCAAATCTTGTTTAAAAGTAAAAATATTTTGTCCTTCTAAATAAATACTACCATTAAACTTCTGTATATTCGTCGTTGGAGCCTCATTCTCAACTCTACTTCCTTCAATACCAGTAATATTTGGTAAGCTTAATACTTGATTCTTACCTAATCTCACTCTATATGTTGCGTTATTCGTATTGCCAGGAGTTGAGTTTACAACAAATGATATTGGTTCTGCGAAAGGAACATTAGGATTATCATTGATAAGTACATTGAAACCAGAACCACCTTGGATTACATAGAGATCACCATCAGTTGAGGTATTATCTTTATATACGCTCATTGCGCCTGTGGTAACTTCTTTTTCAGTTGGCTGGCCTGTCTGTGGATCTTGGACCATGGTAGTTGTAGTAATTTTATAATCGCTTGTGGTTGAGTTAATTAAGACAAATCTTTTTTGTTTAGTTTGTTGAAGTCCCCATGACTGTTGGAATGGATATGCAAAGGCTCCAGTAATAGTCACATCCTGGAAGTTTTTATCCTTATTTTCATTCTCAAAAATATAAATTCTGGTATTAGATTGATATTCCTGTAAATTTGGAGAAATATTATCAGAAGCAAGCTTAATATTCTTTAAATCATCTGCTGTAATATCAAAATCCCAATCATTATAACCTGTAAGTAAGGATTTAATTTCTTCACCTTTAAATACGTAGCAAGCGCGATAATCTGTAGTACTATTAATAAAACATTTTTCACGATAATGATCAGTATATTTAGTAAGGTCCACTTTTCTAATATCTAAAGTTAACTTGAGCGGGCCTTGTGCAAAAGTATCTAATGCATGATCGATATAACCTTTTGATAAGCTTTCATTATTAAGATCATATGCACCAAATAAATATTTTCCTTCTTGCTTTACACTATTTAAAACAGAATTGGCAAGTTCTTGATCGGTTGAAGGTGTAGTTGGTGTTGTCGTTGAACCCGAGTCTGAGTTTTGATTATAGTAGCCATCACCACCTCCACCACAAGCTGATAAAAAAACAGCTAAAGTAAGCCCACATACCCCTTGAGTAAGTTTCATCATTATCCCCATTAAAACGATAAGTTATTTAAAATAATTTTTAGTTTTACAAAATAACATATATTTCATGAGCTTGCTCAGGATATTTACATCAAGAAAATTTAATTAAATGCTTGTTCCCATACTTACCCCGACAGTAGGGCGTACTTGCATAGATGAACACGCGCTGAGAATAAGGCAGCTTATTAATAACAAAATCAATTTATTCATAAAATAACTAAGTAAATAAAAAGTGATTTCACAACTTTAGCTGAAGATTGTCTGTATATCTGTTGAATTGATGCAGTTGTATATTTTTTTTTATTAAAAAAGCTCTATCTTTAAATAAAAATAGAGCTTATGAATTTATTTATTCATTTAATCATCTAACAAATCCATTTGTTTGGCTAATTGATAAAGATTGTTTGAACGGTTTCCAGTACGACAGAACATGAGAACCGGTTTCGGAAGTTCATTATAGTGATTTGCAAAAGTACGAACATCAAGTTCAGTAATTTGGCCAGCTACAACAGGCTGATAAACATAATCTAGGCCAGCTTGGCGTGCTGCTTCTTCAATTTGAGCACTGGTAGGTTGTTCCGGACCACCTTCCATGTCAGGACGGTTATTAATAATAGATTTAAAGCCTTTTTCTACAACTTGACCCACATGTTCTGGGCCAATTTGACCTGCGAAACCAACATTCTCTGACATTTCGTCACTCCAAAATTTAATAAAACCTCTTATGCTGTATCATAGCATTAAGCTTAACCTGAGATACAAGACACTAAAACGTTGTTCCTACATAGATAAAATTTATGTAAAAGAACAGCTCTAGATTTTTAAAAGGCGATCAGGATGTTTTTTGTAAATTCATTACTTCGACCATAATGCCACGGAGCACATATGCACGCTTATACGGTTGAGCCTTTATATGTTCCATGTGATCAGGAAATGATCGCAGCTGACTTTTATATTCCAAAAACAAATAATAAATCTGCGGTAATTCTCATGGCACATGGTTTTGCCGGATTGCGTCAATTCAAACTCATCCAATATGCCCAGCGTTTTGCTCAAGCTGGCTATGCGGTTATTTTATTTGATTACCGATATTGGGGTGGAAGTACAGGTAAGCCCCGAGAGATGATTTCTATCAACTCTTAACTAGAAGATTGGAAGACCATGATTCAATATGCTTCCACGTGTAAATTTATAGATAACCGAAGAATTGTATTGTGGGGAACCTCCTTAAGTGGGGGATATGCTTTAAGCCTAGCTTCTGAATTAAAGAATATTCAAGCCATTATGGTACAAATTCCATATGTTGATGGCGCGGAAACAGCAAAATTATATCCACTACAGCGTTATCCCCAAGCTTTAAAGTTGTCGAGCCAAGATTATATGGGTTCAAAAATGGGCCTTAACCCTAAAAGGTTGCCTGTGGTAGATCAATATAAATTGTGCTTTATGCCAACAGCAGATAGCTATTATGGTTATTTATCGATTGTGAATCCGGATTATTACTGGAGTGGAGAAGTCCCGGCACGCGTGTTTTTTAATTTGATGCGTTATCGCCCAATTCAACTTGTACGTCAAATTAATATTCCAGTTTTATTTATTGCGGCTCAGCATGATTCTTTGATTCCAATTGAGTCTAGTCGTGAAGCTGCGACTAATATTGCTCCTTTTGTGAGTTATCATGAATGGGATATGAAACATTTTGATATCTATCACGGTTCATGGTTTGAAAAAGCAGTGACGACCCAATTAGAATTTTTACATCAGCATATAGGAGTGATGTAAATGATTATTATATGTGCATCGTGCGGTGCAAAAAATAGAGTACCAGAGGAAAAACTTACCGCTCAACCGAGTTGTGGACAATGTCATCAGCCATTACTCCCGCTTGCGCCAATTGAGTTAAATGAACAAAACTTTAGCAACTACATCACAAATAGTGATCTGCCTATTTTGATAGATTTATGGGCAGAATGGTGTGGACCTTGTAAAATGATGGCGCCACATTTTGCACAAGTTGCAAAACAAAATCCACGTGTCATTTTTGCCAAGATTAATACCGAAGAGTCTCCTCGCTTAAGCCAAGCATTTAATGTGAGAAGTATTCCTACCCTTGTATTAATGAATAAAACCACAGAAGTTGCTCGAATGAGCGGCGCATTACGCGCGCCTGAATTGCAACAGTGGCTAGATCAACAACTTCAAACGAATTTCGGGAGCTAAGGTGTCAGAAGCTTATACCAAACCAGAAGGAATTTTATCCTTACAAACGATTGCCATGCCAGCAGATACTAACTGGAGTGGTGATGTGTTTGGTGGGTGGATCGTGTCACAAATGGACTTGGCTGGAGCAATTCACGCGGAGCGTTTTAGTCGTGGTCGCTGTGCTACGATTTCCATTAATCAGATGACCTTTTTGGTTCCGGTAAAAGTAGGCTTTGTCATTAGCTGCTATACCAAAATCCTAAAAGTGGGTAATACCTCTATTCAAATGCAAATTGAAGTTTGGGATAGCCATGATGACTCTCGTGCCCCAATTCGTATTACTGAAGGGGTCTTTACCTTTGTTGCAGTAGATGTAAAAGGCAACAAACGTCAGATTCCTGAGGAAGCGAAACAGAAATTTCTTGCCTCTCAAGAATCGTAATAAAAAAGCCCAAATTTGAATTTGGGCTTTTTTATATCTTTATTTCTTACGTTTAGGTAACCATGCCCATAACATTTGGCATTGAATCGGTTCATTACCTGCATCATCAATGACCGTAACTGGAATAACAAGTTCACCTTTCTCATGATCAGCAATATATTTTTGCTGTTCGGTAGAGAGAGTCGCTGTTGCTGTTAAACCACCTTCAACCACTTTTAAATAATCAACATGTAATGATTTGATTAATAAAATACGGTTATCTGGAATATGTAAACCCGTTAGAAAACCTGTTGCAGTTTCTGCTAAAAGTGCCATAGCCGCAGCATGGACTCCTTTAATATGGTTCTGCATATTTTTTTGATTTTCTAAACGAACCGTCACATGGTTTACATCTACTTCCTGATAGCGAATGTTTGCTGTACCCACCATTGGCACAATGCGGCCAAATGCCTTACTCCAAAGCGTACTCCGAATACCTTTAGGGAATTTTGAAGTTGCTTTTACCAGTTTTAATAGACGATTGGATTGAGACATGGGATTACCTTAATTGGGAATGTCATGCTAAGACATTAATCTTTAAAGTTATTAAATTGTAATGGCAGACCAAATTGTTGTTCACGTAAAAAAGCCATCACTTGTTGTAAAGTGTCACGCTTTTTATCAGTTACACGGATTTTGTCGCCTTGAATAGATGATTGCACTTTGATGCCACTTTCTTTAATGGCTTTATTAATTTTTTTTGCTGTATCAGAGTCAAGGCCATCTTTTAGTTTAATCACTTGTACAAAATTTTTGCCTGATGCTGTTGCTTTCTGTGGGTCAAGCGCTTGCACATCAATTTTACGTTTATAAAAGTGATTTTCTAACATGTTATAAACTTGTTCACACTGGAAATCACTTTCTGTACTGATTTTTATCTCTTTATTTTTTTCATTTAATTCGATAGAAACATCATGACCACGGAAGTCAAAACGTGTTGCAATCTCTTTTTGGGTGTTTTGTACAGCGTGATTAACTTCAAATAACTCTAATTCAGAAACAATATCGAAAGAAGGCATAGTTTAGACCTTTACAAAGTGAAAGAATATTTGAGATGCTAAGAGGGTTTTCTTCATTTGCCAAGTGTTGTTTACATCAAAGGAGTGCACAATGATCCGTAAACAAGAAATTACAACATTTGAGTTCCCAGAAAATGCTGTTATCTGGGATGTCCGTGATTCAAGTGCTTATGCAGAAGGGCATGTTAAAGGTGCGGTAAGCCGCCCAATTAATGATTTAAATGCTGATATTTTGAACCAGGTCGCTGCGGATCAGCCGATTTATATTTTATGTGGTGGTGGTAGCAAAGCTCCTCGTGCAGCTGAGAAACTAGAAGGCATAGATGCCTCGCGTGAATATGTCGTGCTGATGGGAGGGACGCGTGCAGCTCGTGACGCAGGTTTACCTCTAGAGCAGGGCGCATAAAAAAAGCACCTTCGGGTGCTTTTTTATTGGGACCAAATTTTCTCAAGTGCACTATTGAGATTTAAAATAAGGTTTCTTAGGTTTAACTTTCTTTTGAAAACGTTGGGCATCTAATTTCTGTAATAGGCTTTTGGGAACAGGACAAGCTTCTCCTAAAATTTGAGCTACTAAAACTTCACTACAAAGCGGCGCAAATAAAAAGCCCTTTGAGCCTAAACCTGCAAAAGTAGAAATACGGCTTTCTTTCTGCATTTTTCCCACAACTGGAAAATAATCTGGACTTTGAGCGCGAACTGATGCTCGTCCTTGCCATTGTTCGACTGGCGGTAATTGTTTTGCATAATGAGGGAAAACGCTGTGGATTAATTCAAAGTTATGCACATGGTCATCAAGCAGTACTTCTTGATCGTCTCTGTTTGGGTAGAAAGAAGCCCCTAGAATAAGTTCAGACGTATTCAGTTGCATACAATAACCGCCATAGCTATAGGCTTCGTTTAAAGGTAAGGTTGCAAAAGAATTATCAACCCAGCTCACCTGTCCACGTATAGGTTTTAATAGCGGATAATTTTCAAATAAAGCAGCACTTTCTCTGGCGCAGCACACCACGACATGATCAGCCTCTAAAGTAGTTTCATTACCACTTTTTAATTGAACTTTATTTTCAAAAGAAACAAATGTCGTGATATTGGCAATTTTCAGTTCAATACCTGGATGTTGCAAAATTTCATCACGTAATTGGTGCGGAGAAACTGCTCCAGCTTCGGTCAACAAAATATGTGGATAGTCTGATTCAAGTGAGCTTGTTTGCTGCGTGACAATATCAGCAGGATATTGATCAGCAAGATCGAGAAGATCTTGTGCATTCTTTAAAGCCATTTGCTGTATTTGAAACGGGCGAAAGGCTTGAAAATTTTTATAGAAATTTAATGCATGTTGCCAGCTTAAAGTCATGAGATGCTCATGGCTTTGTTCAATTGGGCATAGTTTCGGATTAAGCAATGCCAATGGATTGCCAGAAGCACCTGATAACGGCGCTGTACGCTCAAATAGAGTGACCTGATGCCCACGTTGAGCAAATGCCCAAGCTGTGCTTAAACCTGCAATCCCAGCGCCAATTACGGCGATACGCTGCTGAGTGAAATGGAAAGTATCGCTAACTGGTTCTAATAAAATTTCTTCACTTACAGGTGCTTTCCAAACGGCTTTAAGCATTTCCCTTTTATGACCAAAACCGCGAGGACGAGAAATATCGATTCCGTGAGTCTTTAGCCCACGTTTGAGGACACCAGCTACACTAAATGAGGCAAAGGTAGTGCCATAGTCGGAAAGCCGAACAATATTATTTAAAACATTTTGTTCCCACATGTCCGGATTACAAGAAGGCGCAAAACCATCTAGAAACCAAGCATTCACTGCCTTCGTTTTTACCATACTTGGAAAAATATCTTGTGCATCTCCTAACCATAGGTCGATGCTGAAGCGCTCTTCTGGAAAACTTAAACGATGGCAGCCTGCAAGAGGTAAGGGATATTGCTCAATAAGTTGTTGGGAAAGCGGTTTAAGTTCATCCCATACACTTAAAGCACGAATGAGATCAGCTTTGCTTAAAGGAAACTTTTCGACGCTAATTGCATGTAAATGACTGTGGTTATTTGGACGAACTTGTTGCCATAGTTGCCAGAGCGCAAGAATATTTAAACCAGTGCCGAACCCGGTTTCTCCTACACTGAAATATTCAAAATCTTGTAAATTGGCTAATCGTTCTGATAGGTCATTGCCATTTAAAAATACATGCCGTGTTTCAAGCAGACCATTATCTTTAGAAAAATAGACATCACCAAATTGTTTGGAAATGGGAACTTCAATACCATCAATAGATTCCCAATCCAGCTCAGCAGTTTGTATACGATTTGATTTGTTCATTCGGTTTAATAAGTCGCTCAGGATTACCACTGACGTCGACGTTTGGTGTAAACATAACTCGCAATAAAGAAGCCAAGCAGTACGCCACCTGCAAGAGTTACTGCGCCATATAAGAACATTTGAGCACTACGTTCACTTTGTAAAACTTGTACCTGAACAGACAAGTTATCGTTCTTTAGCTGCAATTCTTGGTTTTGTGCTAGCGCTTCAAGGTTTGCATGTTCTAGCTGTTTTAGACGAGATGCTTGATCTTGAACTAAAGCCTTAATTTTTGCATCTTGCTGTTGCTTGTTCTTTGCGATTTGTTCTGCTGTAAGCGGTTGTGTTGAGGTTGGTGCTGTTGTAGTCACGGGTTTAGCTACAGTTGGAGGCGTTGCTGGTGTCGCAGCAGGTTCAACTGCTCCGGCAGTTGAACATATCAAACACAAGCCAAGAAAGCTTTTGGTTGCAAGCTGCATGCGTTTACCCTTTTGGAAATGCTTTATTAAATGGTTTGACATCAACATGACTATAGATGCCTTCTTTCAAAAATGGTTCTTCTTTTAACCATTCATCTAAGGCTTCACGTGTATCAAACTCTACAATCATGGTGCTGCCATAAAAACCAGCTTGCGGATCATTAGGGTCTTTTGGCATCGCTCCAGCAGCAACTAGACGACCTTCATCATCAAGTTTTTGCAAACGTTCGATATGTTGAGGACGTACTGCTAAACGTTTCTCTAGAGTTCCTTCGTTATCGGTACAGCTTAGAACAAAAAAAGGCATGTCATCGTATCTCTATAATCAATCCGAAACCACATTAAGCATCTGGTGACTTAAAATGTTTACGTAAAATAATGAACTGAATAATGATAAATGAAAACATGACAATCATGTCACCAAATGCAGTAAATTCGCCCCAATATTTTCCGCCGTGGAATAAAAACGCAAAGAAAACATGTAAACCAGACATCACGACAAACATAGCTGCCCAAGCAAAGTTTAAATTTTTCCAACCTTTTTCGCTTAAGGCTAAAATCGGATCAAATAAACGTTGAATAAGAGGCTTACGGTCTTTACCAAACCAAGGTGAAACTAAGAAAGCACCTGCAAAAACTAGATTCAAAATAGCGGCTTTTAAGCGGATGTAAAAATCATCGCTCAACATAAGGGTAATACCACCAAAAATGACTGTCATGAACAGCACAATCCATTGCTGTTTATCTAGACGGAACTTTTGCATGATGAACAACGCACCATACACTACCAGCATTGAAATAATTAAACCGGTAGTAGCGACAAGAATATTATTATTATCAACACCGCCAGCAGACCCGATCAGTTTGAGTAAAGGATGCTGTGTATCGGCTGGATCAACTGTCTTATATAAATAAAAGAAAATAATTAATGGAACAAAGTCCAGTAGTGCTTTCATGTTAGAGTATCTGATCAGGTTTGGTGAATGGCATAGTATAAAAGATGCAAGGCATAGATTTACATACACATAGCAATTTTTCTGATGGAACTTTGTCTCCGGAATTGCTAGTGCAAGCTGCTGTCGATGTGAAGTTGCATACTTTAGCGTTAACCGATCACGATACGATGGATGGATTGCAGCGTGCAAGAAATGCTGCACAACCCCATGATTTGCAAATTATTTCTGGTGTGGAGATTTCAAGCCAGTGGTCACGACCAAGCACGAAAAAAAGCTATGGCGTGCATATTGTGGCTTTAAATATGCAAGATGAAGCCCCAATTTTAGAAGCATTAGAACAACAAAAAAGAATTAGGGCACAAAGAGCAGAAGTTATTTGTGAACTATTAAAAAAGTGTATTGGCTTTGATATTTATCAAGATGTCCTCGATAAAGTTGAAAATCAACCAGACCGGATTACCAGAACCCATATTGCTAAAACCTTAGTTGAAAAGAATGTAGTAAGTCGTCCTCAACAAGCTTTTGATCGTTTTTTAAAAGAAGGGAAGCGTGCTTTTGTAAAGTTTGAAGGATTGGGTTTGAAAGAGACCATTGAGGTTATTCATAACAGTAAAGGCTTGGCAATTTTAGCTCATCCAACCCGTTATGATTTATCGGCTACAAATACCCGGTATTTGATTGAGATATTTGCAAGTTATGGTGGAGATGCGGTGGAGCTGCCGCCTCCTGTAGATCCTTTATCTACTCGCCAAATGATTGATCGTATGATTGACCAGCATCATTTGGCTATTTCAATTGGTAGTGATTTTCATGGTGAAAATATGCCGTGGATTAAATTAGGGAACACTCCTAAACCAACGAGTAACCAGCAAGGCATTTGGGAGCGTTTTATCTAATTGCATTTTAGAGCAAGTTGTTATCTTGAGCTTGAATTGGAGGAGGTGTGGGCTTACCAAGTGTCCCCAAAAGCTCAATTTCGATACTACGTACCATTGCATCTAAAGGTAAATCATTACTTTGCGTGCCAAATGGTTCTTCAATTTCGGTACTTAAAGCATCAAGTCCTAAAAATGTATAAGCCAGAATTCCAACCAGTAAAGGCGTTGCTAAACCAAGCAAAGATCCTAAGCTAAACGGCAACATAAAACAGAAAAAATAAACGGTACGGTTAAGCAAAACTGAATAAGCAAACGGAATAGGAGTATTTGCAATACGGTCACAGCCAGTTTGTACGACACTTAGATCTGCAACATTCTTATTCATTTGAGCATAAATAATATCTGAAATTTCCCCTTCTTTAAGCGCTTGTAATAATTCCCATTGAATAAGGCTAAGCGTATATTGAGGTGCGTTATTTTGTTGGTAAAGTTGGGTAAGTGCTTGTTGGCTCATGCCACTGGTTTGTATTAGCTCGGTGGGGTTGGCTGTTTGACGACGTAAACGGTCACGTAACACATTGGCGAATACAATAACGTGCTGAATGACACGTTCACGGCGGGCTTGAGTTAAAATCCGGCAGTCACGGTCGAAATGTCGCGAAGTCGCAATCAGGACCCCCCATAATTTTCGGGCTTCCCACCAGCGGTCATAACATGCAGTATTCTTAAAACCTAAAAAAATAGAAAGTACGACACCAATTAAAGTAAAGCCAACTAAAGGAATTTCTGGAAAACGATAGAGGTTAATATATTCAACCCCACCAATGATTGCCGAAATCAGCATTACTACCCCTAAAGAGGGCAAAATTTTAGGTAATATCGTCCCTCGCCAAGAGAATAAAACTTTAAAAATACTGGGCTGTTCACGAACAATCATTTTATTTTAAACGTCGCTATTTTTGTTTTGATATTCTAAGCTTAGTGAAGCTTTGTCAATATCATTGAACGGCTATTGAGGTAGGGTTGAGCAGTTGTTGTTCAGCAAATGAAAAGCTACCTTCGGGCGAGATAATAAAATGGTCCAGCAGACGAATTTCGACAAGCTGACAGGCCTGTTCAAGTTGCTGTGTGAGTTTAATATCTTCAGGAGAGGGCTGTGGGGAACCAAATGGGTGGTTATGTGCTATTACTAATTGGCAAGCGTGCTGTTGTAAGGCATAACGTAAGGTTTGATTCACTGAAACAGCGCAGTGTTGAACTGAACCAAAAAATAACTTTTTAAAATGTAGTTTTCTCAACTCGGCATCTAAGCAAAGTACGGCAAAGACTTCTTGTTTTTCACCTTTTAATTCGTAACGCAAATAATCTAGAACTAAATGAGAAGAATGAAGGCTTAGCTCAGTCTGACTAAAATGATAGTCGAGATAACGCCGTCCAAGCTCTTTTACGGCCAGTAATTGGGAATACTTGGTAGCTCCAATACCATTAAATTGAGCTAATTCATTGTAAGATGCATCGAAAACAGCGTTTAGACTACCAAACTGTTGAATCAGTAAACGTGCGAGCTCTACTGCTGAATGTTGACGTGAACCTGAGCGAAGAAAGATCGCGAGTAGTTCAGAGTCAGAGAGACTTTGAGGGCCTTGTTGTAATAACCGTTCTCTTGGCCGTTCTTGTTCTGGCCAATTTTTAATAGAAGTATTCATATTCCCCAGCAATATTCTGCTTAAAAATTTATTTTGTTTGCCCAATCAATCTTGGGTCTGCGCGTATTTAATGCTATTGTGAGCGCCACTGCAACAGAAAGGTATCCTGTTCGTGAGCTTTGATTTAAGTGTTATTCCTCATAAAAACATTGTTTTAGCTGTTACAGGTGGGATTGCTGCCTATAAGAGTGCCATTTTGGTCCGTCGTCTTAAAGATTATGGTTTTGACGTTCGGGTTGTGATGACACACGGGGCTCAAGCATTTATTACACCTCTAACCTTTCAGGCTCTTTCAGGAAATCCTGTACATACCGAGCTTTTAGACCCTGAGGCTGAAGCTGGAATGGGCCATATTGAATTGGCTCGTTGGGCTGATTTATTACTGGTTGCTCCAGCAAGCTGTGACACATTAGCTAAGTTTGCTAATGGTTTGGCAGATGACTTACTCAGTACTTTATTTTTAGCAACTAAAGCGCCTGTGTGGGTCGCTCCTGCGATGAACCAGCAAATGTGGGCTGCAAAAGCAACTCAGCGTAATTTACAAACTCTGGTTGAAGATGGCGTACATGTGATTATGCCAGATGCAGGGGAGCAGGCGTGTGGTGATGTAGGCTTAGGCCGTATGCCGGAACCGGAAGAAATTGCAAGGCAAGTGGCGGGTTATTTCCATCAAGCCCAACGTGCAATTGCTGAAAAATTTGGGTTGTTGGCAGGTAAGCGAGTTGTAATTACTGCCGGACCAACCCGTGAGGCGATTGACCCTGTCCGTTATATCTCAAATCATAGTACTGGTAAAATGGGCTTTGCTTTAGCTGCGGCATGTTATGCAGCAGGTGCAAAAGTCACGTTAATTGCTGGTCCCGTAAGTTTAGATACTCCAAACGGTGTTCAACGTGTAAATGTTGCTTCGGCTCGACAAATGTTAGATGTCAGTATGGAGTCGCTTGAGACTGGCTGTGACATCTTTATTGCGACGGCGGCTGTAGCTGATTATCGCGTCGCTGAAGTGGCAGAGCATAAAATTAAGAAAGCAGGGGATGAGCTGAATGTTTCCCTTGTAAAAAATCCGGATATTGTGGCAACCATTGCAGCTCAGGAAAAACGTCCATTTATGGTGGGCTTTGCTGCCGAAACGCAGAATGTTGAAGAATATGCAGCAGGGAAACTCGTTGCTAAAAAGCTAGATATGATTGCATGTAACGATGTTTCTCGCGCCGATATTGGCTTTGCTTCTGATGAAAATGCGATGACAGTATTTTTTGCTGAAAGTTACCATATGAAAAAACGTGAGTTAGAAAAAGCATCTAAGCAAGAAATTTCTCAACAGCTAGTTGAAGCTATTTCAGATGCGTTACGCCGTAAATAATTTTTGAACCAAATAAAAAACCGCGAATAAATCGCGGTTTTTTTATAGTCTCATTTAGACAATCAAGGGATTTCATCTTCAAATTCAGGTTTGACCTGAACAATGAAGTCTTGACGGTTAAGACCACGCCATAAGGCAAATGCTGTACCGATATAAATCGAAGAGTAAGTACCGACAAAGACACCGACAAACATTGCAACAGAGAACCAGTGTAAGCCATCACCACCCAAGAACATCATTGCAAGTACTACAAGCAATAATGTCATTGAGGTATGGATGGTACGACGTAAAGTCTCAGTTAACGCAATATCAACGATTTCACGTGGAGTCGCGCCGCGAATTTTACGGAAATTTTCACGGATACGGTCTGAAACAACGATGTTATCGTTAAGCGAGAAACCAATCACCGCAAGTACCGCAGCTAAAACTGTCAGGTCAAATGGCCATTGGAATAAAGCAAATGCACCAATAATGATGATGATGTCATGGAATAAAGACATCACGGCACCCATTGCGAGTTTGAACTCAAAGCGAATGGTGACATAGATCAACATTAAAATCAGCGCAAGTGCAACAGCACCAGCCGAACGAACATAAAGCTCGTTACCTACCTGACCACCTACAGAGTCCACTTTATGAACTTCTGCTGCGTTGTTTGGCAATTGCACAGCTTTGGTAATCGCATTATTAAGATCTTCAACCTTAATATCTTGTACTGGCATGCGAACAAGTAAGTCTTTATTACTACCCAAAGTTTGTACTACAGCATCTTTAAAACCAGCTTTGTCGAGAGCCTGAATAACTTCTGCCTGATTTGCTGGCTGAGCATAGTTAAGCTCAGCTGAAACACCACCTGTAAAATCCAAACCTAAGTTAAGACCTTTGGTCGCAATAAAGAAAATGCTCGCTAAAGTAATAAGGATCGAGAAGATTGCTGCAGGTTTAGCAATCTTCATGAACGGGATGATTTTTGCATCATCTGGACGACCATATTGTTTTGAAGGCTGTTGAGTCACTTTAGTCATCATAGATCTCCTTAAATGCTCAACTTTTTCAAGTTACGGCGTTTACCATAAATGATTTGTACAATCGCACGCGTTACTGTAATTGCAGTAAACATTGAGCAAATAATACCGATCATTAATGTCACGGCGAAACCTTTAATCGGGCCAGTACCGATTGCAAACAGAATGAATGCAACAAGGAACGTTGTTAAGTTCGAGTCGAAAATGGTGTTATAGGCTCGATCATAACCTGCCACAATAGCCTGTTTAGGTGAGGCCCCCCAGAGCATTTCTTCTCGAATACGTTCACATATCAGTACGTTGGCGTCGACGGCCATACCAATGGTAATGACGATACCCGCAATACCCGGTAAGGTGAGGGAAGCACCTATCCAAGACATAATGGTTAAAATCATTGCCAGGTTAAATACAAGTGCAAAGTTTGCGATTAAACCAAATAGACGGAAGAATACGACCATCCAGATTGCAACGAGCAAGAAGCCGATTTGCGTTGATAGTACACCTTTATCAATGTTTTCTTGACCAAGGCTTGGACCAACAACACGCTCTTCAACGAAGTACATTGGCGCAGCTAAAGCACCGGCACGAAGCATTAACGCAAGTTCAGATGCTTCTTGAGGTGAACTTAAACCAGTAATACGGAAAGTTGAACCTAAAACGGCTTGAACAGTTGCGGCGTTAATCACGACAGACTCGGTATATGGTGTACGAACTTCTGTTTGAGCACCAGTTTTTGGATCTGTAACGTAGCTAATCTTTTGTTTATTTTCGATGAACAATACCGCCATGCGTTTTCCAACTGCATTACGGGTTGCATCTGACATCAGCTTACCGCCAGCACTATCGAGCGTAATATTTACTTCGGCACCACCAGAGTCTTGGCTAAAGCCAGAACTTGCATTTTGAACGCGTTCACCAGTCAAGATACGGTTACGTTGCAACAACAGTTGGCGACCACTATCTAAAGACTGATAAGCAAAAACTTCCGTACCCGGAGGTAACGGTTGACCATTATATTTACCCGTATATGGATCAATATATTGATCATTTAAGTCAGATACCAAACGGAATTCGAGGTTAGCAGTACGGCCTAAAACACGTTTAGCTTCTGCTGTATCTTGAACACCCGGCAATTCAACGACAATACGGTTGCTACCCTGACTTTGTACTAAAGCTTCTGCAACACCAAGTTCGTTAATACGGTTACGTAGTGTTGTTAAGTTCTGATTAACTGCATAAGCCTGAATTTCTTGACGACGTACATCAGTATAAGTGAGTTTTAAGATTGAACCTGTCGTGCTCGCTAATGCCTGTTGGGTATATTCATTACCATTACGGCGTAAAAAATCCATTGCTGCATCACGATCCGCATTGTCAGCAAACTGAACAGTGATCACATTATTATTTAACGCAAGATTGTTAAATTTAATTTTGTTTTCACGGAACTGACGACGCAAATCAGTGGCAGAGGTTTCCATACGTTGGGAAATGGCTTTGTCCATATCTACTTCAAGCAAGAAGTGGACACCACCACGTAAGTCCAAACCAAGTTTCATTGGTTTCGCCCCAATTTTTTGCAACCATTCTGGAGTTGTTGGTGCAAGGTTTAGGGCTACAACATATTGATCACCTAAGTCACGGCGTAATACTTCTTTTGCTTTCAATTGCGCTTCAGAAGAGCTGACACGCAAGAGAGCAGCATTATTTGTAAAAGTATTATCGTGGCTTGCAATATTTGCTGTTTTTAAAATTTGCTCTGCTTTTTGCACCACACTTTGATCAATTTGGGTACCAGCTTTGGCACCGGAAATTTGAACGGCGGGCTCATCCGGATATAGACTAGGCAGTGCGTATAATGTACTGACTACCAGAACAACCAGAATCAGTAAATATTTCCATGCAGGGTAACGCATTCGCTTTCTTCTTAAATGAAAAAGCCGTGCTAAAGCACGACTGTTTTATGATTAAAGGTTATTTAGAGTGCCTTCTGGTAATACAGAAATTACGCTGGCACGCTGAATTTTTACTTCTACACCACGGTTAAGTTCAACAACCGCATAGTCACCTTCAAGTTTAGTTACTTTGCCCATTAAACCGCCAGCAAAGACAACTTCGCTACCAACACCCAAGCTTTCGATTAAAGAACGGTGTTCTTTTGCACGTTTTGCTTGAGGACGCCAAATTAAGAAATAGAAGATTGCAACGAATACAACAATCATCAAAATGTTTGGTAAAAGGCCAGGGCTTTGGGCTGCTGCTGGAGCTGCATGTGCAGTAGAAATGAACAAGCTCATTTTAATTTCCTAAAGTTAAAAAATATGAGTCAGATACCTGACATAATCCTAATTCGTTTTGCAATTTACCTTGTCTTGAGGTTGAGCGCAAATCTCGCTTATTCATCGACAGGGCATGGTGGAACTTCTAATCCGCGGCGGGCATAAAAGTCCTGAACAAATTCATCAAAAGTGCCATTGTCTAATGCATCACGCATACCTTCAGTTAAACGTTGGTAATAACGTAAGTTATGAATGGTACCAAGCATAGACGCCAACATCTCTCCACACTTCTCAAGGTGGAACAGGTAAGCACGAGTAAAGTTCTTACAGGTATAGCAATCGCAGTGTGGGTCAAGTGGTCCTTGGTCATGACGATATTTACTATTACGAATACGTACCAGACCATCAGTGACAAAATAATGACCATTACGTGCATTACGTGTTGGCATTACACAGTCAAACATATCGACACCACGGCGCACCGCTTCAACGATATCTTCAGGTTTACCTACACCCATCAGGTAACGTGGTTTGTCATGCGGCATCTTGTTTGGAAGATAATCTAAAACCTTGATCATCTCTTCTTTTGGTTCACCAACTGACAAACCGCCAATTGCGTAACCGTCAAAGCCGATTTCAAGTAAGCCATTTAAAGACTCATCACGTAAGTCTTCATACATGCCGCCTTGAATAATGCCAAATAACGCATTTTTATTTTTAAGTTCATCGTGGTGATGAGCCTTACAGCGTTTTGCCCAGCGCAAAGAAAGCTGTAATGATTTTTGTGCTTCTTCATGTGTCGCAGGATAAGGCGTACATTCATCAAAAATCATGACAATGTCAGAGTTCAATACATGCTGAATTTCCATTGAAATTTCAGGCGATAAAAAGACTTTTGAACCATCAATCGGAGAACGGAAAGTAACACCTTCTTCCTTAATTTTACGCATAGCGCCAAGACTAAATACTTGGAAGCCGCCAGAGTCAGTCAAAATTGGCTTATTCCATTTAATAAAGTCGTGCAAGCCGCCGTGTTGCTTGATCACTTCAAGGCCCGGACGCAAATATAAATGGAAGGTATTACCTAAAATAATTTGTGCCTGAATATCTTCAATATCACGTGGCAGCATGCCTTTGACTGTACCGTAAGTCCCCACCGGCATAAAAACAGGGGTTTCAACAACACCATGTTCTAAAGTTAAACGACCACGACGGGCACGACCCGACTGACCTAATTTTTCAAACTTCATTTAAAAATCCTGAACAATAGCAAGCAATGCCTTAGGGCAGTGCAAGGGCGAAAAAACAGTTCGCTGCTAAAAAGAGGGCTATTTTCCTTGATTCTGCGACGTAGTTCTACTACTAAATGTAGCTGACTATAAAATCGGTCAAATTTCCGGTTGACCGATTGCTTTTTTACCTCGACTAAAAGTTCGGTTTATAGTCAAAATTGTCAGTAGCCAAATTATCTCGAAAAGGACGAATTGTTTTTTTAGATAAAGTCATCGTATTGATAATATTATTTGGGAACACTTCAATCTGATTATTAAATACTTCGACGTTTCGGTTAAAAATGCTGATTGCCGCGCCGACATTTTCGTTTTGTTCCTGAATATCATCCATCATTTTGCCATAGAGCGTATCTGCTTTTAGTTCAGGATAGTTTTCAACCACCACATTTAGGCTACGGATTAGCTCTTTACTCATTTTTTCAATCTGTTGTAATTGAGCAATATCAGTATGATCGACATTCAAACTTAGAATTTGCTGACGTAAAGCAGTTACTTGTTCTAAAGTTGACTTCTCGAACTGAGTATATTGATTGAGTGTGATTTCTAATGCTTCAAGTGTTTTTACTTTTTGGCGTTCGAAATTTGCAACCTCAGCCCAAGCGCGTTTGGTCGCATTGAAATAACGCACAATGTTATTGCGAATGTGGATGCCCCAAGCAATCAGTACAACGAAAATCCCCAAGAAAATAAATAAGCCTGTCATTTTTACTCCTCTTATTTTTATTCCCTCGTTGAGCCTTTTAACTTCTTATTTTTTAATAAGTTGCCAGTTCAGAAGTACGAGAGATTTATTTAATTAAATTAAGCATGAATTGCTGAAATTTTTCATATTGCGGCATAGTCATGGTACGTAAGTGACCACGTAATGCGGGAATATCATGAATTTCACTACGTTTACTGATGGTTTGAAAAAGATCTTGCTCACCGAGATAACATAATATTTGCTCTTCATGATGATAAATTAAATCCCCGCTAAAATGTTGAAAAAAATCATGAAGTTTTAAAGTTAGACTTGGACTCATTTCTTTAGCTAACTGGTGCTGGTCGGTTCCGAAAATACTCAGTTCTTGGTTAATGAGAATGTCGCTACTTTGCCATTCGCTTAAGTATGGTTCAAAAAAGCGAGAACGTTGATTACTTACAGCAATACCTAAAGCTGGTATTTGAAAAATAAAAGCGCCCCATAAGTCTTTATGAATCTCTTTTACTATTTTTTTATCGCTGTTCTGGTCTTGAAGAATAGGTAAATTATTTACATAGTGGTATTTAAATAGCAGGACTTGATGATCTGTAATGCCGTCATTCCATGTTACTGAAGCAAACTCGGTAATTTCATTCGCTTCATTGCCTCGGTTAAAAAGTGGAAAGTGTTGTTTTAATTTGCTTAAGACTAAAATGGGTTGGGCTTGTATTGGAAGATAAGCTGGTAACTGCTGAAACTTTAGGCCATAACGTAAAGCAGTCATACGCTGTTCTAAATAATGAATAACTTCAGTTAAAGGTTTTTGCGGTTCATAGAGCAAATAGGCGAGGAAACCAGTTAAAAATGCCCATAATAGACTCCAAATATATTGAATATGAGGATGAAAAAAATATCCAAACATTAGCGTCGTAATACTACAAATACTTAATAAATACGACAGGGTATTCACAAAACGAAGGTTATGATCTTCACGCCATGGATGTAACGCGTTTAAGAGTTCTTGATCTGTTTGTGACTTTTGTCCAGCATCCCAAAGTCGGGCAATATTACGAAAGACTTGTGTATTTTTTTTACGTCTTATATGAAGTGCTTGTTGTATGGTATCAATCGGCATGAAAGTAATGAGTTGATTATCATAAAGTGCTAACTCTAGATTATCTTTTAAATTGAAAGAGATAAATAGAAATACTAAGACTATTTTTATTTTAATTATAGATGCTGGGTTAAACCTCGAATTAACTTATAAGATTTAACCCAGCTTTAATCTTTAAACTTCTAATTTATCAATCAGCATAGCATCGCCATAACTAAAGAAGCGATAGCGATCTTTAACGGCATGTTCATAAGCAGCCAAAATATTTTCTCTATTTGACAATGCTGAAACTAACATGAGCAGGGTAGACTCAGGTAAATGGAAGTTAGTAATTAAACGGTCTACGATGCAGAACTCATAACCTGGATAAATAAAGATTTGCGTATCACCAGTCCATGCTGCGATTTTTCCGCCATGCGCTTGAGCTGCACTTTCTAAAGCACGTGTTGCAGTTGTACCGACAGCAATCACTTTATTACCGCGTGCTTTAGTTGCCAAAATTAAATCAATAGTTTCTTGAGGAACATCACACCATTCACTGTGCATGACATGATTCGTAATGTCATCAGTACGTACAGGCATAAAAGTACCTGCACCGACGTGAAGAGTCACAAAGGTTTTCTTAACGCCTTTTTGATCTAACTCTGCTAACAACTCTTCGTCAAAATGCAAGCTTGCTGTTGGGGCAGCCACACTGGCAATTTTTTCTGGATTATGGAAAACCGTTTGATAGCGTTCAGTGTCAATTTCTTCTGCTTCACGATTGAAGTAAGGCGGAATAGGTAACTGACCATATTGCTCAAGTACTGGCAAAATTGGTTGGGAAAACTCAACGACAAATAAGTTTTCGTGACGGCCACGCACAATCACGGGAATATTGTCCGCACCAACAAAAAGCTCAGCCCCTGCTTTAGGTGAATTGCTCGCTTTAATATGGCAATACGCTGTGGTGTGGTTCAGCATACGCTCAACCAAAATTTCAATAGCACCACCTGTAGCACGTTTCCCTTTAAGTCGAGCTTTCATGACTTTGGTATCGTTGAGTACCAATAAATCGCCTTCTTCGAACAGATCAATAATATCTGTGAACATATGATCGTGATATTGGCCCTTAGCATCTAAATGCAATAAACGCGAAGCACTACGTGTTTCGAGTGGGTAACGGGCAATAAGTTCATCGGGTAGTTCAAAGGAAAAGTCAGACAGTTGCATATTTGAGAAAAAACACCGCAAAAATTGCGCCTAGTATAAACTTTTTCGCTTTTTAATGGCTGTGCTTCTGGCCTAAATCATGAAAAATGTTTAAATGATCTAAAAGTGAACGATAATATTCACTTAGGGTTTGACAAGTTTTGCAAACGCGCTAATATACGCAACACAAACATACTTCCTCTCCCGAGGTGGTGAAATTGGTAGACGCGGCGGACTCAAAATCCGCTGTCAGAGATGACGTGTCGGTTCGAGTCCGACCCTCGGGACCAAGATTCAGAATCTTATGATTCTACGAAAACCCCTAAACTGACGGTTTAGGGGTTTTTTGTTGGATATAAAAAAGTTCCTAGACTTTAAGAAATTATGAGCTACTTGCTTTGGTTCCGAGGGTCGGGATCAAATCGCTTATAAATTTAGAGCTATTAAAAGTCTTTTAATTTTTCAATTTAAGAAAACTTTATTTAAATATGAAATGCATTTGATAAAAGCAAAATTTGAGTCGAAGTTAAGGTTTCATATTTATAAGATGATTTAAGCTAATTTTTATCTCTTTTTTAGCTAATTTTGACTTCCTATTTCTTATTACTTACAACTCTTTCTTCCAAAAAAATTGTTGTATTTTTCTAAAACATACCCACTTTATGTATCTGAAAACCTTTAATTGAAACTTCACATTTCTATTTCGAAAAGAAAGTTGCTCTTTTAATGTACTGTGTTAAAGTTTGTAGTAGATCATAATGATTACAAGTACATTCTTCAAAAGAGCGGTTCCGACCAACAATGACAAAATCTGTGAGGCGGGCATGACACAGCGATTAGAACTACATCAGGTAGAGCAGTTAACAGCTTGTAAGATATCACTATTACTTGGATTAAATGCCGAGCAGAATTATATTGAGCAATTTTTCCGGTTTAGTCTTCGCCTGTTGAAGTGTCAAAAAGCTTTGCTTACTTTTAATCAGGAACCTTATTTTTGGCATCATTGCCCAGATGGCATGACTGCAATTTCCTTTAAACCTTCAAGACACCTAAAACAATGTTTTGCTAAACAACAGGTGATTCATCACAATCATCCTTCTTATCAAAATTTAATCAACTATTTAAAAGAGCTAAATATTGAATGTGGGCGTGCCTTAGCTGTCCATTTGGTGCAGCCTGACCAGACATCTATGGGATTTGCAGTTTTCTTCGATGACGATGAAAATTGTTTTGAAGATGATCAAATTCAGTTGCTTCTCGATTACTGTTCTAGTTTTATGCAACAAGTCGAGTTGAAGTTTAATTATGAAGAATTAAATGAACTCTATGAGCAGCAAGTCGCGCTGAACTCGAGTAAAACAAAGTTCTTTTCCATTATTTCGCATGACTTGCGGGCACCATTTCATGGCTTGTTAGGTTTCTCCGAAGTGTTAGCTAAAGAACGTGAAACGCTGGATGAGTCGAGTATTCAAAACATTGCCGATTATTTATACGACACTTCTCAATCGACCTATAACTTACTTGAAAGTTTGCTGACATGGGCAATGGCCGAAGGTGGTCGCTTTGTTTATCACCCAATTAATTTTAAGCTTAGACAAGTGAGCAATATTGTTTGTGATGTGCTGCATACTTTGGCTTTAAAGAAAAATATTGAATTGGTAAATGCGGTTTCCGAAGATTTAAAAATCTATGCCGATATCAATATGATGACTTCCGTGATCCAAAACTTGGTGTCAAATGCATTGAAATTTACCGATGTTGACGGCTCTGGGAAAGTGTTCATTGAAGCAAAGCAGGTGGGTACAAATGTCGAAATCACTGTGCGTGATACAGGGCTTGGCATGACTGAACAGCAAATGGCAAATTTATTCCATCCGCGTATTACAGCAAGCTTTAAAGGCACCGCTGGGGAAAAAGGTGCGGGTTTAGGTTTGAGCTTATGTAAGCGTTTTGTCGAGATTAATCAGGGGAAAATTAGTGTAACCTCCCAAAAAGGAGTGGGAACGTCATTTAAAGTTTTATTACCTTCTGCTCAAGAAGTCCCTGAACATCATGTAGAACAACAAAATACATCTGAAGCAAAATTGGTTTAATCCCTTTTCCTACTACTACTTGAACTGCTATAACTAAAAAGAGAGTCTGAGGAAAAGAGCTTTTTTATATGAATGCGGAGCAGTTACAAAAAACATTGCGTGCCAGCCAATATGCTGAACAAGTTTTAGGATTACATCAGGCTGTTTTAGAACAAGATTATCAAATAGATCAATTTGCTGCACCGCTCTCAACAGAACAAATTTACCAACTTGTAGACACCACCCTTGACGGAATTGGCGATGAAATAACGTGGATGCGTGCGCTTCGTATACTGCGCAGTCGTTTAATGTTTCGCTGGATCTGGCAAGATGCCAATCAACTGACGGATGTCGTTACACTTACTCGTGAACTTTCAGACTTTGCCGATGCAAGTATTTGTGCCGCAAAGGCTTTTGCTCGTGTTGCATTGGTTGCTAAACATGGCGAACCATTAAGTTATTCAGGCAAAGTTCAAGATTTGATTGTGGTTGCCATGGGTAAGCTTGGGGCACAGGAATTAAATCTATCAAGTGATATCGACCTGATTTTTGCCTTTGATGAGCAAGGCGAAACCAACGGTCGTAAATGTATTGATGTACAGCAGTTCTGTATTTTGTGGGGACAAAAACTTATTTATTTACTTGAACATATCACCGCAGATGGTTTTGTGTTTCGAGTAGACATGCGTTTACGGCCTTGGGGAGATGGCTCAGCATTAGCGATTAGTCATGCAGCTTTAGAAAAATATTTAAGTCAGCATGGCCGTGAATGGGAACGTTACGCATGGATTAAGGCACGCGTTGTCACGGGGGGTAAAGAAGGGCAAGACTTATTAGAAATGACACGTCCTTTTGTATTCCGCCGTTATGTCGATTACACCGCTTTTGCTGCCATGCGCGATATGAAAGCGATGATTGAGCGCGAAGTATTACGTCGGCATATTGAAGATGACATTAAACTCGGGGCAGGCGGTATACGCGAAATTGAGTTTATTGTTCAGGTGTTCCAGCTTATTTACGGCGGTTCTAAACGTGAGCTGCAAGACCGTCAATGTTTAGTCAGTCTTGAACATATCGGTGAGGCAGGCTTGTTAGAAAAACAGGCCGTACTAGAGCTTGAAGATGCTTACCTATTCTTACGCCGTGTTGAACATGCAATTCAAGCCTTGAATGATCAGCAAACGCAACTATTACCAGAAGAAGCAGATTTACGACAACGCATTATAGATACTTTGGGTTTTACGAGTTGGAATGAATTTATTGATGTTCTTAACGAGAAACGCCAAAAAGTAAAAGTTCAGTTTAAGCAGCTCATTGAAGACACAAGTTCCAATGCAGCTACCGAGAACTTTGGACAGTTAGAGCAGCAGCTAGATGAAGTGTTAGATGATAATGCAAAAAATCTGATTCATGAGTTCTGGCATGGTCATGCACTTAAAAAACTTCCTTCCAATGCCGTGCAGCGTTTAAAAACATTTTGGCCCCATTTAATTGAAGCCATTTTACAGTCTGAACAACCACAAACTGCATTATTACGTTTAATGCCACTGATTGAATCAGTCATGCGTCGAACCGTCTATTTGGTAATGCTGATTGAAAGTAAAGGGGCATTACAACGCTTAGTAAAAATGGCGACAGTGAGCCCGTGGATTTGTGAAGAGTTAACCCAATATCCGGTATTGCTGGATGAGTTCTTGTCGATGGACTTTGAGTTACCAAAGCGTAAGGACTTGGAAGACTCATTACGTCAGCAATTACTTCGTATCGAAATTGATCAGGTCGAAGATCAAATGCGGGTACTTCGCCTGTTTAAAAAGAGTAATGTGTTAACGGTCGCTGCAAGTGATGTGTTAGCTGAAAGCCCTCTTATGAAGGTCTCTGATGCTTTGACAGATATTGCAGAAGTCAGTGTTAATGCAACTCTTAATTTAGCTTATCAGACCGTAGCAAAACGTCATGGTTACCCAAAAGATGTCGAAGGAAAACGTTGTTCACTCGATTATAAAGCCTTTGCCGTTATTGGTTATGGCAAGGTGGGGGGTATTGAACTGGGCTATGGTTCGGACTTAGATCTGGTCTTTATTCACTATCTAGATGAACAGGCCGACACGGATGGTACTAAGTCAATTACAGGCTTTGAGTTTGCCATGCGTGTCGCTCAAAAGTTTATGTCTTTAATGACCACTCAAACGCTTGATGGCCGTGTTTATGAAATTGATACACGTTTAAGACCTTCAGGTGAGGCTGGTTTATTGGTGACAAGTCTGAAAGCCTATGAGCATTATCAGTTGAAAAGTGCATGGCTTTGGGAGCATCAGGCATTAGTTCGTGCACGTTCTATTGCAGGTGATGAAGCGCTTTGCCAAAAATTTGAAATATTTCGCCGCGAGATATTGACTCAATCTAGAGATGAGGCTTATGTTCGTGAGGAAGTGCTGAAAATGCGTCAGAAAATGAAAGACCACTTAGGTTCATCTTCTGAACAAAAAAAACATGGTATTTTTCATTTAAAACAGGACGCAGGTGGTATCGTAGATATCGAATTTATGGCACAGTATGCTGTACTTGCATGGAGCGGGACGAAACCCGATCTCGCCCATTATTCTGATAATGTAAGAATATTAGAAGATGCTGCTAAAGCAGACTGCTTATCCAGTGAAGATGCCACAGCATTAATTCGAGCCTATCTTAGTGAACGTGCCGAAAGCCACCGCTTAGCCCTTGCGAATCAATCCATGCAAGTAAGCGCAGCGGACTGGCGTAGTACCCGTGCGGTCGTTTGCAATTTATGGCAAAGATTAATAGACCCAACCGCCTCGGTTGAGTTGGATAGTGAATGATTTTATAACAATTTGGAGTGTTCCATGAATTTGGCTGATCGTGATGGTTTTATTTGGCAAGATGGACAATTAATTGATTGGCGTGATGCAAAGATTCACGTTTTAACCCATACTTTACACTACAGTATGGGTGTATTTGAGGGTGTTCGTGCTTATGAAACTCCTAAAGGTACTGCAATTTTCCGTCTTCAAGACCACACAAAACGTTTGTTAAATTCAGCAAAAATTTATCAAATGAAAGTGCCGTATGATCAAGCAGCGCTTGAACAAGCACAAATCGATGTTGTTCGTGAAAATAAATTAGCTTCTTGCTATTTACGTCCACTGATCTGGATCGGTTCAGAGAAACTTGGTATTGCAGCAACAAATAACACCATTCATGCCGCTGTTGCAGCATGGGCATGGGGTGCATATCTTGGTGATGAAGCAATGGCGAAAGGTATTCGCGTTAAAACTTCATCATTTACTCACCACCATCCAAACGTGACCATGTGTAAAGCAAAAGCATCTGGTAACTACACGTTGTCAATTCTTGCTCACCAAGAAGTTGCACATTCTGGTTACGATGAAGCAATGCTTATGGACCCACAAGGTTATGTGTGCCAAGGTTCTGGTGAAAACGTATTCTTGATTAAAGATGGCGTTTTACACACTCCAGATATTGCGGGTGGTGCACTTGACGGTATTACACGCCAAACCGTGATGACGATTGCTAAAGATCTTGGTTATGAAGTTGTTGAGCGTCGTATTACGCGTGACGAATTCTATATTGCCGATGAAGCATTCTTCACAGGTACTGCTGCTGAAGTAACACCAATTCGTGAATACGATGACCGTCAAATCGGTGCGGGTTGCCGTGGCCCAATTACCACTGAAATCCAAAAGACTTTCTTTGATGCAGTTCAAGGTAAAAATCCAAAATATGAACACTGGTTAACTTACGTAAAATAAGTTAATCCGTTAACATGAAAAGGCGAACGTTGGTTTCGCCTTTTTATTTTTGGTTAGGGAGCTTTTATGCATATTGTCTATGTCTCTGATGGTAAAGCAGGGCATCGCTCACAAGCTTTAGGCTTGTTTCAGGCGATGCAAAGACAGCAGGCAAATGCAACTTTTGAAGAAGTCTCTATTAATGACTTGCCTATTCTTTCTCTAATCAAAACGCTTTTTTCTTCAAAAAAATCTCTATTTCAACAGGCACCCGATTTTATATTTGGTGTTGGAAGTCATACACATTTTCGTGTCTGGTTGCTCGGTAAAATTTTCAAAAAGGCTAAGACCATTATTTTAATGAAGCCAAATTTACCGACGGTTTGGTTTAATTATGCTGTGATTCCAGAGCACGACGGTATTCCTGCGAATAATCGAGTGATTGTTACGCGTGGGGCATTAAATCCCATTCGTAATGAAAAACGCCATCAAGCTTCTAGAATTTTAATTGCATTAGGTGGTTCGTCAAAACGGCATCAATGGAACCAAGAAAAAGTATTATTAAGCGTGCAAAAGATTGTTGAGAATAATCCGGATGCCGAAATCATTCTAACGACTTCACGTCGAACACCAGCAGAGTTTATTGATATTTTAAGACAACAAAGTTTTGCCCAGCATTTACAAATATTTCCGGTTGAGCAAACACCTCAAGGCTGGATTTTTGAAGAGATGCAAAAAGCAGAAGCTGTATGGGTAACAGAAGATAGCGTTTCTATGGTTTTTGAAGCACTTACTGCGGGTTGTCGCGTAGGGGTCATAGCAATCGATCGGTTGAAAGACGATAGAATTACGCACTCGATTGATCAAATGATAGAATCACAACTAATCTCACAGAATACTTGTGTCGTACAGTTACCACAACCTTATGCTTTTAAAGAAGCAGACCGTGTGGCAACATATCTTTTAGCGAAATAATGAGTTTGGCATTGTGATTTATATCCTGATTTTACTGGTTTTGCTTACCGTGTTATTTAGCTATAAGTATGCGTGGTGGAAGCCAGCAGTGGATTGGAATCGACCACGTGTATTGATGTATCACATGGTACGAGACCATATTAATGGTGCCAAATTTAATAAGCTTCGGGTCAAGCCCGCTGAGTTTGAAAAGCAAGTTGCTTGGATGAAAGCGCAAGGCTTCCATTTTGTAACGATGCACGAATTGCAAGAGAACTGGGGAAATCACCCAGCCAAAACAGTTGCCATTACCTTTGATGATGGTTATTTAGACAACTTACAAAATGCTTATCCGATTTTAGAAAAATATCAGGCCAAGGCAACCATATATGTGGTGGTTGATCGTCATGATCGTGATTGGTCAACCTATAAAAAAGAACATCATAATAGTGGTGAACTCATGCGTGAAGCTAAGTTGAATGATGCTCAAGTCAAGCAACTGGCAGATAGCGAACTGATCGAAATTGGTTCACATACGTTAACGCATGCTAATTTAAACAAACTGGATGATACGGATTGTTTAAAAGAACTAACTGATTCAAAGCAGTGGCTTGAACAACTGATAGAAAAGCCAGTAACCAGTTTTGCTTACCCATTTGGTATTTACTCAGACCGAGATGTTAAACTGGCAAAACAGTCAGGGTATAGCAATGCAGTGACCACAATCGAAGGCATTGATGATGAACAGCCGGACTTTATGCAACTACAACGTATTAAGATCAGCGGAAAAGATTCATTATTTGCCGTCAAGCTTCGTTTAAAACTTGGTACGCGTGAGGGCTAATCATGAAAATTACGCTTGTGATGGCAAGTGATGAGGAAGGTGGCCTAGAAAAGCATGTACTTGAGCTGGCTGCTGGTTTATCACAAGCACATGAAGTTTCTTTAATTGCACATCAGAAATATCAAAGTCGGGTAGAAAGTTCGGTGAACTTTGTTGCTTTTGATATGAGTGGCAGTCGTTATAACCCGTGGACGAAATATCTGCTTAAAAAAACAATATTGGGGACAGAACCACAAGTGCTACATGCTCATGCTTCTAAAACGGCCAAACTGTTGCAAGGCATGATTGCAGGTTTTAATTTCCCTTGTGTGGTGACTATCCATGGTGCAAAGAAAAAGATTGATTCTTACTTGGCATTTGATCATATCATTTGTGTGAGTAAGCGACTCGCGCAGATTGTGGGGCAGCCGGAAAAACTCAGTGTGGTCTATAATGGTATTTCTTTGAATATGCCTGCTCAATCATTTGTAAAAAATAGAAAATTTATTGCCATTGGACGTTTAAATGAAGTGAAAGGTTTTGATCTTTTACTGGCTGCTTGGCGGAACATTTCACACCAATTAACTATTGTTGGTGATGGTGAAGAACGAAAGAAGTTAGAGCAATTGATTCAAGAGTACCAATTAGCTGATCGGGTTCACTTGTATGGGTATAGCGACAATATTCACCCATTGATTATAGACCATGAGGCTTTGATTGTGTCTTCCTTGCGTGAAGGGGGCCCGTATACACTTGCTGAAAGTTTATTGCTTCAACGTCCTGTGTTAGGGACTGATGTCGGAATGATGGCTGAGTTTATTCCTGTTGAGTTTCTATGTGAACCAAATAATATTGAAGCATTGCAACAAGTGATTCAAAACTATTTGGATGTGGTAGCCCCTGAAGCAAGTTTTAAACAGGCTTATGTCTTGGCACAAGAACAATTGACTTTTACAAAAATGATCGATAATACGGTCAAAGTCTATCAATCATTGCTTTCAGCATAGGATGATGGATTGATGACACAACAAAAACCTTTCATCCTAGCGTTGACCGATGGTAAAGCAGGCCATGAAACTCAAACACAAGGAATAGTTCAGCTACTGAATCAACAACAAGATTATCAGGTGGAATGGGTTCAATTAAATCTACCTAAAAAATGGTTGTATCGTGTTCTCAAGTTATTGATCAAGTTTTCAATAAATACAGAGTGGTTACGTTATTTTCTTGACTCCCAAACCCTAAGTGCATTAGAGCAGAAACAGGTTGCTTATATTGTATCGGCAGGGGGAAACACTCTACTTGCCAATCTACTGCTCAAACAACATTTGCTCAAAGATCAGCCTGTAAAAAATCTGGTCGCAAGTTCATTACGGGGGATTCGTGCTGACTTGTTTGATGTGGTATTTACCATTCATGAGCAACAAGCCGTATTGCCTCATTATTTTTATTATCCAATTGCACCGAATAAAATGAGTGCTTTACCTCTAACACGTGAGCGGGCGCGGGAACATTTGGGTATTCAAAATGCTGAGCAAACGATTGCAATTTTGATTGGTGCTGACACTAAAACAGTAAAAATTGGTGAAGCGGCACAATGGGCAACTGTTTTACAGCAGGTTCGAAAGCAATATCCTACAGCGAGATTGCTACTGACAACATCACGAAGAACACCGATTACTTTTGAAAAAGAATTACAGCAGCTTGCTGAGCAGTACGGCATTTTTCAGCCTCATGACCAGTTAACATGGGTAGCACAAGGCCAAAGCTGTGATATCAAAGATTATATTAAAGCAGCTGACTGGATTCTAACGAGTCCGGACTCGACTTCGATGGTGGCAGAAGTGGTCATGTCAGGAAGTAAGTTGCTGGTACTTTATGATGAGCAGTCCATGCAGGATGAACAGATTAAGCACCAATTAAAGTTTTTAGCACAGCAACATTGGCTATATTTATTAACTGTTTCAGATTCTTATCAAATCTCTCAGGTTGTTCAAGAGTTAGAGATGCAAGATCATACCAGCGAAATAACTCGGAAGTTAAATCGGGTTTTGGACAAATAAGTTTAGCTAAGTATTTATATTTTATTTTTTGTAATAATGGTCAAACTGCGTAGGGCTTTCTGAGGTTAACGCTAAATTAAATAGGAAATAGGTGATAAAATCCGTGACTAAGAAAATGGAGTTACATGATTTATTATGAAGTTCTTGGTTACTGGTGGTGCAGGTTTTATTGGTTCGGCGGTGGTTCGTCATATTGTTCAAAATACTGAACATGAAGTATTAAATGTCGATAAGCTCACTTATGCGGGAAATCTAGAGTCTTTAAGCTCTGTTGCCGATCACCCACGTTATCAGTTTTCTCAGACCGATATTTGTGACCGTACAGCTTTAGATGAATTATTTAAAAGTTTTCAACCTGATGTAGTGATGCATCTTGCTGCTGAATCGCACGTAGATCGTTCAATTTCAGGACCTTATGCTTTTATTGAGACCAACATTATTGGTACATACCAAATGTTGGAAGCAAGCCGTACTTATTGGTTAACCCTTGATGGTTCAAAAAAGGAAACATTCCGCTTCCATCATATTTCAACCGATGAAGTCTATGGTGATTTAGAAGGTACAACCGACCTATTTACCGAAACAACATCGTATTCACCAAGTTCACCATATTCTGCAAGCAAAGCCAGCTCAGACCATTTAGTCCGTGCATGGAACCGTACTTATGGTTTACCGGTGTTGGTGACCAACTGTTCAAATAACTATGGGCCATTTCATTTCCCGGAAAAATTGATTCCGCTTATGATTTTAAATGCTTTGCAAGCCAAGCCACTCCCTGTATATGGCAATGGTCAGCAAATTCGTGACTGGTTATTTGTAGAAGACCATGCACGAGCACTCTTTACTGTTGCAACGCAAGGTGTGGTTGGGGAAACTTATAATATTGGCGGTCACAATGAAAAAGCCAATATCGAAGTTGTTCATGCGATTTGCACATTACTTGAAGAATTGGCACCGAATAAGCCGGAAGGTGTAGCACAGTACAAAGATTTAATTACCTATGTCAAAGATCGCCCAGGTCACGATGTGCGCTATGCAATTGATGCGACAAAAATTAAAAATGACTTAGGCTGGGTTCCGCAAGAATCGTTTGAGACGGGCCTGCGTAAAACCGTTGAATGGTATTTAAGTAATACTGAATGGGTTGCACACGTTCAAAGTGGCGAATATCAGTCTTGGTTAAACAAGCAATATCAAGGATAACTATGAAGATCTTATTGCTTGGAAAAAATGGACAAGTTGGGTGGGAGCTACAGCGAGCGCTTGCTCCTTTGGGCGAGGTAGTTGCATTAGACCGTCATGGTTTAAATGGTCTATCTGGCGATATGACTCAACCATCGGCAATTTTTGACACGATTGTGGCGCTAAAACCCGATGTAGTCGTTAATGCTTCTGCTTATACAGCTGTTGATTTGGCTGAAACTGAGCAGGATTCGGCTGATCTTGTGAATCATCAAACTGTAAAGGCTATAGCCGATGCATGTTTGCAAATTAAAGCTTTATTTGTGCATTACTCTACCGATTATGTTTTTGACGGGGCAGGTGAAACAGCTTTTGTTGAAACAGATGCAATTGCACCATTAAATGTCTATGGTAAAACCAAGGCATTAGGCGAACAGGCAATTGTTGAGAGTGGCTGTCAGCATCTAATTTTCAGAACATCATGGGTCTATGCAAGTAAAGGAAAAAACTTCTTGAAAACGATGTTGAACTTGGCTCAGCAACGTGAAGAGTTGTCGATTATTGATGATCAGATTGGTGCTCCAACTTCTGCTGAGCTAATTGCTGATATTACCGCACATGCTATTCCTCAAGTCGTAGCCGATGTGAGTAAAGCTGGTGTCTATCATTTGGTGGCGAGTGGTGAAACATCATGGTTTGGCTACGCAAGTTATGTATTTGAGCAAGCACGGTCATTAGGACAGGCGCTGATTGTACAAAAGGTTAATCCAATTCCAACAAAGGCTTACCCAACACCAGCAACCAGACCACACAATTCAAGATTGAACAACCAAAAAATACAGCATGTTTTTAAACTCTGTCTACCTAACTGGCAAGATGGTGTAAAGCGAACCATAGTGGAGCTATTAAATAAATGAGTCTCAAACGTAAAGGTATTATTTTAGCGGGTGGTTCAGGTACACGCTTACATCCAATTACCAAAGGTGTATCGAAACAGCTTTTGCCAATTTACGATAAACCAATGGTTTACTATCCATTGTCTGTATTGATGCTTGCCGGTATTCGTGAAGTCTTATTGATTTCGACACCAGAAGATTTACCCCAATATGAAAAACTGCTCGGTGATGGTTCTCAATTTGGTATTGAACTTACTTATAAAGTACAACCTTCTCCAGATGGTTTGGCACAGGCATTTTTAATTGGTGAAGAGTTTATTGGTCAAGATAATGTTTGTTTGATCTTGGGTGACAATATTTACTATGGTCAAAGTTTTGGCAAACAATTAGAAGCTGCGAGTAATCGAGAGCATGGTGCAACAGTATTTGGTTACCATGTGACAGACCCAGAGCGTTTTGGTGTTGTCGAGTTTGACCCAACTGGAAAAGTTCTCAGCATTGAAGAAAAACCATTAAAGCCAAAATCACCTTATGCCGTGACGGGTTTGTACTTCTATGACAATCGTGTTGTAGAGTTTGCTAAACAAGTGAAGCCATCTGCACGTGGCGAACTTGAAATTACTGACATCAATAATGCATATCTGAAAGATGGTTCATTGAATGTGGAGCTTTTAGGGCGAGGGTTTGCATGGTTGGATACGGGCACGCATGAATCGCTTTTAGAAGCAGGTCACTTTATCTATACTGTAGAAAAGCGTCAGTCATTAAAAGTCGCATGTTTAGAGGAAATTGGTTTCAATCAAGGTTGGATTAGCAAAGAGAAACTTTTAGAAAGTGCTGAAGCTTTGAAAAAAACAGAATATGGTCAATATTTGAAAAAAATCTGGGAAGAGTCAAATGCAGGTTGAAACGACTAAAATAGAAGGGCTTTTGATTCTACATCCAAATGTATTTGGTGATGATCGCGGCTGGTTTATGGAAAGCTTTAATCAGCAACGTTTTGCACAAGCACTTGAACAATTAAACTTGCCTGTTCCAACTTTTGTACAAGATAACCATTCATTGTCTCAAAAGAGTGTGTTACGTGGGTTGCATTATCAAAATGCACCTTATGCGCAAGGAAAACTGGTACGTGTTGTACAAGGTCGTGTTTGGGATGTTGCGGTAGATATTCGACCTGACTCAAAAACTTATGGTGAATGGGTTGGTGTTGAACTGAGTGCAGAAAATAAAACCATGTTTTGGATACCGGAAGGTTTTGCTCATGGCTTTATCGCACTTGAAGACAATACCCAGTTTTTGTACAAAACCACCAATTACTACAATAAAGAAAGTGAAGGCGCTATTATTTGGAATGATCCAACACTAGCGATTAACTGGCCTCTTGATGAGGTTGGTGAGGTGTTGGTGAGTGATAAAGATCAGATTGCAGATGCATTTAAAGCATAAAAAAAGAGGAGTTTATCTCCTCTTTTTTTATCGAGGCTGTTTCAATATTATTTTATATGGTGCGACTAAACAGGTTGATAAAATGAACTGAATAAGTAATTTGAGTATGTAAAAAGGGACAACATAAAAAGGTAGAGTCTGTAGTGCAGTGATACTCGTTGGAATAATTCGATCATAATAGCGACGACGAATTGCCAAAGAAGCATTTTTTCTCAATTCTTTAGATAAGCTCTGCTGGTTAATACAGTAAGCCTTTTTGGCTTCTGGATGTGTCTTGGAATAGTCTTTTAAGAATTGAGACATGCTTTGGCGGAGCAAAATCACTTGCCGTCTTACTTCAAAATGATCTTTTTTCTTTTTGGCTTGGGCAATAACACTGGTGTCATGGTAGCGGAAATAATTTAAACACTCATGCGTAAAGAAGATGTCACCTTGCGATACGATTTTTGCCCAAATTTCCCAATCACCAATAAAGCGTAGACTTGGATTAGCTCCACCTACATCGAAATAAGTCTGTTTTTTAAAAATGACACCACTGGCATTTGGAATGGTGTTTTGAGCATTTAAAAATCTTTCGATATATTCGAGACCATTCATTTCAAAATCATTTTCAAATAATTTTGAATCAACTTGATCAGTAAAATCTTTCCATGAACCCGTGACTTCACCTTGTGCATTCATTCGATGAGATTGGCTGTAGGCAAGAACAAGCTTAGGATTTTTTTCAAAATGAGGGACTAATTTTTCCAAAAATTGTAAGTCGGCAACATCATCAGACTCTGCAATCCAGATCAGATCGCCTTTTGCTAGATGCATGCCTTTGTTCCATTGGCAAAATGTTGAGCCTGAATTTTGTTCATTGATGATGCAATGTGAAACTTTCGGATGGCTTTTGTATTTCGCTAAAATTTCGGCACTATGATCGGGTGATAGATCATCTAAAAGAATCACTTCAAATTGCGAATAGCTTTGGTTAAGAATACTCTCAATTCTGTCTTCTAAATATTGGTCATGGTTATAACTTGGAACAATAACACTAACAAACACGTGAGGGTGGCCTATACAAAATTAAAAAAGCTAAAACTTAAGCTTGAAGCAATAAGTCAACGACGGTCTCTATCCTATTTTTATAAGTATGACTCTGTTGAACTTTATACATGGCTGCTTCAGCGCTGATTATTGGATCTTTTAACTTCAATTGCAATTCTTGCGGATTCTCAAATGAAATAATTTCATTTTTGATATCAAAAGCATAGTTTAGATCTTCAACATACTCGCTTACCAAAATACAACCACAAGCCGGAGCTTCGAAACAACGCATATTCATACCTTGACGAATATTTTTCTTGTTAATGACATTCAAGATGTAACGATGCGTTCTGTAGAGTTCGGCAACTTCAGTCAAAGGAATATTGTGAGGGTGAACAATACTGTTTGATTTGCTGAGTTTATCCCATCCTTTCCCATAGACAGTGAGGGGAAGGGGAATCTGTTCAATGAGCTCTTGTCGATCAGGCGACCATGCGCCTACAAATAAAAGACGATCATCTTTTTGTTCATTGCTAGAAAAGAAGACATTTGGATTATAAGCAAGAGGCAGATAAATGGCATGATTTAGTCCCATTGCTCTCGCATCTTCGATAAAGCTAGAATCGGTAAAGCAATATAAATCAATGACGTCTTTAGATTTTAATAAGCGTTCATCAAAAAAGTCACCAATCCAATGTGCTTTTTTGCATGGAAAGTCTGCCAAAACTTGCAGTAAATGATCATTAAAATAAAAAAGATCGGCAATGAGAATCAAATCTGGCTGAAACGTTTGCAGTTTCTTTTTGAGTAAATTTGCCGTATATATATCTTTGTTTGGTAATAGCTTTTTCAGAAACCGATCGGTGGTATTGTTATGATTTAAGGCAAAGCCTTGGATTTCATAATCAGGGCTTTGATGGGCAGCAGCAAGAATATTTTCGTACCACTGCAAAATACCGCTGCGTTTACCAATGATGAGCAGTTTCTTTTGCATTACTTTTTATCCGCATTACCTTTGAGCACCATATAAATCAGTGCAACAAAGATAAGTAATGCACCGACTAAACTGCTTACACAGAAATAAAGAATACGTTGGTTCGTCGTGAGGTTAAATAATTCATTCGCAAGGATGTAGCGCATGAAAAACCATTGTGCGAGGGAGAATACAATCACGACTAAAGCATGTCGTCGTACATCTGGGCGCATAGCCATAAAGCTGACCTCTAAATTAAAAGCTCCTTATTATGCCACTGACCAGCTTATTCGCAAAGCATAGCTTAGGTAAGTCGAATATATATCTTATTTCTAATAAAAAACCCTGCAATTGCAGGGTTTTTTATTAAAGAGCAATTAAGCTTCTTTCTTTTGTTGTTCACGTAAGCGGATGCCCAAGTCACGAAGCTGGTTTGCTTCAACAGGAGCCGGTGCTTGAGTAAGTGGACATTCAGCAGTTTTCGTTTTAGGGAACGCAATAACATCACGAATTGAAGTCGCGCCAGTCATAAGCATTACTAAACGGTCAAGACCAAATGCCAAACCACCGTGAGGAGGTGCACCGTAACGAAGTGCATTGAGTAAGAAGCTGAATTTTTCTTCTGCTTCTTCATCGGAAATACCAAGCGCTTCAAAAATCGCTTTTTGCATTTCTAATGTGTAAATACGAAGTGAACCACCACCAACTTCAGTACCGTTCAATACCATGTCGTAAGCAACAGAAAGTGCTTCGCCTGGGTTGCTCTTCACGTCTTCTACGCTAGATTTAGGTAATGTGAATGGATGGTGTACAGAAGTCCATTTGCCATCGTCAGTTTCTTCAAACATTGGGAAGTCAACAACCCAAAGTGGAGCCCACTCACAAGTCGCAAGGTTCAAGTCATGACCGATCTTGACACGAAGTGCACCCATTGCATCATTTACAATTTTAGCTTTGTCCGCACCAAAGAATACGATATCGCCATTTTCAGCACCAACACGTTCAAGCAATTGCATTACGATTGGTTCGATGAATTTAACGATAGGAGATTGAAGACCTTCAATTCCTTTTTCGATTTCATTGACTTTAATGTACGCTAAGCCTTTCGCACCGTAGATACCGACAAATTTAGTGTATTCGTCAATCTGACTACGTGTTAATGAACCTGCGCCCGGTACACGAAGTGCTGCAATACGGCCTTTAGGGTCTTTAGCTGGACCTGCAAATACTTTGAACTCAACTTCTTGCATTAAATCTGCAACATCAACGAGTTTTAACGGAATACGCAAGTCTGGTTTGTCAGATGCATAATCACGCATTGCTTCGCTGTATGGCATACGGCGGAATTTTTCAAATTTTACGCCAAGCAAGTCGTTAAATAATTTAATAGTCATGCCTTCCATCAAATCCATAATGTCATCGTCGTTTAAGAACGATGTTTCAATGTCGATTTGAGTAAATTCAGGCTGACGGTCAGCACGTAAGTCTTCATCACGGAAACATTTCGCGATTTGGTAGTAGCGATCAATACCACCAACCATCAACAATTGTTTGAATAATTGTGGTGATTGTGGAAGTGCATAGAAGCTACCATTTTGTACACGGCTTGGTACTAAATAGTCACGCGCACCTTCAGGGGTTGCACGAGTTAAAATCGGAGTTTCAACGTCTAAGAAACCATGATCGTCTAAATAGTTACGAATCAAGTTGGTTACTTTAGAACGGAAGCGTAAACGCTCTAACATTTCTGGACGACGGATGTCCAAGAAACGATATTTTAAACGGTGTTCTTCTGACACGTTAATAGTGTCATCATTTAATGGGAATGGTGGAGTTTCAGATGCAGCAAGAACTTCGATTTCTTTGCCTAAAACTTCGATTTGACCACTCACCATATTTGGGTTTTCAGTACCTTCATAACGGCGACGAACACGACCTGTAATTTTTAATACATATTCAGAACGTGCTTTATCTGCAGTTGCAAATGCTTCTGGAGTATCTGGGTCAATAACCACTTGAACGAGACCATCACGGTCACGCATATCAAGGAAAATAACACCGCCATGGTCACGGCGACGATGTACCCAACCGCATAATGTAACGGTCTGGTCGATTTGGGCTTCAGTTAAAGAGCCACAGTAATGAGTTCGCATCATGATGAAGATTATCCAAACTATATTGGCTGAAAAGACGGATGCGTAAACCGCGCACCGTCAAAAAAATAAGTTTTCGATTATGCCCTGTTGAATGGCATGCCACAAGAACTAGATCAAAAAACAGCTATAATTTAGCTAAAAATGAGCAATTTGGCAGCAAGTTTAGCTATTTAGCCCATTCTTTGTTGTCGATCTAAAAATAAGAATAATAGACATCCTAAACTAAACGTACTTAACCAACCTTGCATAAACTCATTAATAGAGCGGCCAGTAAAATAATAGGTATCAGAATGCCAAACCTCATGGGGAATATAACGGGCATAGTCCCAAAATGAAAATAAGCCTAAAAGTGTAGATAAAGCAAATAAACACCAAGCAAAAATTTTAATTTTATAATTTACTTTCCAATGCTGTTTATGGCGCTGATAGTAATGAATACTCATCCAGCCTAAAAAAGGTAATGCCAGAGCAGAAGAACCGAGTTGAAGAAGGCGATGCAATGGATAAGGGCGGCCAAACAAGTGAACAGTTTGCGATAAAAAGTCTTGAAATATAAAAGTTCTAAAGTCTGAGTGGGTAAGCCCATCCCAAATGAGATGTGTTGCTATACCAATGAGTAGAGCAATTATGATTCCAATAAAAAAGCTAAAAAAATGTCTAAAAGAATCTAGTTTTAAATCGTGTTGGATACCAAAAAAACGGTAAACCACAGGTCGGTAAAGTAAATACCAAATGGCAGAGAATAATAGCCCTAATGCAAGGTTAGGGTAGAAAAGCCCCTGCCATTGATGAGTCAGCATACCTGATTGCATTGTAAATAAGCGGTAAAGATCGGGCGTCATACTGCCAATTGCTAAGGCGGCAATGGGTAACGTGTTTCGGCTCAATTTAGCAAGTGGAGGGGCGATAACTGCATGGGAGATTGTAAAAGGCATTAGAAAAGAAAGCTTCTCACATCATCAAAAACTTGAGTCTATCGAAACATGTCATTAGCGAATGTTTTTTATTGCAAAACAATTGAAATGTTATAATATAACAAAACAAAAGGCGTACGATTAGAGACTCACCTCATGTTGTTCTATAAAAATATTTTGACCTTATCCATTTTGGCTGCCATATCCATACCTGTATTTGCAGCAGAAAATGAAAATGTTGAGAAGTTAGAAACTATCCGCATTAAGGCGCACCCCCTTGAGCAAACTTCAAAAGATTTTGCAGTCGCTGATACTGTAGTTGACCAAAAGCATTTGACTGAAGGGGCCGCCACTATTGGGGATGCGCTCAATAGTGAGGTGGGGATTTATGCGAATCAGTTTGGGGCTGGTTCAAGTCGTCCGGTGATTCGTGGCCAAGATGGACCACGTGTTAAAGTTCTTCAAAATTCATCTGAAAATGTGGATGTCTCAACTTTGTCTCCTGATCATGCTGTAACAGTAGATCCAGTTCTCGCAAAACAAGTTGAAGTAATTCGTGGACCCTCTACTTTATTGTTTGGTGCGGGAACTGTTGGTGGTTTAGTCAACGTTATTGATAACAAGCTCCCTACACAAATGCCTGAAAATGGTTATGAAGGACAAGTTGGTTTACGTTACAACACTGGAAGTGATGAAAAGCTGGCGAGTGCTGGTGTAACTGTAGGGTTGGGAAGCCAAGTTGCATTACGTGTTGAGGGGTTAACACGTGATGCGAATAACTATATTGCACCAAACTATATTCATGAAGGTGAAAAAGAGCGCCGTGTAGACAATACCTTTGCACAAGGTGATTCAGTGAATGTGGGGTTGTCTTGGATTTATGATCGCGGTTATACGGGTATTTCGTATAGTAACCGTCGAGACCAGTATGGTTTACCGGGGCATAGCCATGAATATGAAACCTGTAGCGCTCATTTAACAGGTAGACCACATTTACATTGTGATGCTCATGAGCATGATCATGAAGAGGGTGAAGAGGCTCATGCCCATGAAGAACATGAGCATGAACATGGCGGTCCATGGATTGACTTAAAGTCTGAGCGTTATGATTTTAAAACCGAGTTAAACGATCCATTTGCAGGCTTCCAAAAGTTACGTGCCCAAGCGAGCTATACAGATTATCAGCATGATGAGATTGAAGAAGGGGCAATCGCAACTCGATTCCAAAACAAAGGTTATGATGGGCGTATTGAGTTAGTCCATAACCCTATTGCTGATTGGGAAGGGGTAATTGGTACCCAGTTAGGCCAACAAAAACTAAATTTAACTGGTGAAGAAGCATTTATGGCACCAACCACTACCAAAAAGTGGAGTGTTTTTGCTTTAGAACATAAACAATGGAAAGATGTTCATTTTGAACTTTCTGCTCGTGCAGATCAGCAAGAAATCGATGTAGATGATAACTCTAAACAAGATTTTGACGGTTCTGCTTTTTCCTATGCAGGTGCTGCCAACTGGGAGTTTGCGCCAAATTATAAGCTTTCATTTGTAGCATCACACCAAGAGCGTCTGCCTCTTGCTCAAGAGTTATATGCAAATGGTGCCCATTTTGCGACGAATACTTATGAGTTAGGAAATGATCAACTCAGTAAGGAAAAATCAAATAATGTTGAGTTAGGTTTGCATTTTGATAATGAAAAACTCGATTATCATCTTCATGTTTACCATAACTGGTTTGATGACTACATCTATGCGCAAACCCTTGACCGTTATAAAGACTTCCGTTTAGTTCAATATACTCAAGATAAAGCACGTTTCTATGGTGCTGAGGGTGAAATTGGTTATCAAATTACGCCAATGTACAAGATCAGTGCTTTTGGCGATTACGTGCGCGGTAAGATTGATGCCGAGGGCAATGCTCCACGTATTCCGGCTGGGCGTTTAGGTACTAAAGTTGATGCAGATTTTGGTGACGGTTTTAGTGGTTCTGCTGAGTACTATCATGTCTTTAATCAAAATAAGATTGCGGCTTATGAAACCGAAACAGAAGGCTACAACATGCTCAATTTAGGGGTAGCATACTCTGGACAATATGGTGCAAAAACAGATTATCGCGTTTATTTAAAAGCGAATAACTTGTTAGATGACACGGTTTATCAACATGCATCGTTCTTATCAAATATCCCGCAAGTTGGACGTAACTTTACCGTTGGTGTAGATTTTAGTTTCTAAGGCTTCAACACGAAACTAAACTTGAAAAATCAAGCCAAAAGACCTAATTTGAAACTATCAAGTTAGGTCTTTTTTATGCGTATTTTTCAGCGAATTCATCAAAAGTTAAATTGGTCAGGACGTCGTTATATGGCGGTCATACTTTGCGTTGTTGCTATTGCATATCTTGCATCGGCAATTTATCACACAGTGAAACCATTGCCGCAAGGAATTAACTTTAGTGGCAAGCTCAGACATGCCGATGTTAAATTTTTAGCCGATAAAACGTATATTGATGCGAATGGGCAACAACAGGTTGATCAGCACATCTTTGATGAAATCTTGAAAATGATTGATGAGGCAAAAACCACAATTGTGGTGGATATGTTCTTATTTAATTCAGAAGTAGGCGATTCAAAACTAAAGCAAAGACCATTGATGCAAGAGCTCACTGATGCATTAGTGAGTAAAAAAAGACAAAACCCTCAAATTCAGGTTGTTATGATTACCGACCCGATTAATTCGGTATATGGGGGACTAAGCCCTGAACACTACCGTCAATTACGCCAAGCTGGTGTTGATGTCATCGAAACGAATCTGGCACCTTTACGTGCTTCAAACCCATTCTGGTCGGGGTTTTGGTACATCTGTTGCCAAAATATTGGCAATAATCCAGAGAAAGGCTGGTTACCCAACCCATTTGGCGATGAAAAAATTACGCTACGTAGTTATTTGAACTTATTTAACTTTAAAGCAAACCATCGTAAAACTGTTGTCGTTGATACCGATGTGGGTTGGAAGTCATTAGTAACTTCAGCAAATCCGCATGATGGTAGTTCGCGCCATTCTAATGTGGCATTGGTGGTAAATGGAGCCACAGCTGCTGATGTACTCCAAACCGAAGCTGCTGTTGCGCAAATGTCAGGAAGTAGTTCACCATCACTTATTTTAGGCGATTTTGAAAAAGACGTTAGCAAGCCTCAAGTTCAGGTGTTAACTGAAGGGGCAATCTATGAAGCTGTATTAAAATTAATTAATACGGCTAAACCTAAAGAACATCTTGATTTAAGTATGTTCTATTTATCTGAACGTAAGATTATTAAAGCTCTAAAAAGTGCCCAAGAACGTGGTGTTATTGTTCGTGTTTTACTCGACCCAAATAAAGATGCGTTTGGTAGACAAAAGAATGGTATTCCAAACCGTCAGGTAGCTTCAGAGTTGCATGCTGCTGGCATTCCAATTCGTTGGTGTGATACCCATGGTGAGCAGAACCATAGCAAAATGATCTTAAAATATAACGCCCAACACGCTGAGTTGATCGTAGGATCTGCCAACTTTACGGCCCGTAATTTAAAAAATTATAACCTTGAAACGGATATGTTGGTTATTGGTAAAGTTCAAGATCAAGTCTTTAAAGACGCTCAGAATTACTTCAATATCTCTTGGTCAAACCTACAAGGTAGACAGATGAGCGTGGACTATGCGAAGTATGCCGATGAGTCTAAAGTGAAGTATTGGATTTATCGTTTTATGGAATGGTCAGGTTTATCGACTTTTTAATTGAATACAGTATTTTGATAAAAACGGAAAATGATTAATGGTTGAAACCTTAGAATATGCTTTGGCATTGAGTTATGGTAACCAGAATATTTTGATTGATTCAATTCGGGCAATTGAATCATTAAAAGTATTAGCTACTCAAGAAAACCCACAAGCACTGTTTGAACTTGCTCTGTTTTATGATCACGAGAGGGGGGATTGCATACTGCCTCGTAATATATATTTTCGTGACCAATATCTACTTCATGCGGCACATTTGGGCCATGCTCAAGCCATTATCACATTATTTGATTTATTAAAAAGAAAAAATACGATTTTCGATATAGGGTATTACGACGAAAATTATACTGATCAAATCTTTGGTGAATTACATCAGATTACAGATCAATTAATTGCGCAGGGAAATACTCAAGCGTTACTTATCAAAGCTAAGCATGGAGTTGCTTATCCAGACACTGAAAGTATGCAGTATCTGTATCAGGCCTGGAATCAGGGTGAAAAGCTGAGTGCCAGTTTGTATTTGTCAAGATATGATGATGAAGAATTGAAGCAGCTTGGATTATTTGATGCCACGGCATGGAACGATTATTTTGAGCATGCGCAGCAAGACCTAATGCAGTATCTGGAACACGCTTTTCAACGAGGCCATATCCAGAAAATTATTGAATTTCTTCGAACTGATGAAGCCAGTTATATATCAGAACAAAACCGAGAACAGTTGTGGCAGTGGCAACAGCAGTTTTATCAACAGCAAGCGACTTTAGGTAGTGCAGATGCATGGCTGCAATTGTCAAGGCTGACAGAAAATTCGTTAAACTATTTAAAAAATGCAGCAGAGTTGAATCATCCAGTCGCAATGTATGCCTATGCCTATGAGTTAGATCAAAAGCCTGATCTCGGTAATGATGAGTTAGATGAAATTGAAAAATATTTTACTATTGCTGCGGAACATAAACATGCACAAGCATTATATGAAAAAGGACGTTATTACATTGAGGATGATCCAGAGCTTGCTAGACAATATTTTCAGCAAGCCAGCGAATTAGGCTGTCTGGACGCGGTTGAATGGATGGTTGCTTTAACTGAGCAGTGTGAACAGGCGCAGTGGGCAGAACTGGCTTTTAAATATGGTAGCATTGACAATAAAGTTGCAGAGGTCTTAATTGTGGCATTGAGAGGTGGTTTTGGAATTCAGGAAAATCATCGACTGGCAGATGAACTGAAATTACGTTTGGAGGCGACCAGTTATTGGGATCAGGTCTTTTCGTTTGCTTTACCTGCTGCTCAACAACACTATGAGAAACAGATACAACCGCAAATGGAAGGGCTTTTTGATGAAATTGCAGAACAGCCTGATTTTAGAAGCAGGATAGCATCACATATAAAAAACTGGTTTAAATAGATGGGCTTCTCTTTAACTTTTGAAGAAAAATTCTGTGAAGTTAAAGAGAAGAATTATTTACTTTATTAAGGCGTAGGCGGAATCAACTGATCTAAAGCCTTATCATCTAACTTTTCTATTTCACTCAAATCCGTCTTAATTTTCCACTGCGACTCATCATCTACAGGATTCGGCAAACGCGCTTCAAGCCAATCACAAACCACATCTGGAGAAAACTCAGGGTGATTACACTGAATAACCCATGATAAAAAATCTTTTGCTTCACCATTCATGTAAGGTGGTGGAGATACAGGAAAGAATAAAGTAGGTAAACGCTCATTCGTCGACAAGTAATTTAAAACATGCCCGAGTTCTTGAACGGTTTGCCATGCGAGAGGGTGTTCTACATCAATACTGAACTTAAACCACCAAGCGTGTTCGCCATCTGCTCCATGAGCCATGATGCGGGCTTCTTGTACACTTGGAACTTTGCAGAAAAATTGATGAAGACGTTCAAAACTGATTTCAGACACAGCAATTGACCTAGCTTGAAAAATGCTAATGGTAGCACAGATACAGATTCTTCATATTTTCTTTATAGTCATTACAAACAATATCAATCAAAGCCATTTTATTCATGGTTTCTCCTTGACTCTCTCTTAATCTAGCTTCAGATCAAGATAAAAAGGAATACTCCATGAAAAAGCCTATTGTTCTCGTACTTTCAACATTAATGTTGGGTATGTCGGCAACTGCGATGGCCGATTCAAATCATCGTTGGGATAACTATCACGGTAAAGACCATAATCGCTATGAACAGCGTCATGATTATCGTTATGACCACCGCAATGATCATAGAGCTCCTGTTTGGTCACACTCTGAGCGTGGCAACCATTATGGCCGATATGTAGCCTTTAAGCGCGGTGATCGTATTCCTGTGGAATACCGTAATAGCCGTTATTATGTCTCAGACTGGCGTGCACATCGCTTATATGCACCACCACGTGGATACCACTGGGTGAAGACTCCTAACCAATACTTATTGGTTGACTCGAAACATCACATTTATCGAGTTCGTTAAACGTAAAATAAAAAATGGCCCGCTTAGGGCCATTTTTTTATGCCAACTCGTCATCTTGCGGTTGGGGCGTTTTTAACGAAGTAGGTGTTTTTGAATGTTTTTCTTTCATAACAGATGGGTAGTGCCAAGAAGCAAAACGGACAACTAAAATAGAGAGAGCTAAAATAAGAATTGAGCCTGTAATAATGACTTGATCAAGGTCGGCTTTATGATCATGTTGGATATCAGAAATCAGTAAACGTGTTAGGGCTGTAATGGCGACATAAATAAGAAAACGTACAGGCATATGATTAGTTTTAAAGTAAATTCCAACCATTGCTCCAAGTTCTAAGTAAATAAATAATAATAAAATATCATCAATTGAAGCATACTTTTTGACGGTCAGAATTTCAAAAACCGTATTGGCTGCCGACCATGCCACCATACACCCGATAATAAATAAGGCTAAATAATGGAAGGCTTCTACGGCGTAATGTCCGAAACGGTCAAGTATTCGTTCGTATTTTTTAGGATCAGGCATAATAAGATCTTTTGTTTATTTCGTAATGTTTAGAAATTAAACAAATTTTGTGCCAATGGAAATAGTAAATACAAAATAAAAAACGCCTGATTATTCAAGCGTTTTTATAAAGAACTTAATTAAGCTTGATTTGTAAAGTAATCTTCACTAAAGCCCATAATTAAATCTGAACCCGCTTTGATTTTAGCAATACGCGCATCAATATCCGGCAAGATACGTTCAACAAAGTATTGAGCCAATGCAAGTTTGTTTTGGTAGAAATCACCAGACTTATCTTTAGCAGCGGCAGCAATTTTTGCAAACATATAAGAGAAGCTGAGTAGACCCACTGCATGTAAGTAATCAACAGCAGCAGAGTTCGGGAACTCTACGTTCTCTGCAGCTTGCTCAATAATAAACTGAGTGATTGCTTCGATTTCAGTTGCAGCATCTAAAGTTGCATCTTTAATGAAGTTCAAATCAGTGTCTAAGTCATTTGCAAAGTCACGAATTTCAGTGATGTATTCAGCAATGAAAGCGCCGCCACACTTAATGGTTTTACGACCAATTAAATCTTGAGACTGAACGCCGTTGGTTCCTTCGTAGATTTGAGCAATACGAAGGTCACGAATACATTGTTCCATACCCCATTCACGGATGTAACCGTGACCACCAAAAACCATTTGAGCATCTAATGTCGCTTGGAATGCTGTATCTGTGAGGTAAGCTTTTGCAATTGGAGTTAAAAGCGCAACACGGTCATTGGCTTTTTTCACTGCTGCTGCATCAGTTGAGAATTTAGTGATATCGAGTTGCTGGCCTACATAGACTGCAAATGCACGAGAAGCTTCGTTGTTTGCACGTACATTTAACAACATACGACGTACATCGCCGTGGACTAAAATGCTGTCAGCAGGTTTATTTGGCGATTGAACACCAACTGCACTGCGGCCTTGTAAACGGTCAGTCGCGTATTGAGCAGCATTTTGATAAGCAAATTCAGAAGCGCCTAAACCTTGAATACCCATTGATAAACGTTCGTAGTTCATCATCACGAACATGGCAGCAAGGCCTTCGTTTTCTTTACCAACGAGGTAACCTTTCGCACCGTCAAAGTTCATCACACAAGTTGCAGATGCTTTGATCCCCATCTTATGTTCAATAGAACCTGGGCCAACATGGTTGCGGTCACCTAAAGAACCGTCTTCGTTTACAAGGTATTTCGGTACAATAAATAGCGAGATACCACGTGAACCAGCAGGAGCATCTGGAGTTTTAGCAAGTACCAAGTGAATGATGTTTTCTGCTAAATCGTTGTCACCGCCAGTGATGAAGATTTTAGTACCTGTAATGTTATAAGTACCATCTTCATTGCGCTCGGCTTTAGTTTTGATAATACCTAAGTCAGTACCGGCATGTGGTTCAGTCAAACACATGGTACCTGACCATTCACCTGAATAAATCTTAGGTAAATACGTTTCTTTTTGCTCTTGAGATGCATAGCTACTTAAAGCCATACCTGCGCCTACTGAAAGAAGTGGGTAGAGCATGAAAGATGGGTTTGTCGCGAATAACATTTCATCCGCAAGAACGGTAAGCATTTTTGGCATGCCTTGACCGCCCCATTCTTCATCTGCGCCTAAGCCAATCCAACCACCTTCTGCATATTGACGAAATGCATCTTTAAAGCCAGCAGGAGTAAAGACTTCACCGTTTTCGTAGCGAGCGCCTTCTTCATCACCAGTACGGTTTAATGGATGAGTCACGTTCTGCGCAAATTTAGCCATTTCTTCTAAAATTGCTTCAGCTGTTGCAGCATCTACATGAGCGAGTTTCTCATTAGCCTGCCAAAATTGTTCTGCTTTAAATACATCATTTAAGATGAATTTCATATCAGCTAAAGGAGCATTGTAAATTGGCATAATCGTTCACCTTTTTTGTGCACATCGGCCTGTGCTAGATATCCTGTAAAACGAAATGGATATTGAATTTAAAATCTAAATTTATCATTGATTTTATAAAAAAAGGACCGTCAAAACTGAGCAGTCCTTTTTTGGTTTTTAACATTGCATATCGCAACTAACTATGATTAGAAAGCGAAATGTTCAGCATCTAATGCCATCAATGGGTCTAAACCACCTGCGATAACGTCTACATGAGAGCGTACACGCGGTAAAATTTTCTTGAAGTAGAAGCGAGCAGTAGTTACTTTCGCATTGTAGAAATCAACATCGGTTGTACCCGCAGCTAATTTCTCTTGTGCTACAAGTGCCATACGAGCCCATAGATAAGCTAAAGTAACGTAACCAGAGAAGTAGAGGTAATCTACAGCCGCTGCACCTACTTCATCCGGATTTTGCATTGCACGCATACCGATTTGCATAGTGAGGTCGCCCCATTCTTTGTTCAGCGCAGCAAGTGGCTCAACAAATTCTTTCATGGCAGGATTGTCTTTATTTGCTTCTACAAACTTGTGAACAATCTTAGTGAAATCACGAAGCATTGCACCTTGAGTTTGTAAAACTTTACGGCCTAACAAGTCCAGTGCTTGAATTTCAGTTGTACCTTCATACAAGCAAGCAATACGTGTATCACGTACGATTTGCTCCATGCCATGCTCAGAAATGAAGCCATGACCACCGAACACTTGAACACCGTGCTTAGCAGATTCAGAACCTGTTTCAGTTAAGAATGCTTTTGCAATTGGAGTCAATAAAGACAAGATGTTGTCAGCAAACTTACGCTCTTCTTCAGTTTCGCCTTTTTCAACGATATCTGCATATTGAGCAAGTAAGTACACAAGTGCACGACCACCTTCAGCAAACGCTTTTTGAGTTAAAAGCATGTTACGAACGGCAGGGTGAACGATAATTGGATCTGCTTCTTTTTCTGGAGCTTTAGGACCAGAAAGTGAACGCATAGCTAAACGTTCTTTCGCGTAAGTTAAAGCACCTTGGAAAGAAGACTCAGATGCAGATAAACCTTGAACCGCAGTACCAATACGTGCTGTGTTCATGAAGGTGAACATACAGTTCAAACCACGGTTTTCAGGGCCAATTAAATAACCTTTTGCTTGGTCAAAGTTAATGACACAAGTCGCGTTACCGTGAATACCCATTTTGTGTTCGATTGAACCACAACGTACGGCATTACGTTCGCCTAGAGTTCCGTCTGCATTGACATTGAACTTAGGAACTATGAATAACGAAATCCCTTTAGTCCCTTTTGGTGCGCCTGGTAGACGAGCAAGAACGATATGGATAATGTTTTCAGCCATGTCGTGTTCACCAGCAGAGATAAAGATTTTCTCGCCAGAGATTGCATAGCTACCATCTGCATTTGGTTCTGCTTTAGTACGGATAATACCTAAGTCTGAACCTGCATGAGATTCAGTTAAACACATGGTACCTGTCCAAACACCTGAAACAAGGTTTGGTAAGTAAGTATTTTTTTGCTCTTCAGAACCGTGATGTTCTAATGTACGTACTGCACCGTGAGACAAACCAGGGTACATACCCCATGCCCAGTTAGAGCTACCTACCATTTCTGAAATTGCGATACCTAAAGAGTTAGGTAAGCCTTGACCACCGTATTGTTCTTCTGCTGATAAAGACGGGAAGCCAAGTTCGATGTATTTTTGATAAGCTTCTTTAAAGCCTGTTGGTGTAGTTACAACACCATCATTCCAAGTACAACCTTCACGGTCGCCAACTTGGTTTAAAGGAGAAAGTTCATTTTCACAGAAGTCTGCCGCAGCTTCTAAATATTGATCAACCAATTCACGGCTTACGTTACCTTGAAAGTCAGGTAATTTTGCATAGTGTTCTTCAGCATTTAATAATTCATGCAAAACGAATTGCATATCACGTAAGGGCGCTTTGTATTGTGGCATATCGGGTTCCTCAATACTGGTGAAACCAGAGTTATAATCCTAATCTACGATAATGTGCCATAAGGCACCTTGAACTATTACATCGTGCAACAACTTGCATAACTGTACAAGCACCTCGGGGCCTTTACTTTGTGACTGCAAAGTCAAGAAAAAAATACTTGAACTATGTAAGTGCTTTGAGTGTAAACACTTTTGATGAAGTTTAGATGAGACAAATAGTCAAAATCGTAAATAGTTATGTATAAACAAAAGGCGCCTTCTGGCGCCTTTTGTTTTATTATTTTTAGAATTATTTTGCTTGAGATGCTACTGGAGCAGGTGCATTGACTGGTGGTTGAGGACGTTTTGGCTCAAAGCGGAGGTTACATGTACCTTCAAGTGTTTTATCTCCAACTTGAACATTGACAGTTTGTCCAACAGCTTTACCTTCACATGCTTTTTGAATTTGCTCAAAACGAGCTTTACGCTCTGCACGGTGTTGTTCCCATGCTGCTTTTTGTTCAGGCGTAAATTCACGGTGTTTCATACGATGGTGGTGACCATCACGTGGGCCATCTTGCATCATGCCATGTTCTGGCTTAGGTGGTTGAGTTGTTGATTGACAAGCAGCCAAACTACCCATAGTTACAATTGCTGCACTGAATAATGTAATTTTAGCCGTCATTTTCATGGTTAAAACCCTTTAATGTTTGTTTTAAGATGACTTAAAGATTAGATAATAAAGATGAAGAAACAATGGAGAGTTTTTCTTTTCGTTGTTGGTTACAATGCAAAATATAGAGTAAAAATGAGAGAGTGCTTTTGAACGTTCTACGTGTTCCCATAGCCTTGCGGTTATTTTTAACGGTTTTGCTTACCACGCTGTTAATTGCAACTGCGAGTTTGAGTGTTCTGCACTGGACGATGCAAAAGAACTTTGCCAAATATGTAGCCGATGTTGAAATGCAAAAGCTAGATCGGCTTATTACTAATCTGGGAAATGTATATACCGTTTATCATGATTGGGGGAATGCGATTCAGGCGCAAATCTTACAAATTGAAGGAACGGCAGCACCAGATGATTATGACCGTCTTTCCCAGTGGTGGTTACGCCGCCAATATGATATTGCCATTCAGCAGCATTCTTTCGATGAACACACTCTCATTAATATTTCTCCAGATGCGGGAACGGTAAATAAGAACTCTATTTTTAGTGATGAAGAACTACGTACGCTTGAGCAAAACTTACCTTCGGAATATCAACCGTTTGAAGGTTTAAGATTCCCGCTAAGTGCAAACCAGTTTCGTCCAAGCGATGATAAAAACAAATCAAAAAAAGGAAGCCTCAAAGACATTGAGACGCAAAATGGTAAGAAACGTTTTATTGCTTTACCAGACCGGCTGGGCTTAAGTTCTCGTTTATCTTTATATGATGCCAAACACCAGTTCGTAGTGGGTGAACCGCCGTCTTCGGATCAGATGTCTTATCGCCCGATTATGGTCAATAGTCAGGTCGTAGGTTATTTAGGTCTAAAACCAGTTTTAGATAAAGAAGATGCATTAAGTATTAATTTCTTCAGTAATCAAAAGCGCTATTTACTTTTAATTTATGCCTTAACATTACTGTCGAGTTTAGTTGCAGCACTTTTAATGGCAACTTATTTTAAAAAGCCAATTCAGCGTCTATTAAATGCAACAAATGAGTTAACAAAAGGTAATTATCAACACCAAGTTGTGATTAAACGAAATGATGAGTTAGGTGATTTATCTACTCAATTAAATCATTTAGCTGAAATTTTACATCAGCATGAAGAATCACGACGTCAATGGGTTGCAGATACCTCTCATGAATTGAAAACTCCATTGGCTGTTTTGCAAGCGCAGATTGAAGCGATGCAAGACGGTATCCGAAAGGCAACACCTGAACATCTTGATGCCATGATGCGACAAGTTTCGAGTTTAAAGAAATTGACACAAGATTTGGCAGACTTGGCTCAGGCTGATGCTCAACAACTTAAATGTTATTTGAGTTCGGTTAATCCTTGGGAAGTTATACTGCAAGAAGTCGAAAATTTCAGACCTAAACTCGAACAAGCAGGGTTAGAAATTGAGGTGGAAGGTGAAGGTGCTTCTTTATTGTTAGACCGCGATCGATTTAAACAAATTATTGTTAATTTGATTGGTAATAGTATTCGCTATACCGAAACAGGTGGAAAGATTCATATTCATACAAGTCAAACGCCTCAGGAGTGGACTTTATATGTTGATGACAGTCCATTTGGTTTAAGTGATGAGCAATTATCACGTTTAGGTGAACGTTTTTATCGTGTCGATGATTCGCGTACGCGTAGTACAGGTGGAACAGGACTAGGCTTAGCTTTATCTTGTAAAATTGCGCAGGCGCTTGGTGGTACACTCAGTTTTGAACACTCACCATTAGGTGGTTTACGTTGTGTACTGACCTTTAAAAAGCAGAGTTAAATAAAAGGAAAAATGGCCCATGAAACATATTATGTTGGTTGAGGATGAAGTCGAGTTAGCGCATCTGGTGCGTGATTATCTTGAGGCTGCTGGATTCGAAGTAAGCATGTTTCATGATGGTCAGGATGCTTACACGAGCTTTCAACAACGTAAACCTAATTTAATGATTCTGGACTTAATGGTTCCAAGAATGGATGGTTTAACGATTTGCCGTAAGGTACGTGAACAGTCAGATTTACCGATTATTATGGTGACGGCACGTACCGAAGAAATTGATCGTGTCTTGGGCCTAAACATGGGGGCAGATGATTATGTGTGCAAACCTTTTAGTCCAAAAGAACTGGTTGCTCGTGTGCAGGCCGTTTTACGTCGTTTAGAACGTAAGGCTGAGCCAGAGCAAAATGATTCTTTCCGTATTGATAAAGCACAGCAAAGAATTTGGTATCAACAAAAATCTTTAAGTTTAACGCCAACAGAATTTCGCCTACTTGAGTTATTTTTAGAACATGTGGGGCAAGTTTATTCACGTGCACAATTATTAGATCATATTAATCCGGACAGCTTTGATGTTGCCGACCGAGTTATTGATAGCCATATTAAAAACTTGCGTCGAAAAATCACGGAAGTGGCCGAAACTGGTAACCGTCATGAGTGGATTCAAGCTGTTTATGGAGTAGGTTATCGCTTCGAATATCCAGAAGAATAATTGCTTAGAAAAGTTATGCTGTGGATAACCACAATGTTATCCACAGAAAATGTGGATAAAAAATTAAGAAGAACAGCTCACCGCGACATCAGGTACATCGCTTGGTAACGGACCTAAATCTTCCGGTTTTTCCAAATCTGATTGCTTTGTATAGGGATGGTTGAGTAGCTTAAATAAGCGGTCAACCTCACTAAAATCATCTCGCTCCGCTGCTTCAATAGCTCGCTGTGCCATATGGTTACGTAAGATATAAATTGGATTTACCTGCTGCATGTTTGCGTCAAGCTCATCAATATCTTGATATTCACGGATGTTTTGATACTGCGTAAGGAATGCATCAAATTGTCGAATATCAAGGCAGTCATCACGTAAAGCTTTGTATTCTTTATTTTGAAGGCGAATGAAGCTTTGGGTGTAATCGAGCTGCTCCGCTTGCAGAATACGCAAAAAGCTTAAGCCGCATTCAGTACTGTCTTTATGAAAATGAGGAAGCCCCATTTTTTGACACAACCCAGTGGTGTAATGCTCAATAAAAGTCGGCTCAAATTCTTCTAGGCAAGCGGCCAACGCTTCTTTGAACTGCTCTTTATGCTCAGGTTCGGCAAGTGGAATGAGATTATTTAACCAAGTCCATAAGTTCCAGTGCGCAATACTCGGTTGGTTCTGATAGGTGTAACGCCCTTGGTAATCGGAATGGTTGTTAATCCAATTTGGTCGGAAACGTTCCATAAAACCGTATGGACCAAAATCGAGTGTAGAACCCGTAATATTTAAGTTATCGGTATTCATCACACCATGAGCAAAACCGACCAACTGCCATTTGGCGATCATAATGGCTGTATTTCTAATCACAGCTTTAGCAAAAGCTAAAATAGGTTGCTCTTCTTGTTGGCATTCTGGATAGTGCCATTCAATGCATTTTTGAGTGAACTCGGCCAATAGCTCAGGTGCATATTGATTGATCCATTCAAAATGGCCTAAACGGATATGACATTCAGATGTTCTAAGTAACATTGCGCCAGGTTCTAGCTTTTCACGCTGTACACCTTGAGTGGAGCTTGTAAAACCTACTGCGTGACTAGAAGCAACCCCTAAAGCATTTAAAGCATGTCCTGCTAAATATTCACGAATAACAGAGCGTAAAACTGCTCGCCCATCTCCCATACGCGAATAGGGCGTGGGGCCTGCACCTTTTAAATGTAAATCTATGGTTTGGCCTTTTTTATTAAGAATCTGCGCAATGAGTAAGCCGCGTCCGTCGCCTAGTTGACCGGCCCATTGCCCAAACTGATGGCCTGCATACACCATAGCCAAAGGCGGGAATTCCGAGAAGGTACGCTGACCACTGCAAATTTCAACCCAAGCCTGTTTTTCTTCATCTGTCCATTGTAACTCTTCGGCTAAAGCTAAATTAAAGTGTCCAGCCTTTGCACCACGAAGCGGAGAAGGTTGCTGGATATGAAAAAGCTTAGGATTGAGCGATGAATAAAGCGGATTAAATTGCATAGGCTGGACTAAATATTTGAGGCAAAATTCACTATACCATAGTTAAAAACAAGCCAAAAAAATAGCACCTGCAAAGTATGGCTCTACAGGTGCTATTTCGGGATAAAGACGTATTAGTCTGGTACGACGTTTGTGTTCTTTTTAATGTTACGCATTAAAGTTTCTAAACACTCACGGTGATGACTCAAACGATGTTCAAGCAATTGGAAATCAACTTTTAACTTATGATCCATTTTGTGAATCTTTTCAGCCATTGCTGCTTTCTTTGCTTGTAACTCTTGTTCTTTGAGTTTCGCCCAGTCATTTAAAGTATGTGTAAATGCTTCATACTCTTGAGCAATACGTTGCTTCATTTGACTAATGTCGGCATTTACATCATGACCATAAATAGCCAAGTCTTGTTCAGCATATTTAAACTTCATTGCCAATTCTGCTTTTTTAATATTAAAGCTTGGAATACGACGTAGGTTCTTTGCTAAACCGATCTTAGAGCATGTCCAAATGAGCCATTTTGTTGGATCATATTGCCACCATTTCACACCATTACGATAATCGTACTGGAAAATATGGTGATAGTTGTGGTAACCCTCCCCCCAAGTTGCAATCGCTAACCAGAAGTTATCGCGTGCTGAGTTTTCATCGGTATAAGGACGTTTACCGAACATGTGGCAAAGTGAGTTGATGAAGAATGTAACTTGATGACTAATGATTAAACGTAATAGACCACCAAGAAGTACAACACCCCATAAATCGCCAGTTGCCCAGCCAACCAAACCTAAAATACCAACGTGAACTGCTACGACCATCAAGGCATAGTATTTATGTTGGAACATCACCAGCTTGTCATTGAGTAAGTCTGGTGCATTTTTAAAATCTGGTTCAGATGGAGAATGATCGCGGATCATCCAACCCATATGGGCATACCAAAAGCCACGTTCAATTGAATATGGGTCTTCATCTACATCGTCGACATGACGATGATGGGTACGGTGACCAGATGCCCAAAACAAAATACTGTTTTGTACAGCAAATGTGCCGCCAATCATTAAAAGAATTTTAAGTGGTAACGACGCTTCATAAGCACGGTGTGCCCAAAGACGATGGTAACCAGCAGTAATCCCCATGCTACTTAAAGCTAAAAGAAAAAATAAGCTTACCCATGCGCTTACACTAAAATCATAATAATACGCATAAATCGGGATTATGATTGCAGCAAGAATTGGTAAACCAATTAAGGTAATGCTAGCGGTCCAGTTAATTGGGGCCTTGAGTGGGGCGGAAGTCATATCCGGCAGCGCTCCTAGAAACCTTGTCATACAAGGTAAAAAGACAAATCGACATAGCAAAACCAATCTTCAAGATATATTGCTATTTTGCACATCATATTAGCACGTGCTTAGTGAGAATCACTAGCATTATTGTACAGATGTATTGAAAGAACCGTAACAGAATTAAACCATGCCTGACAACATTTCAGATAGGAGAAGTTGTGTAATGAAAATACAGCGATTGAGAAAAAAGAATAGCATTGATATTGCAAGGAAATTGCCATTGAAATGTCTTTTCATCGCAATCAGCCTTGTATTGGCAGCATGTCAAAGCACGCCGCAACCAAATAATCACAAAGGCCAAGTAAAACCAACACAACGTGTACAAACGCCAGTCGTGAAAAAGAAAGTGAGTCCAGATGGTGTTCAAGATATAGATTGGCAAATTACCAATATAAATGGTCATAAGGCAAAATTCTTTAACCAGTGGCCGACTCTTTCATTGAACTCTACAGTCAAAACAGTAACAGGTCATACAGGATGTAATCGTGTTTTTGGGCGATACACTTTTGATTTCAGCCAAAAGAAACTTGATATGGAAGTTAACGCAGGTCATTCGAGTTGTGATGGCGCGTTGGCTCAAGAAGCAGAATTGGTCGATTCTTTACAACGTATTAAACGCTTCCAGTTGGTAGGTAATACCTTATATCTACTTGATCAAAGCGGTCAGCGTTTGATTCAGGCCGAGAAAAAATAAAAGGTGGTCAGTACCACCTTTTTTATATTTAAAGAGTTTCAAGCATTGTGGTTGGAATATCTGTAATTAAGCCCTGAATATCTAAATCCCGTAGTCTCTTTGCTCTTTCTACATCGTTCACTGTCCAGACACTAATGTTCAAACCAGCTTGATGAGACAATTGAATCATTTCATCTGTTGCAAGTTGATCATGCCAGCCAATATGACAGCACCCATATTGATGAGCAAGTTCAATCGCCGTTGCTCCAACCGGAAGTTCAACTAACAATCCGCGTTTAAATTGAGAGTTAATATCACGTAAAGCGGTTAGAATTTGAAGATCAAAACTTGTGATGGTCACGACTTTCTCGAAACCTTGTAACTCAGTCTCAAGCTTTTGAATTAACTTTTCTGCTAATGCCATATCTCTTACAGCTTTAACTTCAACTTCAATATGATCAAAGTTATCAAGTAAATTTAAAACGCCTGTAAGAGTAGGGGTTGGTTCAGAGGTTGGCCAGTTAGGCCAATTTTGACGATGATCAAATGATAATGCTTGAGCCAAAGTTGATAGCTCTACAATTTGGTCGACACCTGCCGTGCGCAAAAAATTATCATCATGAATGACGACCAACTCTTGATCTTGCAGCTGACGAATATCAAATTCGACACCACGAATACCTAAATTTTTAATGTGCTGAAAACCACCTAATGTATTTTCAGGAGCTTCTCGGCGTGCACCACGATGACCAATAATGCGCATAGATTTCTATTGTCCGTTCTTTTTGATAATGATCTCTTTAAACGTAGAGATCATTCTTAACTTAATCTATTTTTAAATCATCTCATTAATATTTTTTTGCCAAAGGACTTCTTGTCCACCTTCAGCACGCTGTAAAGCACGCGATGCGACAAATAACCAGTCAGATAGACGATTTAAAAGTTGAAGGGCAGTGGCTTGAATATTTTGATCGCGAGTTTGTACTGACATGAGCGATCGCTCTGCACGACGACAAACGGCACGGGCTTGATGGGCATAACTGCAAGATAAAGAACCAGATGGCAGAATAAATTCTTTTAGCATAGGCAAATCTTCATTCATACGGTCAATTTCTTTTTCAAGAAATTCAATACAAACGGGCTGAAGCAAATTGTAATTTGGAATACAAACTTCGCCGCCTAAGTCAAAAAGCCAGTGTTGAATCAGACTCAAGCTTTTGTCCCAATCAGCTTTATTAGCCACTTGGCTGGCTGTAATTTGTGCACGGAGCACACCAATAATGGCGTTTAGTTCATCGACATCACCAAGTGCCGCAATTCTTAGATCATCTTTAGCAACACGAGAGCCATCGCCTAAACCTGTGGTACCTGAATCGCCTGTGCGTGTATAGATTTTGCTTAAACGGTGTCCCATGATAGATATCCTGAACATAAAAAAGGGGATAATGTCGGTCAGAACATTACCCCGAAACTGGAGTTAAGAAAATATTTTTATAATAAAGTTTTCGCTTAGTAGCTTAAGGTCACACCAGCTGATGCAAGGCGGCCGCTGGCAATATAGTATGAACCAACCTCTTTATTCCATGCAGTCTTATAGTCTGTATCATATAGGTTTTGAATATTAGTAAAGATTTTAACATTTGGGCTCATTTGCCAATAAGCGTTAAAATCAAGAGTAGTGTAGCCTGGAACATCTTGTATATCTTTTGCTTTGCCTTTTGCAACGAAAGCAGTGTTGAAGCCATATACACCATTATCCCATCCAATATTCATATTGAAGTTTTGACGTGGGCGATTTGGCGCATCTTGATCAGTTTCATCATTTTTAGGTTGAATATAAGCATATTCCGCATTGATAAACCAATTATCTAGTGACCACTTTAAACCTAATTCAGCACCAGTTAAGGTTGCTTTATCAATATTATAAAATACGAAATTTGTTGCAGCAGAAGATACCATCAAGTTATCAACTTTAGTTTGATAAACTGAACCATATACAGTGAAGCCGTGGTTTAGTTTTTGATCAAATCCAAGTTCATATGACACGCTTTCTTCTGGTTTTAAATCTGGATTACCTCCCCACCAAGCTGGCTCTGTAATAATTTGACCTACAACTGGTGCACGGAAAGCTGTACCAATATTTGCATATACGCTAGTTGTTGGTGTAACAAGGAAACGACCAGCAAGTTGTCCAACTGTATGTGTACCAAATTGGTCATTATCTTCTACACGAATGCCTGCTTGGGTATTAATACCATCATGTTGATATTGATGTTGTAAATAATAGCCAGTCGTCTTATTAGAATTATCGAATCCTGTGTCACCATTATAAGCAACTACTTTCTCTGCAGTTGTTTTATTATGCTCTACACCAAATAAAATATTTTGGCTTGGTGTAAATTGCCATTTAATATTTGAATCTACCTCTTGTTGCTTGGTATTTACAATTGAAGGATACGCTGCTTTTATTAAATTATATTGATCTTCAAATTGAGAAAGACGAGTATTCCAAATAATATTGTTAGTTAAATTAAGGCGAGCGTTAACATTATATAAGCGGTTAGTAAAATCATACGCTTGCGCTGCGCCATAAGAAAAAAAGTCACCAGTACCTTTATTTTCTTTGATTTCAGCTGATAAAGCATATTGCTCTTTATCAACACCAACTTTAGCTGAATACCCTTTTTGATCAAATCCAGCTTTGCGATCGTCATTGCTAATGATTTGATCACCATCTGTTTCAAAACGTTGACCACGAATTTGAGCGTAATAACCATCTTGGGCTAAATCTATACCTAAAATAGATTTATAAGTATTCTTTTCACCAGCTTCGATCGTCGTAAAGATTTTATTTTGTGTAGGAGTTTTTGAAATTAATTGAATTACACCGCCAATAGCATCAGTACCATACTGAACTGAAGCAGGGCCTCGTAATATTTCAATTTGCTTAATATCTGTTGTATCAAATAAGTGAATATTTTGACCAGCTACAGTCGCAGTATTTGAACGCATACCGTCTTGTAAAAATAGAGTGTGTCCAGCACTAGCTCCTCGGATAAATACGGAGGCTGTTTGGCCATAACCACCTGTTTGATGAATAGTTAAGCCAGCTTCTTTTCTTAATAGCGAGGGCAAATCTGCAATTGGATTCTGTTCTATTGTTTTTTCATCAATCACTGAGATACGCGCTGGAACTTCACTTGCTTTTTCAGCACTTTTTGAAGCAGTCACTACAATTGGATCAAGCTGAGTTACATTCGTTGTATCTTCAGCAAAAATAAAAGGTGAAAACCCCATCGCAATAGCGATAGCCCCTACCAGACGAGTAGGTTGAAAAGATTTAGACATAACATGCTCCATACATTCACCCCACGTGAATGATCGGGTAGATAGATGAAACAAGTAGGTCTCCGGACTTCAGCGCCATAATTCATTTATGGACATATTCACCTTCCCACACTACTGCAGTGGTGTAAGTCGATTTCGACTTAAAAAATATGCTTTACATTGTTACCGTTGCGGGGGCAGTGCCGGACTTTCACCAGCTTCCCTAAAGCATGAATTGCTTACACTTGCTTCCATTTGAACGCAGTATAAAGTGCCGAATTACTTCGTACAATGTCATTTAAAGCAATTCCCTGAGAACTTTTACGCAAGGGGCAAAAATTGCATTACAATGGCGCTTATTTTAAGAAATGGTTGTAGTTTAAGCAGCTCATGAGCCAATCAAACCAAAAACGTACACGAGCAAAAATCTGTGGAATTACTCGCAAGCAAGATGTTCAGGCAGTAGTTGCAGCGGGAGCAGATGCGATAGGCTTTGTTTTTTTTCCGCCGAGTCCAAGAAATGTAACAGTTGAACAGGCAGAAGAATTAGCAAAACTCGTTCCGCCTTATGTACAAATGGTGGGTTTGTTTGTAAACGCGAGTGTTACTGAAATTCAGGATGTACTTGATTGTGTTCCCCTAGATGTATTACAACTACATGGCGATGAAACTCCAGAACAATGTCAGGAAATAGCGCGTCATTGTAAACGTCGCTGGTATAAAGCGATTCAGGTTAAACCTGATCTGGATGTAATTGCTGAAATTCAAAAATATCAGGCAGCTGGTGCCAGTGCTGTATTGCTCGATGCATGGCATCCTGAGCTTAAAGGGGGCACAGGACATCAGTTTGACTGGTCTAAATTCCCGAAACTTGATATTCCATTAATCTTGGCAGGTGGTTTAACCCCTGACAATGTCATTGACGCTATTCATACTACCGGTGCTTTTGCAGTAGATGTGAGCGGAGGCGTAGAGTCCGCAAAAGGTATAAAAGACCAACAACTCATTGAACGATTTATGCAAGGAGTCCAACGTGGATCAGCAAAATAATGTGATTGACTATACCCAATTCCCAGATGCAAATGGGCATTTCGGTATCCATGGCGGACGTTTTGTGTCAGAAACTTTAATGGCGGCATTAGAAGATTTGGAAAATCTCTATTCCCGCATGAAAAATGATGAACAGTTTTTGGCAGAATTCGACCGTGACCTCGCCTACTATGTAGGTCGTCCTAGTCCACTTTATTATGCTGAGCGATGGTCAAAAGAGTTAGGTGGTGCGCAAATTTACCTTAAACGTGAAGACTTGAACCATACAGGTTCACACAAGGTAAACAACACGATTGGTCAGGCACTACTTGCAAAGCTTTCTGGTAAAAAACGTATTATTGCCGAAACTGGTGCAGGGCAGCATGGTGTAGCAACAGCAACCATTGCAGCACGTTTAGGTCTTGAATGTGTTGTTTATATGGGTGCTGAAGACGTTAAGCGTCAAGCGATGAACGTTTACCGTATGCGTTTGTTGGGTGCAACAGTTGTGCCTGTGCAAAGTGGCTCTAAAACATTAAAAGATGCCATGAACGAAGCGATGCGTGACTGGGTAACCAACGTTGATACGACTTACTATGTCATTGGTACAGTTGCAGGTCCGCATCCTTATCCTCAACTTGTTCGTGACTTCCAATCAATTATTGGTCGTGAAGCGCGTAAACAGATTTTGGAACAAGCAGGTCGCTTACCAGATGCATTAGTTGCTTGTGTAGGTGGTGGTTCAAATGCAATGGGCTTGTTTTATCCGTTCTTAAACGATGCCAGTGTAAAAATGTATGGGGTTGAAGCTGCTGGTTTTGGTATTGAAACTGGTAAACACTCTGCGCCTTTAAATGCGGGTCATGTGGGTGTATTACATGGTAACCGTACTTATTTAATGAGTGATGAACAGGGCCAGATTATTGAGACACACAGTATCTCGGCGGGCCTTGATTATCCGGGTGTTGGTCCTGAACATAGTTTCTTGAAAGATATGAAGCGTGTAGAGTACGTGCCGATTAATGATACAGAGGCTCTTCAAGGTTTTCGTGACTTAACCAAAATCGAAGGGATTATTCCTGCGCTTGAAAGCTCGCACGCGATGGCCTATGTGTCTAAGCTTGCACCGACGATGTCTAAAGATCAGATTATTATTGCGACTGTTTCAGGCCGTGGCGATAAAGACTTAATGACAGTTGCACGCATTGATGGCGTAGAAATGGTCGAGATGTAAGAGGATACAATGCCAAGCTTGTTTATGGTGATGTTGGGCGGGCGTCATGCACGTGCTAATACAGAAGTTCATGATGTGGTCATGGCTGTAGGAGATACTTTGGAAGAAGTTTATCCTCAACTTAAACAAGCTTGGTTTGGTGAGGCTCAAGGATTACATATTGATGCTTGGGCTAAGCTCTCAGGAGTTAGTTCTCAAGGACAGAACTATCAAATTCATTTTACAGATGCTGCTCCACAACCAGATGATTTAAAGTTATATTTAATTAATCTAGGTGGATATAATGCAAGTGAATTCGGTGAACTTCATCGTTATGAGTTTGTGGTGGCACCCAACACGGTAGTTGCCAAACAATTAGGTAAACAATTTATAGATCGGCAGTGGCAAAAAGCACATACAGACCGGGTCATTGATATTGATGACTGTTTAGCGATAGATTGCGTGGCAGGCCGTTATATTCATTTAATAAAAGGCGATTTTGCTGCAACAATTTGGGAAAATACATATTTGACTGTGGGATAGGTCATTTGAAATCTAATATTCATATGGAAGTGGGTAAATGGATTTAATTCAAGAAAATGGACAGCCTCGTTATGGGCGTTTTGAATCTGTACCGTCCACCATTCATGTCCAACGTTATATTTATAAAACTCCTTATGGCAAAGACCTAAAGGGCTGGCGCAAACAATTAAAATATAAGAAATTTAAATTTTGTGGCATTCAACATAAACATTATAGTATTGGTCTGGCAATTGCAGATATTGGCTGGGTCGGACACGGTTTTTTCTATATCTATGACCATGAAACAGGGCAAGTCATTGAGTGGAATGCTATTCAGCCGTTAGGTCACAAGACGTATCTTGATGAACAGCCTTTGTTTAATCAAAGTTATTTTTCTAAATCGCCTTATCAGTTTGATATTCAGCATGCCAATGGTGTGCGATACATTCGGGTAACTAAATATGGGGAAATTTGTCTGAGCGCCCGTATTTTCTGCGCCGGAACAGATATTTTAAGCTTGTGTACACCAACAGGTATCAATGGTTGGACCTATACCCAAAAGCAGACCACTTTGGCTGTAGAGGGAATGTTCATTAATAAGCAAAATCAAGTTGTACAATTTGATGAAAAGACATTTGCTTCACTTGATGATACTTGCGGATTTTTACGTCCTGAAACAGCTTGGTTCTGGCTCTCATGTAACTTCTGGGATGAACAGGGGCGTCGTATTGGGTTAAATCTGGCCTCGGGTGTTAATGAAAGTTTTGGTAATGAAAACTGCCTATGGATTAACGGAGTTTTATTTCCGCTCACAGACGTTTTATTTGAAAAAGTAAATGATGAACTTTGGCAAATTAGTTCTCTAGATCAAAAACTTAATCTACAAGTGCATATTGGGTGGTGCCGATATGAAAATATAAACTTAAGAATGATTGGCAGTCAGTTCAATCAATGGCAAGCTAAAATTAGCGGCACGATTGAGCATGAGACAACCGATATAATCAATTGCAAAGAACAATACGGTTTACTAGAGCAACATTATGCAAAATGGTAACAAGCAGGTTATAAACCTGCTTGCCAAAATGCTTCACCCGCTGCAATAGGGTCATTTGTCTTTTCGAGTGTTTCAATCCAAACAGGATACTGACGAATAACAGGATGCTGGCTTGGATGAAAATCTTTTTTAAACCAATCCATATATTGTTTTTTCATAGCTGTTAATGTGCCATTTTTGCCAAAGAACCAAGGTAAACCTTTAAGATTCATCAAGAGCCTTTCTCTTGGACTAAAGCCATCACATTTCAACATGATATTCGTGCGGTAGAGTGTAAAGCCAAACATAAGTACTGTTGTAAGAACCAATACAAAGCGACGTGTTGACTCTGGAACTTCTCCTACCTGTCTCATCACATCAAAAGCTACATCGCGGTGTTCCATCTCTTCAATCGCATGCCATGCAAACAAAGCTCGAACATAAGGATGAGCGTTTTCTAAAGTTTTTTTATGGCTATAAAAGGTTTCTGCCATTAATGCTGTTAAATGTTCAGCGGCAGCGGTCATGGCAATATTATATTGTGGTGAACGTTTTGTTAGTTCAAAGCGGAAAATCTTTTTAAGGGTGGTTGTGAACTGGTCAACAGGCATGCCTTGCTCTTTCATGAGCTGATTCATTTTGTCATGTGCAATACCGTGTTGAGCTTCTTGTTTAATAAAATCCGCAACTCGTTTTTTTAGTTCAGGGTCATCAATTTTATCGCGGAACATACGTACACATTCAATGAAGTAACGCTCTCCATCTGGAAAGGTTAAGCTGAGTGCATCAAACATACGAGTTAAAAAAGGGTCATTGTTAAACCAAAAGCGAGGTGCTTCATTTAAATGAAAATCGAGATTTTTACGAACTACCGGTTCGACCTGATAAGAAACATGTGCGTTCATCTTTTATTTCTCGCAACTATAACCTTTTCATTAGTATGTCGCGAGTGGTCGGCTTTGTTTTGACAGTTATCGCCAATTTTTATACAGTTTGCGACAAAATGGCAGTAAAAAGGACGCGCCATGCAAGAATTTACTATCTCAAATGGTTACTTCTACCTTTGGAATACGTATTTAAAAGAAAAGGGAATAGATTGGCAGACACTTAATTTAAGTGAAATTCAAACACGTCAAGTCCAAAATATTTTATCTGCTTCTATAGATGCTCAATCTTCTTTAGACCTTTTTATTGAACTTTTAGAGATAACTGAAACGCGATTACATGTGACTAATTTGGCTTTAGAGATGGCAGCCTGTATTACCCCTGCCAACTTTGGGGTCTTGGGTTATATGGCGTCCAGAAGTGATACCTTAGGTCAAGTGGTGGAGTATATTGCAAAGTTTCATCGTTTGGTCATTGATGGTGCACAGGTTGTCCCTATACAAATTGAACAGGATGCCTCCAAAATTCGCCTATATTGGCCTTTGGTCGATGACAGTAATATTCTACTAAGTGAGCTGACCTTGGCCGCAATGGTACAGCTTGCTAAACAGATCGCCCCTTTACATGAGTTTCTTTTACAGCATGTAGAGTTCGTACACCGAGCGCGTGGGGCAGTGGTTCACTATCAACGTTTCTTTCAGTGCAAATTGTCATTTGAGCGGCCTTACTATGCATTAACTTTTGCAAGTGAAAGTTTAAATATTCGCCCTCAACATGCAGACCCAACTTTGGTGCAACTTTTGGTGAAACAAGCTGAAGAAGCTTTAGTTCAGCGGAAAATACATGCCGATTTAGTTCAGCAAATACATTGGATCGTACAGGAATACTTTAAGCATAAGCAGCAAGCGCCCAAAATAGAAGATATTGCCATCGAGCTGAATGTTTCTGTTAGAAGCTTGCAGCGCCAATTACAGGCATTAAACACTTCATTTAAATTAATTTTAGATGCTGAGCGTATGAAACGCTGCGAGATATTGTTAAGTCAAAATGAAAGTCTGACTGCAATTGCCGACCAGTTAGGTTATTCGGATCAGTCTGCACTAGCAAGAGCATATAAAAATTTAACAGGGCAAACATTATTAACTCGAAAAAAGCAATTACAACTCATCCAGAAAAATGCAACGAAATAGAATTTTAGATGCTTTTTTGCTCAATTTGTAAATCAATAATGGCCCAAAAATAGGAAGCTTTGATCATTGAGAAAAGTTTCAAAATATTGATAAATGTACGCCATGGGTTGTATGAATCATACAATCGAATATCGCCATAACGTTAGACCTGTTCAATGAACAAAAAATAGCGTTAAAATGCGGTGTTCTTGTATTTCTACAAACAACTCCTCAATTTTAAATAATTCAAGGAAAGCACAACCCTATGTCACGTCTTGCCACCCGTTTTGAAAAGCTGCAGTCCCAACAACGTAAAGCGCTTGTATCTTATGTCATGGCGGGTGATCCACAGCCACAAGTAACGGTGCCGTTACTTCATAAAATGGTTGCGGCAGGAGTAGACGTCATTGAGCTTGGTTTACCATTTTCAGACCCGATGGCTGATGGTCCGGTAATTGCACTTGCTGCTGAACGCGCACTTGCGGCTGGGACGAACACCTTAGATGCGCTGAACATGGTAAAAGAGTTTCGTGAGCAGGATCAGGAAACACCTGTAGTTTTAATGGGTTATCTTAATCCTGTTGAAGTGATTGGTTACGAGAAGTTTGTTTCTTATGCGAAACAATGTGGTGTAGATGGCTTATTACTTGTGGACTTACCACCGGAAGAGTCAAAAGAATTTGGTGCAATCTTGAAACAACATGATATGGATCAGATTTTCTTACTTGCACCAACTTCAACTGATCAACGTATTCAACACGTAGCGAATCAGGCAAGCGGGTTTATCTACTATGTTTCACTCAAAGGTGTAACAGGTGCAGCGACTTTGGATACTTCTGAAGCGGCTGCACGTATTGAAAAAATCAAAGGTATGACTAACGTTCCAGTTGGCGTTGGTTTCGGAATTAGTGATGCTGCTTCAGCGAAAGCGATGGGTAGTGTTGCAGATGCCGTGATTGTAGGTAGTGCTTTCGTTAAATCTTTTGCAACGTTGGCAGCTGATGAAGCTGTTGAACAGACGGTGAATAAAGTCAAGGAGCTTCGAGCAGCGCTCGATGAGTTAGTATGAATCAAGAAGTGAAATCAGGGAAAGTTCTTAGCCCTTCGACGCCATGGACACAGCGTCCAGTTCCAGGTATTGAAGTTGCAGATGAGCAACAGACTCTCAAAGCAACATTTACTGAGCCAACTATTGAGTGCCCTGAATGTCATGCTTTAGTGACACGTACAGCAATATCTTTTAATGCGTATGTATGTCCACAGTGTGACGAACACTTACGAATGAAAGCTCGCGATCGCTTAAACTGGTTCTTCGACAATGTTGTGGCTGAATTAGGTCAAGAGTTTAGCGCGAAAGACCCATTAAAGTTTGTTGATAGCAAACCGTATCCAGACCGTATGCGTGAAGCACAAACTAAAACTGGTGAAACGGAAGCTTTAATCGCCATGCAAGGTAACTTAAATGGCGTAGATATGATTGCATGTGCTTTTGAGTTTGACTTTATGGGCGGCTCAATGGGTACTGTAGTAGGTGACCGTTTTGTTAAGGCAGCTGAACTTGCAATTGAAAAACGTCAGCCATTAATCTGCTTTGCAGCTTCTGGTGGTGCACGTATGCAAGAAGGTATGTTGTCACTTATGCAAATGGCGCGTACTTCTGCTGCAATCCAAAAATTAAAAGATGCAGGCTTACCTTATATCGTGGTGTTAACACATCCGGTATATGGCGGTGTAACAGCTTCTTTAGCAATGTTGGGTGATATCCATATTGCAGAACCTAAAGCAATGATTGGCTTTGCCGGTAAGCGTGTGATTGAACAAACTGTGCGTGAAACACTAGAAGAGCCGTTCCAGCGTGCAGAATATCTGCTTGATCATGGTGTGGTCGATCAGATTGTTCATCGTCATGCTTTACGTGATACTGTATCTCGTCTTGTATCAAAATTGATGAACTTACCTTGAAACAACAAGCTCCACTTTCAACAGACTCTTTAGATACATGGCTCAATTATTGGAGCCATGTTCACGTTACAGGGATCGATCTTGGTCTGGAACGTGTTATTCCCGTAGCAGAAAAATTAGGCGTGACTAAACCCAACGCCAAAGTTTTTACTGTTGCTGGAACAAACGGGAAAGGTTCAACCACAACAACGCTTGCGTCTATATTAAAAGCACAAGGGTACAAAGTTGGGTTGTATCAATCACCGCATATCTATCGTTTTAACGAGCGAGTCAAATTAGGTGGAGTTGAAGTTGATGACCAAAGCCTGATTGATGCTTTTGTACAAGTTGATCAGGCTCGTCGCGAGTGTGATTTAAGCCTATCTTTTTTTGAAGCAACCACTTTGGCTGCTTTTGTTATTTTTAAACAGCAACAATGCGATGTATGGGTTCTTGAAGTCGGTTTAGGTGGGCGTCTTGATGTTGTCAACGTCATTGACCCTGATATCGCCGTGATTACCAATATTGGCCTCGACCATACAGATTGGTTAGGCGATACCATCGAAAAAATTGCTTTTGAAAAAGCAGGTATTATCCGACCTCATATTCCTGTCATTTTTGCAGGTGAGCAATCTTTGCCTCAAGCGATTCAAGATAAGGCAAATAGCTCACAAGCCACGCTATACGCGATTAATAGAGATTATTTTTATAAACTCGCCGATGATGGAAAACATTGGTATTTTGCAAGTGAAGGAACCACTTTAAGGTTGCCGCTAGGTACACTTGCAATCGAGAATATTGCAGGAGCAGTTGCGGCCGTATTAAATAGCGGACTTGAAATCTCGCAACTAGCGCTAGAGGAGGGCATTACAAATGCCCGCTTGGCTGGACGCTTCGAAGTGCGCCAAGTTAATGGAAAAACCATTATTTTTGATGCCGGACATAATCCTCATGGTGTTGAATTTTTGTTAAAGCAATTGCGAAATTTCTTAGAATACAATAAACAGTACACAGAAGTTGTCGCAGTATTTTCAATGCTGGCAGATAAAGATATAAAATCAGTAGTCGATTTGTTGAAACCTACTGTTTTACATTGGAAAATTGCTGAGTTGAATGTGCCGCGTGCTGCACCGATTCAGCAATTGAATGACGCCCTGCAAGGCCAGACAATACAACAATTTGGCAATATCAAAGAGGCTTTTAAATCAGCGCTTGAGCAAACAAATAACAATCAGCTGATTTTAGCCTGTGGTTCGTTTCATACTTTAGAAGCGATTTGGGAGTATTTGGAAGAATGTCAATGAATAACAAACAACGCTGGATGGGTGGCGTTGTTTTATTAGGTGGTGGTGTTTTATTGGCAGCATTACTTCTAAAAGGAAATGAAGAAATAAAACAGGTAGATGTTCAACCCCAAACTTCAACATCACCGAAATTACAAGCTAAACCAAAGCAATCAGCACAAGAAGGGCAGATGGTACAGCTACAGCCACTTGCAGTTGATGTTGAAACAGAAAAACGTCTTCTTGAAGAACAGCGCCGTTCTCGTGAAAAAGCTGTAGCAGAACAAGAAGCTCGTGCTGCCGAATTCTTGGCAATGCAACAACAGGCAGAAGCGGATGCAGCTCGTAAAGCTGCTGCTGAATATGCCGCGATTAATGCTCGCCGAGCTGCTGCACAAGAAAGTTCCGATAATATTCCTCCTGAAGTCGCGGGTAGTGAGAATAAGGCAAAAGGACAGCAAACTGATACAAAAAAGTCAGTAGATCCGGCTAAAGCGGATGCAGATAAAAAAGCTGCTGAAGCGAAACGCTTAGCTGAGACGGATAAGAAAGCGGCTGAGGCAAAACGTCAGGCAGAAGCAGACAAGAAAGCAGCAGAGGCTAAACGCCAAGCAGAAGCAGATAAGAAAGCAGCTGAGGCAAAACGTCAGGCAGAAGCGGATAAGAAAGCAGCAGAGGCGAAGCGCCAAGCAGAAGCGGACAAAAAGGCTGCTGAAGCTAAACGTCAAGCAGAAGCAGATAAGAAAGCAGCTGAAGCGAAACGTAAGGCAGAGGCCGAGAAAAAAGCTGAAGCAGAGAAAGCACGTGAGTTGCTTGAAAATGGTGATAAAAAATGGATGGTACAGGTTGCATTGGCTGCTAACCAAGCAAATGCAGATGCTGTAGTCTCTAAATTACGTGCAAAAGGCTATAAGGTCACGACGAGTCCAACCAGTAAAGGTATCCGTATTATGGTTGGTCCTGCAAAAGATAGAGATACGGCAGATACTACACGTAAGAAAATTACTTCTGACGCCAGTTTAAATATGAAGTCAGCTTGGGTGATTGACTGGGTGCCTTTAGATCAGCGTAAGTCAGATTAAATTTTATTCTGAAATCTAATTAAGATGGATTCGACAGTTGCTGTTGAATCCATTTTACATTTTCAGGGGTAAATAAACGGTCAATATTCTTCCAAATAATATGATAACCATAACCCCCTTGTTTCATTTCTTTCACTGCATCATCAATTGCCCAGTTTTCAAAAATAATTCGATACATGGCGACGCTGGCCCCTGTACGGTCTGAACCATGATAGCAATGTAGTAAAACACGTTGATTATTTTGCTTGGCAAGTTGGATTTGCTGCATAACTTCTAATAAATCTTGTCGATCAATTGCCCATGTATTAATCGGAATATGAACAAGATTAAAGTTTTCATTTTTAAAGACTAAATCATCTGATGCTTTGGCTCTTAAGTTAATAATAGTCCCAATTTGATGGTGTTTTAATTCGGGAATCATTGCTGCATCGGGCTGTTCACTCCGGAAAACATCATTGCTAATTTGATAAAAATTATGAGTTTGAGAAACTAAGGTTCCCCAATCGTGAGGTCTGTGCTCATGGGCAATACTTTCGTGTTGCATACACCCTTGAAGGCTTAAACAGACCGCAAATGCAATGAGCGAAAATTTTTTCATGTTTGGTACCGCCGAAGCTCATGGGGGTCATGTGCACAAATGATCTCAATCGTTGGCTCATGTTGAGCCAGATACTGTAATTTTTTTAGGTTAATAAGACGCTTTTCATTGTCTTCTGCAAATGTCTTTTCTAGAAGGCTAAGAGATCTTAATTTATTTGCTGGATTTAGCTCTAGGTGTGAGTAGTAAGCATCTCCACAAAATAATAACCATTGATTTTGTTGTTTTATCGCAATACCACAATGTCCGGCAGAATGGCCCAATAATGGCACCATTAAAATTTCATCTTGAAATAGGGGGAAACCTTTTACTTTTTCAAGGTTAAACCATTTTTCACCTTGTTGATACTCAACAAAGTTCCAGTACCGATGTTGTTTATATTGATTAGTTCTATAACGAAGCTTGCCTTTAAAATTAGGTAGTTGTGCAGCATTATATTCATTGGCTAACACATGGACAGTGGCGTGGGGGAAGTCTGAAATTCCGCCTGCATGGTCAAAGTCGAGGTGAGTCACAAAAATGTGCTGCACATCTTTAGGATGGAAACCCAGTTTCTGAATTTGTTGAATAGCACTGAACTCAAGATTCGGTTCAATTTTCCCCAACCGTTTGACTAAAGAGCCAAGGCGCTGTTGCATGTGTAGATAATCTTGTAGGCCAAATCCGGTATCAATCAGTACAAGGCCTCGATCAGTTTCTACCAAAAGACAATGACAAACAATTTCAGCTTTCCAGCCTCTCTGCCCAAATAAAGGTGCACATACAGGGCACATACTGCCGCATTTTAAATGATGAATTTTATGGATCATGATTTTTGTTTTTTGCACAAACCCTTGGGAAGTTATAACTGATCTCAACAGTAAAAACCATGTATATTCATTAATGTAAAAAAAGCCATCGGGTGAGATGGCTTTTAAGATGGAAATATTTGCTCAGTTACGTGAACTGGCTGATTTAGAATTTTTTAATATTTGCCTACGCACTTTGCTTGTCTTGCAGGGGACCTTTCAGACGCTTGCCTACGCACTGCGTTTGTCTTGCGCTTCGATTAAAGCCTTGTTAAAGGCTTTAATCTTGCTCAGGCTGTGGTGTGAGGCGTAAATAAGGTTTCACCGCAGTATAACCTTTAGGGAAGCGTTGTTTAATTTCCTCTTCATCTTTTAAAGAAGGGACAATGACAACATCTTCCCCTTGTTGCCAGTTCGCTGGTGTAGCCACTTTATGCTTATCGGTTAATTGTAATGAATCAACAACACGTAAGACTTCATTAAAGTTACGACCAGTCGAAGCAGGGTAGGTGATGATTAGACGAACTTTTTTATTTGGGTCAATAATCACTAAAGAACGAACAGTAAGTGTTTCACTGGCATTCGGATGAATAAAACCGTATAGCTCAGATACTTTGCGGTCTTTGTCAGCAATAATTGGAAAATTGACTGTTGTATTTTGAGTTTCATTAATGTCATTAATCCAGCCTTTGTGGGACTCAACATCATCTACAGATAAAGCAATTGCTTTAACATTACGTTTTTCAAATTCATCTTTTAATTTTGCTGTATAACCCAATTCAGTTGTACATACTGGCGTATAGTCGGCCGGGTGTGAAAATAAAATGCCCCAACTATCACCTAGAAAATCATAAAAATTAATAGTGCCTTCGCTTGATTCTTGTTGAAAATCAGGGGCTGTATCGCCTAATCGTAATGTCATGATAAATCCTCAATTGCTTAAAATTTGTTATATGTTGAAATGACTATGCCGCAATTTATTTATTATTAAAATTATTGTTTTTATATTTTATTATGAACTTTTTATATAAGTGTAAATATATATGACCAAAACATATGAATTTATGGGCTGAATCAATGTAACTTTAAGATAAATTTGCTAAATTAGATTTCTCGGAAGTTGTGCTCAATAGATGAGCATTAATGTCGAGTTTTTAGGTGCCAGATGCTTTAAAGGGGCTTAGAAAATGGGTAAAACCATTTGTCTAATGATCAGATTTTTTTTATGGGTTTTGTGCAAACCCCTTGTACTTCAAATTTCTGACACCATAATAAACGACTGAGAAAAAATTTATTCATTTGACCAAGCAAGATTTAGAGAGTTTATCCATGTTGGCAAGTCTGATCGGAGGTATCTTCGGTACAAAAAATGAGCGTGAACTCAAACGCATGCGCAAAATTGTTGAGCAAATCAATGCGCTCGAGCCGACGATATCAGCTTTAAGCGATGCAGACTTATCTGCAAAAACTCCAGAATTCAAACAACGTTATAACAATGGCGAAAGTTTAGATAAGTTACTCCCTGAGGCGTTTGCAGTTTGTCGTGAGGCAGCAAAACGTGTAATGGGCATGCGCCACTACGATGTCCAGTTAATTGGTGGTATTACCTTACATGAAGGCAAAATTGCCGAAATGCGTACCGGTGAAGGTAAAACCCTTATGGGTACTTTAGCGTGTTACTTAAATGCATTAAGTGGTGAAGGCGTTCATGTCATTACTGTAAACGATTATTTGGCACAACGTGATGCTGAGTTAAACCGCCCTTTATTTGAATTTTTAGGTCTAAGCATTGGTACAATTTATTCAATGCAAGAACCAGCAGAAAAAGCAGCTGCTTATCTAGCTGATATTACCTATGGTACCAATAACGAATTTGGTTTTGACTACTTGCGTGACAACATGGTGTTTTCTTTAGCAGAAAAGAAACAACGTGGTTTGCACTATGCCATTATCGATGAAGTCGACTCAATCTTGATTGATGAGGCGCGTACGCCATTAATTATTTCTGGTCAAAGTGAAGATTCTTCACACCTCTATACTGCAATCAATACGATTCCACCAAAATTACGCCCGCAAAAAGAAGAAAAAGTTGCCGATGGCGGACATTTCTGGATTGATGAAAAGCAGCGTTCAGTTGAAATGACTGAAATTGGTTATGAAACTGTAGAACAAGAACTTATTCAAATGGGTTTGTTAGCGGAAGGCGAAAGCTTATATTCAGCTACAAATCTAAATCTCGTTCACCATGTTTCTGCGGCTATTCGTGCGCACTTCCTATTCCAACGCGACGTTCACTATATTATTCATGACGGTGAAGTCATTATTGTTGATGAGCATACTGGCCGTACCATGCCGGGCCGTCGTTGGTCAGAAGGCTTACACCAAGCAGTTGAAGCGAAAGAAGGTTTGACTATTCAACCTGAAAACCAGACTTTAGCAACAACTACTTTCCAGAACTATTTCCGTCTTTATAAAAAGCTTTCAGGTATGACAGGTACTGCCGATACTGAAGCTGCGGAAATGAAAGAAATTTATGGTCTGGACGTCGTTATTATTCCGACACACCGACCTATGATTCGTAATGACCAGAACGATTTAATCTATTTAAACCGTAATGGTAAATATAACGCGATTATTCAAGAAATTATGAATATTCGTCAGCAGGGTGTTGCACCGATTCTTATTGGTACGGCAACGATTGAAGCCAGTGAAATTCTATCGTCTAAATTGAAGCAAGCTGGTATTCATCATGAAGTTTTGAACGCAAAACAACATGAGCGTGAAGCAGACATTATTGCTCAGGCAGGTAGCCCGAATGCAGTAACAATCGCAACAAACATGGCCGGTCGTGGTACAGATATTATCCTTGGGGGTAACTGGAAAGCGAAACTTGCCAAACTTGAAAATCCTACCCCTGAAGATGAAGCGCGTCTAAAAGCGCAATGGGAACAGGACCATGAAGATGTATTGCAAGCAGGTGGCTTGCACATTATTGGTTCTGAACGCCATGAATCACGCCGTATTGACAACCAGTTACGTGGTCGTGCGGGCCGTCAGGGTGACCCTGGTGTTTCTCGTTTCTATTTATCTCTTGAAGATGACCTCATGCGTATTTTCGCAGGTGACCGTGTCGTTGCCATGATGCGTGCAATGGGGCTTAAAGAAGATGAAGCGATTGAACACAAAATGGTAAGCCGTTCTATCGAAAATGCGCAGCGTAAAGTTGAAGCACGTAACTTCGATATTCGTAAAAACTTACTTAAATATGATGATGTGAATAATGAACAACGTAAGATCATTTATTCACAACGCGACGAAATCTTAGCTGAAAATACTTTACAAGAATACGTTGAAGAAATGCATCGTGAAGTAATGCAGGCGATGATTGCTAACTTTATTCCACCAGAGTCAATCCATGACCAATGGGATGTGGAGGGCTTAGAAAATGCATTACGTATTGATTTGGGTATTGAGCTACCAGTTCAAGAATGGCTAGAACAAGATCGACGTCTTGATGAAGAAGGCTTGGTTGAACGCATCAGTGATGAAGTAATTGCGCGTTATCGTCAGCGCCGTGCACAAATGGGTGATGAATCGGCAGCAATGCTTGAGCGTCATTTCGTTTTAAATTCTCTTGATCGCCATTGGAAAGATCATTTGGCTGCAATGGATTATTTACGTCAAGGTATCCACTTACGTGGCTATGCGCAAAAAAATCCTGAGCAGGAATATAAAAAAGAAGCATTTAACTTGTTCGTGAACATGCTGGGTGTAATTAAAACTGATGTTGTAACTGATCTGTCTCGCGTACATATCCCAACACCAGAAGAGCTTGCAGAAATGGAAGCTCAACAGCAGCAACAAGCAGAAGCAATGAAGCTTTCTTTTGAACATGATGATGTGGATGGATTAACAGGTGAAGTGACCGCTTCTCAAGAAGCACTTAATGAGTCGGCTACTGAACAACAAACGTTCCCTGTACCTGAAAGTCGTAATGCTCCATGTCCATGTGGTTCTGGTTTGAAATATAAACAGTGTCACGGCAAAATTTAATTTGTGTTATAAAAAAAGCAGAACGATTGTTCTGCTTTTTTTTTCGTTTGTAGTAAGCCTGTGAATAATGTTTGCAGTTTTAAGCATTAAATGCTATTTACTTCTCATCCAGAGTGTATGTTGGAAAGACAATGAAAAAAGTATTACAACCTTTATTTTTAACTGTTCTTGCTGTGCCAAGTTTTGTTTTCGCAGCAGAAACAGCTTCAGCCCCTCAAACCACAACGGTTGATAAAGTACTTGCGGCAAAAGGCCCAACTTCGGCTCAGGCTGTAGTGAAACAAGAAAATACGACGGTGATTAGCCCTCGTACAGGTATTCGTTACACATTGGGTAATACGGGTAATCGCCCAATCATTTTACAAACTGCTGCGATCGCTCCAGCAAACTCTGCAAATATTAACCGTATTGTTGCAAGTAACCCAGCTCTATCTCCAAAGAGCCAAGAAAAAGCAAAAGTTGCATTAATTGGTGAAGCTGCTGTTGCTGGCGCGGCAGCAGTTGCAGCGAATAATGTAACTGCCCCAGCTGTACCAAACAGTGTTACACCTGCAAATCCTGCATCATTGAACTAAGTTCTATATATAAAAAAGCCGGTCAATTTTGAACCGGCTTTTTTATATCAGGGTGTTTGAAAATATTTAAATCTGATTATTTACATCTACATTTTTTGTTTCGCGTATTAATAAAAACGCGATTAATGATAAAAGTGATGCTGCTGTAAGATAATAACCAACTGCATATAAACCATATGTTTCAGCAAGTTTAGTTGCAATAAGCGGTGCAAAAGAAGCACCAAAAATACCAGCCAAGTTAAACGTTAAAGCTGAACCCGTATAACGTACTGAGGTTGGGAAAATTTCTGAAAGGACAGTACCAATTGGACCATAGGTCAAACCCATAATTGATAAGCCAGTACACAAGAACAAAAATACAATGAGTGTGTTTCCAGACTCTAACATACTAGAGAAAAACAGTCCGAAAATTGCAGCAGCAATACATACACCAATAGAAGTAGCTTTACGGCCAAATTTTTCTGCAAAAATGGCAGAAAGAGGGATAAAGGCTGCAAAGCAAAGGGTTGCAAACAGTTGAAGTTCTAAGAACTCACCACGCGCATAGCCTAGTTTGGTTGTTCCCCAGTTAAGTGCGAATACTGTAGTTAAATAAAACACAACGAAGGTACAGATTGCTGCAATTGTACCGAGAATAAGTTTGCCCGTGTGTTTTGTCACCACTTCTTTAAATGGAATATTGACTTCTTTTTGTTTATCTAAAACCTTCTGGAAAGCAGGGGTCTCATGAAGTTTTAAACGAATGTATAAGCCGACAATAACCAAGACAGCACTTGCAATAAAAGGAATACGCCAGCCCCATTGCATGAATGCTTGCTCAGGAATAGCAGCACTTAGAAGTAAAAAAGAACCAGTTGCTAAAATAAAACCGATAGGTGCGCCAAGTTGAGGGAACATGCCATACCATGCACGTTTGCCTTCAGGCGCATTTTCTGTAGCAAGTAAAACAGCACCACTCCATTCACCACCTAAGCCTAAGCCTTGTCCTAAACGACATAAGGCGAGCAATAAAGGCGCGACAATTCCAATCTGAGCATAGGTTGGTAATAAGCCAATACATACGGTTGAGATACCCATAGTGAGCAATGCTGCCACCAATGTTGCTTTACGACCTATACGATCTCCTAAATGCCCAAATAGTGCTGCACCGATAGGACGGGCAATAAAGGCGATTGCAAAAGTTGCAAGTGATTGTAAGACTGCGGCACTACCACTACTGGCAGGGAAAAATAGATGTGGAAAAATGATAACGGCAGCAGTTGCATAGATATAAAAGTCGAAGAACTCAATGGTTGTACCGACTAAACTTGCAAACAAAACCCGTGTTTTCGAATTGGTGGCTACTACAGGAGCAGCAGTCGCAGAGGTTGACTCCATATAAGTCCTTATATCAGTTAAAATTTATTTTTAATTTACTATTCTCTTTAAAGGCATATTTTTCTTAAAAGAATAGCGTGAAAGAACATCATCCATGACTCTTTCAGGATCACTGAATATGAGTGAAAAATGGACTAAACAACGTACCAATAGATAGCAAGAAAGTGTGCACCTGCACCTAAAAGCACAAAAATATGCCATATCGCATGGGTATATCTTACCTTTTTTAACGCGTAAAACAATGCTCCAACGGTGTAAGCTAAACCTCCAGTAATCAATAACATCAAAGTATCTTTGCTTAAATAGGTTCGCATATCATCCATTACAAAAACGGCAAGCCAACCCATCAGAACATAAGCAAGTAGCGAAATTTTCTGAAAACGGTGAATAAAAACTAACTTGAAAAGTGTACCAATTGCAGCAATGCTCCAGAGCGCAATAAGTAAAATATGAGCTTTTTGTGTAGGTATAGCAATACTTAAGAACGGGGTATATGTTCCAGCAATTAAATAATAAATAGCCGTGTGATCGAGTTTTTTATACCAGTAACGTAAATTTTGTGTTTGTGCAAAATGATAGAGAGTCGAACTAGTAAACACGAGAATTAAGCTAAAAGCATATACCCATAAACCTATCCACTGGGCAGTGGAAAGATAAGATCCTTTTATAATTAAAAAGACAGAGGCAATTACTGCCATAACCACACCAGCGCCATGGCTGTAGGCATTAAAAAGTTCTTCTTTTGGGTCGTAGGTTTCTAACACCGATTTACTCATAAGTTTATTTTTTTGATTAAAAATACAAATGTATAGAAATACAAAACAGTCGTAAAGTTATTTTATTTTTAATCCTATACCCTTTAAACTTTCACTTTATATGAGTCACCATTTTTTAGGTATATCAGTGTCGGTTTTCTCCTTTGAGCAAGAACAGCAATTCTTTCATGAAATCAAACAAATGCTTGATCAGCAGACTTTTGAACGTTTGATTTTGAGCCAATATAAAGGAGAGTTGACACAGCTGGAAAAAATTACTTTCCGTGTTGTGGAGCTACATGGAAAAAAACAACTTTCCGCGCTATATCATCATACTACCCAAGATGTGACTAAAAATTATTCATTCGAAGATGGCTTAGAACAGATTGCAGCACTGATTACGCAATGCAAGCAAGCGAATTTATTTTCCACTCATCAAGAAATCCAGCTTAAAAAAAATAAGAAAAAAGCCATGCTTAATATGGGTAAAAAACACAGCGTGACTACCGTTCCAACTGTACAAGCTCATGATCGTGAGAAACAACGTTATGTACAGCAGGGTAGTGCATTTTTAAAAGAGCTTGGCATTACCGATGAGAAAGCTCAAATCATTCCAAGCATGGCTCGTAAATGGAAGCAGATTAATAAATTTATCGAAATTTTTGCGAGCGCATATGAGCAGATTGATGCTGAGCAGAAAGAGTTAAATATTGTCGATTTTGGTTCAGGAAAAGGGTATTTAACTTTTGCTTTGTATGATTATTTACAAGAACAACAAAAGGTTCCGCTCATTACGGGTGTAGAGCTGCGCCGTAATTTAGTGGAATTTTGCCAGAACGTTGCAGACAAAGTACATTTTAATCATTTAGACTTTTTTGAAGGTGACGTTCGTAGTTATCAGCCGGAAAAGCTGGACGTTATGATTGCTTTACATGCTTGTGATATTGCGACTGACTTTGCTATCCATACTGGAATTCGCTTAAATGCTTCGATGATTATGTGCGCACCATGCTGTCACAAAGAATTGCGTCCACAACTACATAGTCCTGAAGTTTTACAACCCATGCTACAGTTTGGTATTCATGCGGGACAACAAGCCGAGATGTTGACCGATACCTTACGTGCGTTACTTTTAAAAGCATATGGTTATGAAACTAAAGTTTTTGAGTTTGTATCGCTTGAACATACCAGCAAAAATAAAATGATTTTGGCGACTAAACGCAAAAACGTGACACAACCTGATGCCAAGATTATGGCTCAAATTCAAGCATTGAAAGAAATGTATGGAATTAAAAAACAGACTTTGGAATTGTTATTACAAGACCAGTTGCCGATCGAAAATATTGGCTGCAAATGCTAGGAAGGTGAGTGGATGTATAAAGTTATAGCGGGTGATTGGGAACAGCTTGAGAAAGGTGCTAAATACATCCGTGAACAAGTCTTTATTCAAGAGCAAGGCATTGCACCCGAAGATGAATGGGATGATTTTGACAGCATCGCTATGCACTTTATGGTGTATGACGAAGGGCAGCCTATCGCTACAGCACGTTTGTTGCCGCAGCATAGCGTAGGGCGTGTTGCTGTTTTAATGCCTTATCGAAAGCAGGGTATAGGTAAAATTCTAATGCAGCATATTATTGAATATGCGCGCCAACATAAATTGCCTTATTTAAAGCTTTCCGCGCAAACCTATGTGACGGCTTTTTACGAAGCTTTAGGTTTCAAAGTGCAGGGTGAAGTTTACCAAGACTGTGGTATTCCACATATTGATATGACTTTAGCGTTAAGTTGAGATTCCTTTTTAGAAATCTCAACTTTGAATTACTTCATCGCATTCCAGTTTTCGATGGCTTGTAAGCCTGTTTCCAAACCAACTTCATAACTGTAACGAAGCTTTTTCGGATTTGTCGTTAAACGCCCTGCCATATTTTTAAGAGGCGGTGGACATACCTCTAAAATTTGCTGTTCAGGGTTACTGCTACGAACAAATTCAACTGAAGCATTATAACGGGCACAGCGGTTACGCAAACTATTTGCAAAACCGTAATGGTGTTTAAAAGCATATTTCGCAAGGAATTGGTCGCCTCGACTACTTGCTTTAAAGTAGTTTTTCGGACGAGTGCGTAAAACTAATAGCTTTTTGACACCACTTTGCTGGGCTGTCCAGCGGACAGGTAGGGCATCTGCAACGCCACCATCAAAATAGGGTTCACCCATAATATCGACCGGATGACGGGTTAAAACCGGAATTGAGCTAGACGCACGAAGTGCATTTAACAGGTTGTCTTTGCCGGCACGGAGATATTCGGCTTGCCCTGTTTTAGCATGCGTCAATACCATATAAAAATCTGGATTTTTGGCAAAAAGGCTCTGTTGATCGAGAGGATGTTCTTGCTCGCCAATTTCCCACATCCATTTTAAATCGAGTAAATCACCACCTTTAAAGAAGCGTTTGTAATCGATAAATTCAGGACGTAGTGAATGATCAATATAGAAGGTTAACGTGCGACCTTGTTGGCCTGCCAAGTAGTTAGCTACATTGGTCGAACCAGAAGATACGCCCACATATAAATCAAAAGGGTTGAACTGCTGTTGTAGAAAAGCATCAAGTACACCACTGGTAAAGGCACCACGCATGCCTCCACCTTCTACAACCAGTGCATTGCGAGAAAAATCTGTCATTTGAAAAATATCTGATTACTGATGTGAATGCTGATGTTCTTGCATGTCCATTTCAGGCATATTGTCATGCTGAGTTTGCTGATCTGTTGATTTCTCAGCTTTTTGCTGCATTTCATGCTGTTGAGCTTTGCGCTGTGCTCCTGGCATATAGTCAGGCTCATTACTCATTGCTAAATAGAAAAAGCCAAGGAAGATCGCACTTAAAACACCGACGATTAGAACAAATTTCCAGCCTAAAATTGCTGATTCGGAAGAATTTTTATCGGACATAAGGATATCTCGAATGTGCTGTAGAAGCACAGAAATGAAGTCTATTTATAGCATATTTAGGTATAAGGCTGAAATCTTAAAGGACATAAAGAAAAACCCATATAAATAAAATATATTTATATGGGTAAGGTTTATGCAATTCTTAAATATTCAAGAGCTCTAACTTATTGAATATTTTGCTTCTGCTCGGCTTTAGTTTTTAGCAATGTTGGGGGCGTGAAGCGCTCACCATATTTGGCAGCCAACTCTTCGGCACGTTTTTTTGCTTTATCAATACCATATTGATTTAAGAATTGAATCGCTCCTCCCGTCCACGGGGCATAACCAATTCCAAAAATAGAACCGACATTGGCATCAATCACTGACTCTAATACCCCTTCTTCGTAACAACGTAGGGTATCTAAGGCTTGTACAAACAAAATACGGTCAATCATATCTTGCTCGGAGATATCATGATCTTTTTGCCAACGGTTTAAGCCTTCCCATAGGTGCTTTTTACCATTTTCAGGATAATCATAAAAACCTGCGCCAGCAGCTTTACCTTTACGGTTTAATTCATGAATCATGGTATGAATCACTTCATCTACCGGTGTTTTCGGTAACTCTTTGCCTTCAGCTTGTAGTGCCTTACGCGTTTCACTTGCAACATGCTCGGTTAAAGTTAAAGACACTTCATCTTGAATCGCAAGTGGTCCTACCGGCATGCCAGCTTTCAGTGCTGCCATTTCAATACGCGCTGGATGGACGCCTTCTGCAAGTAAGCGCATACCTTCTTGAATAAAAGTACCAAACACACGACTGGTAAAGAAGCCACGGCTGTCATTGACAACGATTGGTGTTTTTCCAATTTGCTGTACAAAGTCATAGGCTTTGGCAAGTGTCTCTGCGGAGGTGTTTTTACCTTTAATAATCTCAACCAATTGCATTTTGTCGACAGGGCTAAAGAAATGCAGACCGATAAACGCTTTATCATTCTTGCTTGCTTGCGCTAAACCTGTAATCGGTAGAGTTGATGTATTTGATGCCATTACACCATTAGGCGCTAAGTAGTGTTCAGCTTCTTGAGTGACTTTCGCTTTGAGCTCTTGGTTTTCAAATACGGCTTCAATAATCAGGTCACAACCTTGTAAGTCTTCAGCAGAAGCTGTAGCCGTAATGAGCGATAAAATCTGATCACGTTTTTCTGCCGTCATGCGGCCTTGTGAAACACGTTTATCTAGCAATTTCTGAGAATAAGCTTTGCCTTTTTCAGCATTTTCAACAGATACATCTTTAAGGATAACAGGAATGCCTTTAATTGCAGTGGCGTAGGCAATACCCGCACCCATCATGCCCGCACCCAACACGCCCACTTTAGTGGCTTGCCATTTTGCAATATCAGCAGGACGGCTAGCACCCGACTTAATTGCATTTAGGCCGTGCCAGAAAGTACCAATCATATTTTTAGAAATTTGGCCTGTTGCTAGTTGAGTAAAGTAGCGAGACTCGATGCGCAAGGCGGTATCGACATCAACTTGAGCACCTTCAACTGCAGCAGCTATAATCGCTTCAGGAGCAGGATAGCAGCCCTTGGTTTTGTCTTTTAACATGGCTGGTGCAATAGCGAGAACTTGTGCAACTGCCGGAGTTTTTGGATCGCCACCCGGAATTTTATAACCCTTCACATCAAAAGGCTGTTGAGATTTTGGATTGGCTTTGATCCAAGCAATCGCTTTATCTAAAAGTTCTTGTTCATTTTCAGCTGTGTCATGAATTAAGCCTAAAGATTTTGCTTTATCGACACCGAACTGCTTACCTTCCATTAAAAATGGGAATGCATTTTGAAGACCAAGCAGACGGACCATACGTACAATACCACCGCCGCCTGGTAGTAAACCTAAGGTAACTTCTGGTAGGCCAAATTTGCTTTTCGGGTCATTGATTGCAATACGGTGATGGCAACTTAATGCGATTTCCCATCCTCCGCCCAGTGCCGTGCCATTTAATGCTGCAACAACTGGAACTCCTAGTGTTTCAATCGTTCTTAGATGACCTTTTAACTTCTCAACCATATTGAAAAAGTCAGTTGCATGCTCAGGTTGAACTTGAATCAGTTCATCTAAATCACCACCAGCAAAGAAAGTTTTTTTTGCTGAGCGAAAAATAACACCTGAAAGTTCTGTTTCTGCTTTAAGTTTCTGGGTGACCTCATCAAGTGAGTCACGAAATTCTGCATTCATGGTATTTGCAGACTGACCAGTTGAATCAAGTGTCAAGATGACAATATTGTCGGCATTTTTTTCGTATTGAATTGCACTCATCTTTATATATCCCTAAATTTTTATACACGTTCAATAATGGTGGCAATACCCATACCACCGCCGACACAGAGCGTTGCTAAACCGCGTTTTTTATTTTGACGTTCAAGCTCATCAAGTAATGTACCCAAAATCATGGCACCAGTTGCCCCTAAGGGATGACCTAAAGCAATCGCACCGCCATTTACGTTGACTTTTTCAGCAGGCACATTGAGTTCATTTATAAAACGCATTACGACAGCTGCAAATGCTTCGTTAACTTCAAATAGGTCAATATCATCAATTGTTAAACCAGCTTTTTCCAAGGCTTTGCGTGCAGCAGGCGCAGGACCAGTTAACATGATGGTTGGGTCGGTACCAACTAGGGCAGTCGCCAAAACTTTAGCGCGTGGTTTTAAGTTTTGTTCTTTCACTGCTTTTTCTGAAGCCAGTAAAACAAGAGCTGCTCCATCGACAATACCTGATGAGTTACCAGCATGATGAACATGATTTACTTTTTGTGCTTCTGGATATTTTTGCAGGGCAACAGCATCAAAGCCCATTTGCCCCATCATTTCAAAACTTGGGTTGAGCTTTGCGAGGCCCTCAAGTGTGGTATTGCCTTTAATAAATTCATCTTTTTCTAAAATCACAACACCTGCGTGATCTTTGACTGGTACAACTGATTGATCGAAATAACCATTTGCTTGAGCTGCCGCTGCTTTTTGTTGTGACTTTACGGCAAAATTATCAACATCTTCTCGGCTATAACCATCTAAGGTTGCAATGAGGTCAGCGCCGACACCTTGTGGAACAAAAGATGATTTAAGGTTGGTTTCCGGATCTAAGGCCCATGGTCCGCCATCAGAACCCATTGGGATACGTGACATTGATTCAACGCCACCAGCAACAACTAAATCTTCCCAACCAGAACGAACTTTCATGGCTGCCATGTTGACCGCTTCTAAACCTGAAGCACAAAAGCGGTTAATTTGCACACCTGCAACATCATCATTCCAGCCCGCTGCAATCGCTGCTGTTTTGGCAATATCACCGCCCTGATCACCAATTGGTGTTACGCAGCCCAGAACAATATCATCTACTTTAGATGTATCGAGTTGATGGCGTTGCTGTAATTCGTTTAATAGAGTGGTGAGTAATGTGATTGGTTTTACTTCGTAAAGAGAGCCGTCTTTTTTTCCTTTTCCGCGTGGTGTGCGAATGGCGTCAATAATATAAGCCTCGCTCATAACAGTTCCTTTTTTTATTACTTAAACTTTGTCGTGTTTTGAGTGTACTGTTTTTAAGAGGGAGTGCAATGACGATAAGCGCACCAGTCAGGTGATGATTTTTGCCAATGGCGATACAAAAAAGCCCAAGTTGAACTTGGGCTAAATGTGAAACTAAAGAGATTTAAGAATTAATGGTAACCATGGAGCTGGCGATATAGACCTGGAGTAACGCCAGTCCATTTTTTAAATGCGCGGTGGAATGTACTGGTTTCACTAAAACCGACTTGCTGAGCAACATCTTCAAGTGTTAATTCAGGATTGAGTAATAAATGAATCGCAGCATCTCGGCGTAAAGCATCTTTCACGCCCTGATAGCTTTTTCCTTCGGCAGCTAGGCGGCGGCGTAAAGTTTGCGGAGATAAATACAACATGGATGCAACGTCATTGAGCGTTGGCATTTCTTCACCAATCTGGCTTTTGAGTACTTCACGAATACGTGAAGTCAACGAATTGGTGTTTTTGAATTTTACTAAAAGCTGAGCAGGGGCTGCTTTTAAGAATTCTTCTAATGTTTTTTCATCTTGGCGAATTGGCAAATCAAGATAATCAGCCGCAAAGGTTATTTCGGTACGCGGTGCGTCAAATTGCATAACCGGCGCAAAGAATAAAGCGTCATATTCATCTGCATGTGCAGGACGTGGATAGCTAAAATGAACACGTTCTAATGGTAAGCGACGTTCAATCAGCCATGATGCCAATCCATGCCAGATCATGAGCATACTTTCAGTAATGAAATGATCCGGATCTAATGTTTTTGGAATGAGAGGTACTAAACGTGCTTCGTGTTTGTCACGCTCCAGCGTTACTGACCATTCATCACCAAATAATTTGTAAAATTGAGATGAAAGTTCAAGGGCTTGGCCCAAGGTTTTTGCATGAATAATCAACTGACACATAATGGCAAAAGTGCCCAAACGACGCGGTTGTACATCGAAACCAACGTGTTCGTCTTGTGTGACCATCCATAACATTTTTATAAAACGGGTATATTGTTCTGGTGAGATTCGAGCTTTAGGTTGACGTAATAGTTCCGCTTCGATACCCACATGTGAAAGTAACGTCTCGACATCCATGCCAAGGCGCTTTACGCCTGTCAAAGCCGCATTCACGAAGTGGATGCTAATCGTATCGCGACTCATATTGAATCCTTCAGTCTCTTTGATGTTCACTTTAAATTGACCTAAATGACCGTCTAAAAAAATAAATTGGCGATTTACAACAGTGTAAAAGCACTTTTTACATGTTAAATTGCCGAAATGATCAAGGTAAATGGCTGAACATGACATTGTTTTAGAATATTTGCTTAACTAATATAAAAGAAAATTCGAATAATAGTGGTTAAAAAAACGATGACGACTGCATTAAATGGACTTAAAGTTCTCGATTTCTCGACGCTCTTACCTGGACCTTTCGCCACAATGTATTTAGCCGATATGGGGGCAGAAGTCATCCATATTGAATCTCCATCACGTCCAGACCTCATTCGGATTATGCCGCCCTATGCAAATGGACAGGCGACTGCACATAGTTATCTAAATCGAAATAAGCAGTCGATTGTTCTCGACTTAAAAGATGCTGCAAGTATTGATCTGATTAAAGCCAAGATCTCTGAGTTTGATATTGTGATTGAGCAGTTTCGGCCAGATGTCATGCGCCGTTTAGGGCTGGACTATGCCACCCTTGCAGAAATTAACCCGCGTTTAATTTATTGTTCAATTACAGGTTATGGCCAAACTGGAAGTTATAAAGATCGGGCTGGGCACGACATTAATTATTTAGCTTTAGCTGGTATTGCTGGGTATAGCGGCCGACAAGATAGCGGTCCGCCACCGCTTGGTATTCAGGTTGCCGATATTGCTGGTGGTTCATTACATGCAGTTATTGCGATCTTGGCTGCTGTAGTTGAACGCAGCCGTAGCGGTATAGGTCAATATATTGATATTTCCATGACGGACTGTGTTGCAAGTCTAAATAGTATGGCAGCTTCAGCCACGCTTGCCGCACAAGTTGAACAGGCGCCCGAGCAGGGGATGCTCAATGGAGGGATTTTCTATGACTATTATATGACGCAAGATGGTCGTTATCTTTCTATCGGTAGCCTTGAACCACAATTTATGGCAGGTTTGTCTGCGGCATTAGACTTACCTGTGTTATTACAAAAAGGTGCGTCATTAGATGAGCAAGATCGACAGGAAGTTAAGCAAGCCATTCAAGAAAAAATTAAAGCCAAAACATTCAAAGAATGGCATGAAATTTTTGCAAATCTCGATGTTTGTGTAGAACCCGTATTGAGTTTAAGTGAGGCTTTAAATTCACCGTTAGCACAACAACGTGGATGGATTGTGAATGTTCCTTTGCAAAATAATACGCCAGATACAGAACCACAAATTGCATGCCCAATTAAGTTTTCACGTTCGCAAATGAGATATTCCTTTGTAGGTCAAAAACTTGGCGAAGGGCATTGGTGAGGTTGAGGGGCTATTTCTTATACAGTATGTATTGAAATTATTATCTGAATAATCAATTGATTAACATTTTGAATAATTTCTTTACATAAAATTAGCGTAACCTTTATAAACAAAGACATAAAAGGTTCGTAAACATGAAAACGCATAAATCTTTGATGGTTTCCTGTTTATCCGTTTTATCAATTACTCTTTTTGTTCAGCATGCACAAGCTGCTGCTGCATTTGACCCAAATGGTTCTTGGATGTTGGGTGATTGGAACGGGCAACGTACAGCGTTGCAAGCACAAGGTTATGATTTTTCTTTTGGATATACCGGTGAATATGCCGGTATTTTAGATTCCAAACAAACATCTACACACGGTAGTGCTTATACAGGGCAACTTGCTTTAGGTTCTCATTTGGACCTAGGTAAAATTTTAGGGTGGCAAGATACAGAAGCTCAAATCACATTAACTTATCGTGATGGGCAATCGCTTTCTGAACATTCTCCAGCATTGGCTGGGCACCAAAGTTCTGTTCAAGAAGTGTGGGGCCGTGAACAAACTTGGCGTTTAACAGATTTATGGATCAAGAAAAAATTCCTTGATCAGAAGTTAGATGTTAAAGTGGGCCGTTTTGGTGAGGGTGAAGACTTTAATAGTTTTGACTGTGATTTCCAGAACTTGGCACTTTGTGGTTCACAAGTGGGTAACTGGGTAGGCGATCAGTGGTATAACTGGCCAGTTAGCCAATGGGCAATGCGTGTCAAATATAACTTGCAACCTGATTTATATACACAAGTGGGTGTATATGAATATAACCCTGAAAACTTGGAACGTGGCAAAGGCTTCAACCTAAGTACAGATGGTTCTCACGGTGCAATTATTCCAGCAGAAGTAGTTTGGTCACCTAAATTAGGTGTGCAAAGCATGCCTGGTGAATACCGTTTAGGTTATTACTATAGTACTGCCGATGCCAAAGAAATTGCAGATTCAACTAAAACATCTCATAAGCAAGGTGTTTGGGTAACTGCAAAACAGAAATTATTCCAGCCAGCTGATCAAACTGACCGTGGTTTAACAGGGTTTGTGAACCTAACTTTCCACGACTCAGATACCAACAAAGTTGATAACATGCAAAATATAGGCTTAGTCTATAAAGGTTTGCTGAATCAACGCCCTCAAGATGAGTTGGCACTTGGTGTTGCTCGTATCCATATCAATGATGATTGGAGCGATGTTCAAGCCAAAGAATACGACACCGAATATAATACCGAGCTTTACTATGGTATTCATGCCACTAACTGGCTAACTATTCGTCCAAATGTGCAATATGTTCGTCATGTTGGTGCATTAAAAAATGGTGATAACACTTGGGTAGGCGGTATTAAGTTCTCAACTGCATTCTAAGTAATTATTCCGAAAACGGATTGTCGAGGGTTAAATCATTGATTGAAGTATCCTGACCTTCCGTTTTTTTCTTTATGCCTGAATTTTGTTTTAGACGTATTGGTGATGTCATTTTTCTATAAGTTTTTTGGCACATCTTTCCGATAAAAATGATGATTGATAAGAGGTGGTTTATGAATCAACCTTCTTCAAGATCAGGTTTAACGACTTTTACCGTAATTATTATTGGGTTATTGGCGTTATTCCTGCTAATTGGAGGTATTTGGCTCGCTACACTAGGCGGTTCAATTTACTATATTGTAGCTGGAGTCTTACTTCTCATTGTTGCATGGCAACTCTACAAGCGCGCTTCTGCTGCTTTGTGGGTTTATGCCGCATTAATGCTAGGTACTATTATCTGGAGTGTATGGGAAGTTGGAACAGACTTTTGGGCGCTTGCACCACGTTTAGATATTTTAGGTATTCTTGGTTTATGGTTATTGGTTCCGGCTGTAACTCGTGGAATCAACAACCTTGGATCAAGTAAAGTTGCCTTATCTTCAACTTTAGCAATTGCAATCGTGTTGATGGTTTATTCTATCTTCAATGATCCGCAAGAAATTAATGGTGAAATCAAGACACCTCAACCAGAAACTGCTCAAGCCGTTCCAGGCGTTGCAGAGAGCGACTGGCCTGCTTATGGTCGTACTCAAGCTGGTGAACGTTATTCGCCATTGAAACAGATTAATGACCAGAACGTAAAAGATTTGAAAGTTGCCTGGACATTCCGTACTGGTGATTTCAAAACAGATAATGACTCTGGCGAAACAACCAATCAGGTTACACCAATTAAAATTGGTAATAACATGTTTATCTGTACGGCTCACCAGCAATTAATTGCGATTGACCCAGCTACAGGTAAAGAAAAATGGCGTTTTGATCCGAAGCTTAAAACGGATAAATCGTTCCAGCATTTAACTTGTCGTGGTGTAATGTATTACGATGCAAACAACACAACTGAATTTGCGACAAGCTTACAAACTAAAAAGTCGACTTCAACTCAATGTCCACGTAAAGTCTTTGTTCCAGTCAATGACGGACGTTTAGTTGCTGTAAATGCTGACACAGGTAAAGCATGTACTGACTTTGGTCAAAATGGTGAAGTGAATTTACAAGAATTCATGCCATATGCTTATCCAGGTGGTTATAACCCAACATCTCCAGGTGTTGTTACTGGTTCAACAGTGGTTATTGCCGGTTCAGTTACCGACAACTATTCAAATAAAGAGCCATCAGGTGTTATCCGTGGATATGACGTAAACACTGGTAAGCTTCTTTGGGTATTTGATACTGGTGCAGCAGATCCAAATGCAATGCCAGGTGAAGGTACAACCTTTGTTCATAACTCACCAAATGCTTGGGCACCTTTAGCATACGATGCCAAACTTGATATCGTTTATGTTCCAACAGGTGTAGGTACTCCAGATATCTGGGGTGGTGACCGTACTGAGTTGAAAGAACGTTATGCAAACTCTATGTTAGCGATTAACGCTTCAACAGGTAAATTGATTTGGAACTTCCAGACAACCCATCACGATTTATGGGATATGGACGTACCGTCACAACCATCTTTGGCAGATATTAAAGACAAATCTGGTAAAACTGTTCCAGCAATTTATGTCTTGACCAAAACAGGTAATGCCTTTGTTCTTGATCGTCGTAATGGTCAGCCAATTGTTCCTGTAACTGAGAAACCAGTTCCACAAACAGTTAAACGCGGACCACAGACTAAAGGCGAGCATTATTCAAAAACTCAGCCATTCTCTGATTTGAACTTGGCACCACAAGATAAATTAACTGATAAAGATATGTGGGGTGCCACTATGCTTGATCAGCTTATGTGTCGTGTGTCTTTCAAACGCCTCAATTACGATGGTATTTATACGCCACCATCTGAAAACGGTACTTTAGTTTTCCCTGGTAACTTGGGTGTGTTTGAATGGGGCGGTATGTCAGTTAACCCTGACCGTCAAGTTGCTGTAATGAACCCGATTGGTTTGCCATTCGTGAGTCGTTTAATTCCTGCTGATCCAAACCGTGCGCAAACTGCAAAAGGTGCGGGAACTGAGCAGGGTGTACAGCCAATGTATGGCGTACCTTATGGTGTTGAAATCAGCGCATTCTTATCTCCACTTGGTTTACCTTGTAAACAACCTGCTTGGGGATATGTTGCTGGCGTAGATTTGAAAACTCATGAAGTCGTTTGGAAAAAACGTATTGGTACAATTCGTGACAGTTTACCGAACTTGTTCCAGTTACCAGCTGTAAAAATTGGTGTTCCTGGTTTAGGTGGCTCTATTTCTACCGCAGGTAATGTCATGTTTGTTGGTGCAACTCAAGATAACTACATCCGTGCGTTTAACGTAACGAATGGTGAGAAACTTTGGGAAGCGCGTTTACCAGCAGGTGGACAAGCAACACCAATGACTTATGAAATTAATGGTAAACAATATGTTGTAATTATGGCCGGTGGTCATGGTTCATTTGGTACAAAAATGGGCGACTATTTAGTGGCTTATGCATTACCAGATAACAAATAAAAGTTTGCTATCAAAAAAGCCCGGATTTATCTGGGCTTTTTTTATGTCAATTTAGATTAAAGCTTATCAATAAAACCGTTATTAAATATGCAAAAAAAGCATTTTATTGATGAATAAAAGCTCGCTATGCTATCCGCCTTAATAATGAATCTACTAGCCATACGCCATGTATTTATATACCGATTTCGATCAGCAGCTGATTAATCAACGAGTTGCTCAGTTCCGCGATCAGACAGAGCGCTATTTAGCGGGCAAACTTTCTGAAGATGAATACCGCCCATTACGTTTGCAAAATGGTTTATATGTGCAACGTTATGCACCAATGCTACGTATTGCTGTGCCGTATGGCTTAATGAACTCAAAACAATTACGTAAAATTGCTGAAGTATCAACTCAATATGACCGTGGCTATGCACACGTATCTACGCGTCAAAATATTCAGCTAAACTGGCCTGCACTTGAAGATGTGCCAGAAATTTTAGCTGAACTCGCAACTGTACAAATGCATGCCATTCAAACCAGTGGTAACTGTATTCGTAACACGACTACTGACCAGTATGCAGGTGTAGTTGCTGGTGAAATTGCTGATCCACGCCCAACATGTGAATTGATTCGTCAGTGGAGTACATTCCACCCGGAATTTGCATTCTTACCACGTAAATTTAAAATTGCCGTTTCTGCACTTGAAGAAAAAGACCGTGCAGCAACAGCATTCCATGATATTGGTGTGTATATCGTGCGTAATGAAGCAGGCGAGATGGGCTATAAAATCATGGTGGGTGGTGGTTTAGGCCGTACTCCGATTATTGGTAGTGTCATTCGTGAGTTTTTACCACGTGAAGATTTAATTGCTTATTTAGAAGCAGTTTTACGTGTTTATAACTTACATGGCCGTCGTGATAACAAGTATAAGGCGCGTATCAAAATCTTGGTTAAAGCATTAACGCCTGAAGTATTTGCACAGAAAGTTGAAGCTGAATTTGAACACACACGTGAAACATTAAAAATTCAGCCAGAAATCTTGAAAAAATTAGACGAAGAGTTCACGCCGTTTGATTATCAAGATTTAGAAGATGAAGACTTTACAGCTTTATTTGCTGAGCATCCAAAATTCAAACAATGGTTCAATATCAATACGCATGCACATAAAGTAAAGGGCTATCGTATTGTTACGATTTCTTTAAAACGTGCAGGCATCGCACCGGGCGATATGACCACTGAAGAAATGAACTTCATTGCAGATCTCGCTGATAAATATACGTTTGGTGAACTTCGTACGACTCACGAACAAAACATTGCTTTAGCAGATGTACCTCAAAAAGATTTGTTCGATGTATGGCAAGCGCTTGAACAACACAATATGGCTCGTGCGCATATCGGCTTTATTACCGATATTATTAGCTGCCCGGGTGGTGATTTCTGTTCACTTGCAAATGCGAAATCAATTCCTATTGCTGAAGCGATTACACGCCGTTTTGAAGATTTAGATAAAGTTTATGATCTTGGCCATTTAGACTTAAATATTTCTGGCTGTATGAATGCTTGTGGCCACCACCACGTGGGTAACATCGGTATTTTAGGTGTAGATAAAAAAGGCGCTGAGTTCTATCAAATTACATTAGGTGGTAATTCAGACCATGATGCTTCAATTGGTGACATCTTAGGACCATCATTTGCAGCAGAAGCCGTGCCTGATGTCATTGAAGAAGTATTAAATACGTATCTTGATTTACGTACTGAAGGTGAGCGTTTCGTTGATACATATCGCCGTGTAGGAATTCAACCATTTAAGGAGCGTGCATATGCTTAATACAGCTCTACCTGTGCTTTATAAAGATGGCACGATTGCAGATAATACTTATCAAATCATTGCTGAAGATGGTGTGATTCCTCAAGGTGATGTTGTTGTAACAACAGCTCAACTCGATCAATTAGCTAACATTCAAGGTAAAAAAGCTTTGTATGTGACTGTGAACGATTCACCAGAAGATCATACATTTCCATTAAGTGAACTTGATGCAATCTTCATTGAGTTCGCAGGTTTCGGAGATGGGCGAGGTTATTCATTTGCTGCATTATTACGTCGCCAAGGTTTCCAAGGTGAACTACGTGCAACAGGTGATGTATTTAAGGATGTCTTAAATTATTTAAAACGTTCAGGTTTTGATAGTTTTGTTATCAAAGAAGGTAAAGATGTGCAAGAAGCTGCTGCTGGTTTGCAAGACTTTACTCATCCTTATCAAGCTTCAACAGCTGTGCCAAAAGCAAGTTATCAAACTGGTGCTTAAATAGCTTCTAAGTGAAAAGGCTGAACTCAGGTTCAGCTTTTTTTATAAATAATTTTTTAATAACTGAATTGAAGAATAAGAATGTTCGCTTTAATTTCAAAAATAAATCCTGGTGCTTTGTGGTTAATATTCGCTATTGTGACGGATGTACTTTCAACCTTTTATTCGGCTAAAGGCAATGGATTAGTTAATAAAACTGCTCAGGGGATTGCTCTAGTTTTGTATATTATCTCTTTTGCATGTGCTGCTATTGCTTTGAAATATATGCAAGCTGGAATTTTATATGTGTTGTGGTCTGGGGTGGGGGTATTGGCGACCGCTTTTCTCGCAAAGATTTTTCTTGGGCAAAACATTGATGTCGCAGGATGGATTGGGATTGGTTTTATTACAGTCGGCTTAATGATTATTGCGCAATACTCTAATATCGATGTTTAAAGCTCTTATAGAAACACTGAGATCTCTATAAGGGCTAAAGACTTAAGTATCTAACTGGCAGTTAACCATCCATTTGACACCAAATTGATCAGTAAAAGCACCGTATAAAGCGCCCCAGAACGTTTTTTCTAGTGGCATTTCAATTTTGCCATTTACAGATAAGGCATCAAAAAGTTGCTTTGCCTTTTCTTGCTCATCTTTTTCAAGGTTAATTGCAATGTAATGATTATTGCCCTGAGTAAATACACTATTTGGTGTACAGAATTGATCGATGACATCTGATGCCATGAGTACAGTGTATTCGTTAATCGGCAGGGAAACATGAAGCACTAAATTTTTTTGAGCTTCCGATAACGTGACACCGTCATGAGGCGGCATATCGCTATAGCGGCTCAGCATGGCAAATTCACCGCCGAATACTGATTTATAAAAATTAAAAGCTTGCTCTGCCTGGCCTTGAAAATTGAGATAGTGATTGAGTTGCATTGTTATTGTCCATTGTTGTTTTCATTTAGAAGAATAAGTTAAAACGGAAAAGAGATTTTGTGGGTCATTTTTTGTAGTTTTTTCATAAAAAATCCCACCGAAGTGGGATTTTAAAAAGGCTTTAGTTAAAGAATTTCGATGGCAACAGCTGTTGCTTCTCCACCGCCGATGCAAAGAGCAGCGACACCCTTTTTACCACCAGTACGTTTAAGCGCATGAATAAGCGTAAGAATAATACGAGAACCTGTCGATCCTACAGGGTGACCAAGTGCACATGCTCCACCATGAATATTGACTTTTTCTGGATCAAGTTTGAAATCATCAATTGGACACATCGTTACCATAGCAAAAGCTTCATTAATTTCCCAAAGGTCAACGTCCTGAGCATTCCAACCTGCTTTTTTAAGTACTTTTTCAATAGCGCCAACAGGAGCAATTGTAAATTCTGAAGGATGTTGAGAATTTGACGCAGTGGCTATGATTTTTGCAAGTGGTTGTAAGCCGCGCTGTGCTGCAACTTCACTCGATGTTAAAACTAGTGCAGAAGCACCATCAGAAATTGAACTCGCGTTTGCAGCAGTAATTGTACCGTCTTTTGCAAAAGCTGGTTTAAGTGATGGGATTTTATCAATCTTGGCATTTAAAGGTTGTTCATCCTGATCGACAATGACATCACCTTTACGGGTAGAAACAGTAACAGGTACAATTTCATCTTTGAAGTAGCCTTCAGTAATCGCAGTTTGAGCACGTTTTAAAGAGCGAATTGCAAAGTCATCCATTTGCTCACGAGTATAACCACGTGTATTTGCCATATCTTGAGCAAATGAACCCATTAAACGACCAGTTTCAGCATCTTCTAAACCATCAAAGAACATATGGTCTTTAATTTCACCATGGCCCATACGGTATCCTGCACGTGCTTTGGGTAAGACATAAGGTGCATTGGTCATCGACTCCATACCACCGGCAACTACAATTTCAGCACTTCCTGCTTTAATCATATCAGCCGCTTGCATTACCGCCTTCATACCTGAACCACAAAGCTTATTAATTGTCACAGCTCCTGTTGAATCAGGTAAACCTGCTTTACGCATGGCTTGACGAGCAGGGCCTTGCTTTAAACCCGCTGGTAGTACGCAACCCATAATGACTTCTTCGACATCTGTAGGCTGTAAACCTGCTCGTGCGATTGCTTCTTTAATTGTTACTGCTCCTAATTCAGGAGCAGTTAGTCCTGATAGTGATCCTTGAAAACCACCCATAGCAGTACGAGCACCATTAACAATTACGATGTCAGTCATTGTTGTAATCTCCGATTGTTCTTAATCTCAAAATAAGAAATGTTTAAAACCTAAGCAGTATATTGCAAAATGAAGAACGGGTTAGCTTCTGCATTAGACTGTAGAGTTCTAACAATTTTTAAGCTCTTCTAAGCGCACATGGCCCATTTTGCTAAGAATTAATTTAAAGTTTTTAAGCTGGTCATAAGAACAATAGATAAAACTGCCATTCGACTCGATGGGTAGTCCAGAACTACCTTGAAAAATAATACTATTTTGTTTTTTTCCAAAACGTTGTAATTTCATAGAACCGTAGTGATGGTTAAGATCTATAGAGGTCAATAATTCTTCATTTAAATCATGCTGTAGATTACGGTTATTATCTACAAAGCTGATTACGCGGTTATCCCAATTCGTATTGCAGACCAATTGATCAGAACTTGGACAAAGAACAACATTCTTATGCCTAATAATTGCGTCATATTTGGCTTTTTGTATATGAATTGTGAGTATGCGCGGCGTATTTTTTAGTTCTACAGATGCCATAAATTGATGGTATAAAGGAATGGCTATAACTGACATAATCACAAGAATTACGAGTGTTATAGTGAGCTCAACTATAGTAAAACCAGGAGATTTAAACATTAAAAAACCTTAATATATGTATAAATAGAGCAATTTTATGTTTTCTGACAATGATTTATATTATTTTTTATAATGAGGAAACACAAAATTAAATAAGGGTTATCAGTCGGCTAGAATACTGGTAAAATCACGGTAAGCGAAACAAAGAAGTTGTTCATATTTGCTAGTTGGGTAAAAAATTACCGAATTACAACGGAAATTGTAAGTAATTTTGTCAATAATTTACTTGATTAAAATTATCAAGCACTTGGAAAGTCTATCAAGTGTTTGTATGATTCAAATGTGAATAGCTTAAAAATAATACTGGGGTAAAAAATATCTCAGGGGCCAATAAATTTAGGCTGAGCTTGAACAACAATTGTTATCTCTGGAGGATATCCATGAAATTGAGTCGTATTGCACTTGCTACTATGCTTGTTGCTGCTCCATTAGCTGCTGCTAATGCTGGCGTAACAGTTACTCCATTATTGCTTGGTTATACTTGGCAAGACAGCGAGCACAACAACAATAAATTAACTGATCATGCTGAATTGCAAGATGATTTATTTGTTGGTGCTGGTCTGGGTGTTGAGTTAACACCTTGGTTAGGTTTTGAAGCTGAATATAATCAAGTAAAAGGTGATCTTGATGGTACTGGCGTTCAAGGCGCTGAGTACAAACAGAAGACTATTGCTGGTAACTTCTATGCAACTTCTGATTTAATCACTAAAAACTATGACAGCAAATTTAAGCCATACGTATTGTTAGGTGCGGGTCAAACTAAAACTGAGTTTGATGGTATCTATGAAGACAAGAAAGATACTATCGGTAATGCCGGTGTAGGTGCTTTCTATCGCTTGAACGATGCTTTGTCTCTTCGTACAGAAGCTCGCGGTACGTATGATTTTGATGAAAAATACTGGCGCTACACTGCTCTTGCTGGCTTAAACGTAGTTCTAGGTGGTCACTTGAAGCCTGCTGCTCCTGTAGTAGAAGTTGCTCCAGTTGAACCAACTCCAGTTGCTCCACAACCACAAGAGTTAACTGAAGACCTTAACATGGAACTTCGTGTGTTCTTTGATACTAACAAATCAAACATCAAAGACCAGTACAAGCCAGAAATCGCTAAAGTTGCTGAAAAATTATCTGAATACCCTAACGCTACTGCACGTATCGAAGGTCACACAGATAACACTGGTCCACGTAAGTTAAACGAACGTTTATCTTTAGCTCGTGCTAACTCTGTTAAATCAGCTCTTGTAAACGAATACAACGTTGACGCTTCTCGTTTGTCTACTCAAGGTTTCGCTTGGGATCAACCGATTGCTGACAACAAAACTAAAGAAGGTCGTGCTATGAACCGTCGTGTATTCGCGACAATCACTGGTAGCCGTACTGTAGTAGTTCAACCTGGTCAACAAGCTCAATAATTTGAGTTCTTGAACAGTAAAAAAGCGAC
>NZ_JAKTIJ010000014.1:0-40741 GCF_027855275.1 Acinetobacter sp. AOR12_HL | reverse complement strand
CGCTTTTTTTATGGCGATTTTTAAAATATTTGGTCATTTGTAAATCTCCTGATTCATAATCTCTTCCAATCATTACTTAAAATAGTTACCAAACACCTTTCTTCAATTGCTGTTTAGTATCTTGCCTATTTCTACGATGTTGAGCACGAGGTTTTTCTGTTTCGTGCATACCACCTTTGTGAAGTAGAGGGGATAGGGCCACTTGATTACGGACCTTAATTTTCGGCATTTCTTTAATTTTCATGTCTTAACCTTTAATACATAAAACTTGTTTAAGAGTATGAACGACTTCAATGAGATCTGCCTGATTGGCTATAACCTCATCAATATCTTTATAGGCACTTGGAATTTCATCGACTACACCACTGTCTTTACGGCATTCAATCCCTTGTGTTTGTTCAATCAAGTCCTGCTGATTAAAAAGAACTTTTGCTTTGCTTCGGCTCATTTTGCGGCCAGCTCCATGAGAACAAGAACAAAAAGATTCAGGGTTTGCTTTACCTTTAACAATATACGAGCGTGCTCCCATAGAGCCTGGAATAATTCCTAACTCATCTAAACCTGCTCTAATTGCCCCTTTTCTTGTAACAAAAAGGTTCTCACCAAAGTGTGTTTCTTGACTCACATAGTTATGGTGACAATTGATTGCTTCTTTCGTCATTTGAAAAGAAGGTAGAAGAGGGCGAATTGCTTCTAATATTAATCGCATCATTTCTTTACGATTTTCAAAAGCATATTCTTGAGCCCACTCTACTGCTTCTACATAATCATTAAAGCTTTGCGAGCCTTCAGCAAAATAACTTAAATCTTTATCAGGCACGTGCCCAAAGCGATGTTGTGCCTCTTTCTTGGCTAACTCAATAAAATAAGTACCTATGACGTTACCAAGACCTCGGCTGCCCGAATGGAGCATCACCCATACATCTTGATTTTCATCAATACATAACTCTATAAAGTGATTACCGCCGCCTAAAGTGCCCAACTGTTTTTGCCATGTTGCCTCAAACTGACGAAGCATTCGGACAAGACCCGGATGCTTTTTAATAATAGGTTCTAAGCGTTTTTCAAGTGGAATAATGCTAGAAGCTTTCGCTTTGACTTGTTTATGCAAAGCAAATCCAACCGGCACTTTCCGTTCAATGGCGTCCCGCAAGCGACTTAAGTTATCTGGAAGTTGTGAAGCTTTCAGGCTCAAACGAATAGCATTCATTCCGCAGCCAATATCTACACCTACTGCAGCTGGAATAATGGCATGTTTGGTAGGAATGACGCTGCCTACGGTTGCACCTTTTCCAACATGCACATCAGGCATAATAGCAATATGAGAATATATAAATTGCAGTTGTGCCATTTTCTTGAGTTGCTCAATACTTTCACTATCTATGTCTTGAGTGAAAATTTTAACGGGGACACCATATTGTGCCTCTTCGTTTAATATCTTTTGTATGCCCATAATTATTCTCTTATTTATTGTCCGAATAGGCATAAAAAAACCTAGCGAATGCTAGGTCTTAAATTCGAGCATTCGGACAAGTGAATTAAATTTGTACACTTGTCCGTGAGCTGACATCGTGCCAAATCGTTACTGTGTTTTACCTTGTAGTGTTGGCATGATGTCCTCCTTTTTTAAAAAGTGCCGTTGAAAATCTGAACGGCATTTTACTTGTTTTTAACTAAAGATCAAGTTTTTGACCTTTGATAAGCGCTGATTAATTACTTGAACTCAGTATTAATCTTGCTCTGGTTTTACATCCATTTGATCGTAAGGGATTAATTTAGTTTTATTTTTCCATTTATATCCAAGCCAGATTACTAAGAATAAAGGCAAGCTGATATAAGTAGAAAGTAAGCCAATCCAGTCGATTTTGCCGCCTAAAACCGCTTGGTAGTTTTGTCCTAAAATAATGACAGAACAGAGGATAAAGGCAAACCAAGGTGCGAATGGGAAAAACTTAGCGCGGTATGCAAGATCTTCTAATTTATAACCTTGAGCAATATAGCCTTTACGGAAACGATAATGCGAAATTGCAATACCTAACCAGACAATGAAACCACACATTCCTGACATATTGAGGAGCCAGTTAAAGACTTGCTTTTCTCCGATAAAAGTCGTTAAGAAGCAGAATGCAGCAATGAATGTAGTTGCATATAACGCATTCATTGGAACACCACGATTATCGAGTTTTGCAAACCATTTTGGTGCACGGCCTTGTTGCGCCATATCAAATAACATACGGGTAGAAGAGTACATGCCCGAGTTACCTGCCGACAAAATAGCAGTCAAAATAACTGCATTCATTAAGCTTGCAGCAAAAGCAAAACCTACTTTTTCATAAAGTAAGGTGAAAGGAGAAAGAGCAATATTTTCTGTTGCTGCTGCTTGTAATAAGTTTGGATCATCATAGGCAATAAGGGTGCCGATAATGAAAATACACAAGATATAGAATAATAAAATTCGCCAGAAAATCTGTTTAATTGCAAGCGGAATCGTTTTCTTCGGATCTTTTGATTCACCCGCTGCAACACCTACCATCTCGGTTCCCTGAAATGAGAACCCAGCAATCATGGCTACCCCAATCATGGCTTGTAAACCACCTACGAATGGTGCCTCTTTATAAGTCCAGTTGCCAAAAGTTGCTACTCCTGGTGTCAACATAATCTTAATAATCATGGCGATACCAATAATAATAAAGGCAACAATGGCAATTACTTTAACCATGGAGAACCAGAATTCACTTTCACCAAATCCTTTTACGGTCATCGCATTAATCATAAAGATAATGACGAGAAAGAGGGCGCTCCAATAGAATCCGGGAACATCTGGGAACCAGAATTTCATAATAAACTGTACGGCAACGAGTTCAAACGCAACCGTAATTGCCCAGTTGTACCAGTAGTTCCAGCCTAGAGCGAAACCAAAACCCTCTTCGACATAGCGACTTCCATAGGTAAAGAAAGCACCGGATGTTGGTGTGTGTGTCGCAAGTTCACCTAAACTGGTCATTAAGAAGTAAATCATAATACCAATGAGGGAGTAGGCGAGTAACGCCCCACCTGGACCTGCATTTGCAATGGTTGACCCAGAAGCAAGGAAAAGACCTGTACCAATGGAACCACCAATGGCGATCATATTCAGATGACGAGCCCCAAGCTTACGCTGGAGTTTTTCAGGAGCATGTGTTTCGCTCATGGAGATTCCTTACATAGTTTGTTATGCACAGGCATATAACACCTTAAAGCCTTGAAGATCAGTTTTAATCTCACACTGACCAAAGTGCTTCTCAATTAAGATCGGATAGTTTAAAAAACGGTTCGCTACAATCCATAGCTCACCTGATGCCTTTAAATGTTTTTTAGCGTTCTGGCAGAGTCCTTCACTTGCATCATAGTTGGTATGAATACCCTGATGGAAGGGAGGATTACTGACAATGGCATCAAGTTCTGTTGGGGCGTCTGCAATTCCTGTAACAGGCTGCAATCTCAACTGGTCTGAACCTATTCCATTTCGACTAAAAGTCATTTCCGTTGACTGTAAAGCGAAGGCATCAATATCTAGGGCATGGATAATATTACTTGAATTTGCTTTTGCCAAATAGCAACTGATAATTCCAGCTCCACACCCGAAGTCGGCAATTCTACCTGATTTCACCTGATTTAGATAAGGGAGTAAAACAGCAGTTCCGACATCTAGATGAGTTTGGCTGAAAACGCCGGGTAAGGCACAAATGGTAAGTTCTTGCTCATTTACTTGAACAGTATAGGTTTTTAACCAGCTTTCAAGAGGTTTGATCTTTTCAGTTTTCTCAATTTTTAAATGCCATAACTGACAATGTCGTGCACTATCGAGTTTAAGTATCTGGCCAAAGCTTTGTAGTTGTTTTGCCGCTCTCTCAACACCACCTTTTTTTTCACCTACTAAAAAAACTGATTGGTCAATTTTCAGATGGCTCATCACTACATGCAATATATAGTTTAAAAGCTCTTTTGATTTTGGAACAAAAATTATAGCCTGATCAAATTCTTGTGATGGAAACTCAACCGAGAAATGAGCTGGTGTGCCTGCATTCACAAAACCCTGATATTCAGCATAATTCCAAGTCCACACTGATGCATCAATCTCAGTGGGTAATTGACTGACTAGGGCGTCATTCGGTGCATTAATTAACAAGACCCTACCTTTTAAATAGTTTTGTTGTCTTAATATCACTTCACTTCTAGGGTCCATGTACATCTCTCATGAAGAAGAATGCCCAGTGAAAACTGGGCAGTAATCAAAATTAAAATTGGTTATTTATGTGTTTCTGGGAGTACAACATTTAAAATTAATGCTGCAATACCGCCTGTTGCTACGCCGGAACTAAAAATATTTTTAAATAATTCTGGCAGATGCTCCAAAATTTGTGGCACTTGAGCAACACCCAAACCTAATGCAAGTGAAATTGCAATAATTAAAAGAGCGCGGCGATCTAAATGAATTGATGAAAGAATATTAATACCTGAGGCAGCAACAGCACCGAACATTACCATGACTGCTCCACCTAATACGGCTTGTGGAACAGCTTGTATTACACCAGCTACAGCAGGGAATAGACCTAATAAAATGAGTAAAGCAGCAATCCAGATTCCTACATAACGACTTGCTACGCCAGTTAATTGGATAACACCATTATTTTGGGCAAACACGGAGCTTGGGAAAGTATTGAATAGGCCAGCAAGTAGTGAATTTGCACCATTTACTAACACACCACCTTTAATACGTTGCATCCACTGAGGACCATCTACAGGTTGGTTTGATAGTTTACTGGTTGCCGTTACGTCACCAATTGCTTCTAAAGACGTAACCAAATAAATAAATGCCATTGGAATAAATAAGCCCCATGAGAAGCTTAAGCCAAAATGCATCGGTGTCGGAATTTGAATCACGGGCGCATCTTTTAGACCAGAGAAGTCTAGATATCCCATAAAGCCGGCAAGAATGTAGCCAATCACTAAAGCAATTAAAATAGCTGAACTTTTAATCCAGACAATACGAATACGGTTTAGGACAATAATAATAGCAAGAACCGTACACGACATTATAAGGTTATCAGCACTGGCAAAAGTATGGTCCTGCATGGCTTGATAACCACCGCCCATACTAATCAAACCTTCTTTAATGAGCGTTAGACCAATCAGGAGTACCACAATACCTGTCACAAGGGGAGTAATTAGCTTTTTTACCCATGGGAGAATTTGTGATACGCCCATTTCAATAAATGAACCTGCAATCACAACACCAAAAATAGCAGCCATAACTTGATTGACTGGTGTACCTGCAGCAACCATTGCACTGCCAATACCGATAATCGGGCCAATAAAGTTAAAACTTGTACCTTGAACAATAAGTAAGCCTGCACCAAACGGACCAACTTTTTTACATTGTAAGAAAGTCGCGATTCCTGAAATGACCAAAGACATTGATAAAATCATATTGGTTTCATTTCGTGGAACGCCTAATGCTAAGCAAATTAGAAGCCCGGGAGTAACAATCGGGACAATAATTGCAAGCAAATGTTGAAAAGCTGCCAAAAAAGCCACGAACGGTTTTGGTCGGTCATCTAGCCCATAAACGAGGTCAAGACGGTCTTGTGATGGTTGATTGGACATGGGAGTAAATACGCCGCAATTTCGCAAATTGGCGCTATTCTAATCGAGATACCTATCTTTACAAAACGAAATACAGACTATTGGAAAATTTTTTTGTCAATGTCAATAAACTGTCACTACTCAAGAGTAGTGTTTTTCTGTATAATTTGCCCTCAAATTTTAGGCGTTTCGAATTTTCATGTCAGATATCAAAAATCTCCGTAATATCGCAATTATTGCGCACGTCGACCACGGGAAAACCACACTTGTCGATAAACTACTTCAGCAATCAGGTGCTCTCGGTGACCGAGCAGGCGAGATTGAGCGTGTCATGGACTCGAATGCGCTTGAAAGTGAACGTGGTATTACCATCTTAGCGAAAAACACCGCTATTACTTGGTTAGACAAACGTACAGATACAACTTACCGTATCAACATCGTGGATACCCCGGGACACGCCGACTTCGGCGGTGAAGTAGAACGTGTAATGTCGATGGTTGACTGCGTACTACTTCTTGTTGACTCACAAGAAGGCCCAATGCCACAAACTCGCTTTGTGACTCAAAAAGCCTTTGCCCGTGGTTTAAAACCAATCGTGATTATCAACAAAGTTGACAAGCCAAGTGCGCGTCCAGACTGGGTAATCGATCAAGTATTTGATTTGTTTGATAACCTTGGCGCAACTGATGAGCAACTTGATTTCCCAATCGTTTATGCATCAGGTTTACGTGGTGTAGCGGGTCCTGCTCCTGAAGAGCTTGCAGAAGACATGACTCCGTTGTTCGAAACGATTGTAGACATCGTTGAGCCACCAGCTGTTGATGTTGATGGTCCATTCCAAATGCAGATTTCATCACTTGACTATAACAGCTTCGTAGGTGTTATCGGTGTTGGTCGTATTCAACGTGGTTCTGTAAAACTAAATACTCCTGTTACTGTAATTGACAAAGAAGGCAATACACGTAACGGTCGTATCTTAAAAATCATGGGTTACCATGGTTTAGAGCGTATTGATGTTGATTCTGCATCTGCGGGCGATATCGTATGTATTACTGGTATTGATGCACTTAACATTTCTGACACGATTTGTGATCCGAAAAATGTTGAAGCATTACCACCTTTATCTGTAGATGAACCTACAGTGTCTATGACTTTCCAAGTAAACAACTCTCCGTTTGCTGGTAAAGAAGGTAAATTCGTAACTTCACGTAATATTCGTGAGCGTCTTGACCGCGAATTAATTCACAACGTAGCTTTACGTGTTGAAGATACTGACAGTCCAGACCGTTTCAAAGTATCTGGCCGTGGTGAACTTCACCTTTCAGTTTTAATTGAAAACATGCGTCGTGAAGGCTTCGAATTAGGTGTATCACGTCCGCAAGTAATCATTAAAGAAATTGATGGTGAAAAACAAGAACCTTACGAAAACGTAACGTTTGACGTTGAAGAGCAGCACCAAGGCGCTGTAATGGAACAAATGGGTCACCGTAAAGGTGAAATGACCAATATGGAAGTTGACGGTAAAGGCCGTATCCGTATTGAAGCAACTGTTCCTTCACGTGGCTTAATTGGTTTCCGTTCTGAATTCTTAACCATGACCTCTGGTACTGGTATTATGACTTCAAGCTTCTCTCACTATGGTCCTCTTAAACAAGGTACTGTTGCGAAGCGTCAAAACGGTGTGTTGATTTCTATGGTTCAAGGTACATGCTTGGGCTATGCATTATTCAGCTTACAAGACCGCGGTCGTTTATTCGCTAAACCACAGTTAGAAGTTTACGAAGGTATGATCGTAGGTATTAACTCTCGTTCAGACGATATGGTTGTAAACCCAACTAAAGCGAAACAGTTAACTAACGTTCGTGCGTCTGGTACTGATGATGCCTTAACTTTAACACCTGCAATTGAATTCACGCTTGAACAAGCTCTTGAATTTATTGAAGATGACGAGTTAGTAGAAGTTACTCCAAAATCAATTCGTATCCGTAAGCGTTACTTGACTGAAAACGAACGTAAACGTAACCGTGATAAATAATTTTTCTTAAATGAAAAAGAAAAACCGCTAAATTCGTTTAGCGGTTTTTTATTGCTTACTGGTAAAGCTGAAAGTAAACTTAAAGTCATATTTTTCTTGTAAGCAAATATGTTGTTAAAGTGTGAAATAGCTTTCTTTTTTTGAAAAAAATATTAAATTATCAATATCATGGCGAGTACTATCTAGACGGATAAGAGGCCAGTGAAAAAAGAAAAATATGATGTGTTCCTCCCCCCTACATCTGGAGATGTTTAGATGAGTATTATTCAAGAATTTAAAGAATTTGCCATTAAAGGCAATATGATGGATTTAGCCATTGGTGTAATTATTGGTGGTGCTTTTGGCAAAATCGTAGACTCGTTAGTAAAAGATATCATCATGCCGCTTATCACTGTAATTACTGGTGGTGGTGTTGATTTCTCGCAGAAATTTATCGTGTTAGGTGCAAACCCTAATAACTTACAATCTCTAGATGCCTTACAAAAAGCAGGTATCAATGTATTAACTTATGGTAACTTCCTGACCATTTTAATTAACTTCCTGATTTTGGCTTGGGTTGTGTTCTTAATGGTGAAATTATTAAACAAACTTCGCCGTGATAAGAATGAGCCAGAAGCTCCAGCTGCAACTCCAGAAGATATCCAATTATTACGTGAAATTCGTGATGAGTTGAAAAAACAAGCTTAATAAAAAGAATTTGAGTATAAAAAACGGTACCTAGAGTACCGTTTTTTATTACATAGCATTTTATACTGGACCAGAGATATTGATAAACTTGCTAAATCACAGTTAAGTTTAGCTAAGCAGATAGAACAAGGAACATAAATTAATGAATCAGCTTTTTGTATATGGAACTTTATGCCCTAATAAAGCAAATGCTCATATTTTAGAGCAGATTGGTGGTAACTGGACAAAAGCGAGTGTACGAGGAGTGATTCATATTTTAGATTGGGGACCAGACAAAGGTTTAAAGGCTTTAGAGTTAGATCCAGAAGCAGATTGGGTAGAAGGCTATTTGTTTAGCACAGAAAAGTTAGCAGAAAACTGGCAAATGTTAGATGATTTTGAAGGTTTTCAATACCAACGTGTGACAGCAGATATAAAATTAGAATCGGGTGAGTATGTTAAAGCCTGGACATATCAAGTCAATATGCAGGCTAAAGCTTCTCACAATTACAAGTAAAATGCTGAAATCAACGTAAGCCAGTCATTCTGAATTTAACTTCTAAGAGATGATAGCCAAACTGGCTTTTGATTGGACCTTGTAACACACGTTCAGCAGCTGTAAAAACTACTTTGTCAATGACAGGCACCAATTGCCCTTTTTTGACTTCACCAAGTTCACCACCACGTTTTGCCGAATTACAGGTGGAGTATTGCTTGGCAAGTTTGGCAAAGTCAGCACCACTTTGTAGCTTCTTTTTCAGCTGTTCGGCTAAGTCTTTATCTTTGACTAAAATATGTCGGACAATTGCTGTTTGCATGTTGTCTTCCTCCAAAAAATTAAGGCTTTCTCAGCTTTTTAAGTGGTTGGCACTGTGGGCAAAATACGCTGGCACGCTGACCGAGTTTTAAGTTTTCTAATGTGGTTTCACAGTTAACACACATTTCTCCGGCACGACCATAAGCGAGTAAAGTCTGTTGAAAATAACCATTTTCACCCATGGCATTGCTGTAGTCTCGTAAAGTCGAGCCGCCTAAATCAATTGCTGACTTCAAAATTCGCTTAATCTCAACAACCAGTTTCTCAATCTGTTGCATGGTTAAATCACCAGCGGGCTGTGCTGGATGAATGCCAACATTAAACAAGCTTTCAGTTGCATAGATATTGCCAACACCAACCACTACATGATTATCCATGAGTGCAATTTTTATGCCGACAGATTTATTCTTGAGTTTAGAAGCTAAATATTCTGCATGAAAGTCAGTACTTAAAGGCTCTGGTCCTAAAGTATCGATGAGTTTGCCTTGAGTTTCAGGGTTAAGCCAAAGAATACAGCCAAAACGACGTGGGTCATGGTAACGTAACTGCTGATCTTCAAATTGAATAATGAGATGATCGTGTTTTCTCAATTCATCGTTTGGTTGACACAGGCGAAAGCTACCCGACATTCCTAAATGCCAGAGCATTTGATCTTGTTCAAACTCTGCCAAAATATATTTTGAACGTCGATTTAACCCAATGAGACGTTGTCCAACAAGTTTCTGAACATTATCTGGTATAGGCCAGCGTAAGCTAGGATTGCGTACTTCAACACTTAGAACTTTTTGATTCAATAATGGAAATAAACTGGTTTTGGTGGTTTCGACTTCGGGTAACTCAGGCATGCCAACTCGCGAAATTAACAGATATACTGGATTAATCAAGTATAACGTGTGGTATGTAATATTTCAGAGAATACTATGTCAGATATTTTACCATTAAGCTGGTTTCAACGAGAAACTTCGGAAGTAGCATATGATTTAATCGGCTGCGTATTATGTAAGCGACAGCCGGATGGACAAGTTATCCGCTGTACAATTAGTGAAACAGAAGCTTATTTGGGCGTTCGCGATAAAGCCTGCCATAGCTACAATGACAAACGTACCGCACGGACAGAGGTGATGTATCGCCATGGTGGTACCATTTATGTCTATTTAATTTATGGCATGTATGAAATGCTCAACATTATTACTCAAACAGAAGGTGTACCTGAAGGAGTGATGATTCGATCAGCATTTTTAAATAGTGCTTCAACTAAAAAAGAATATAAGCTTTTGGCTGGACCCGGCAAACTGACACGTTATTTGGGCATTGATCGGACCTTAAAGGGCCAGACTTTAGGTGAAGAATCTGGACTATGGATTGAAGCAGCCACTACACAGCCAGAAGTGGTTTTAACGCCACGTATTGGAATTGATTATGCCGAGGAAGCAAAAGACTGGCCTGAACGGTATTGCTGGAAAGATCATCCATCATTAAGTCGATAATTCTCATTTGGCAAACAAACTTATATGGCAAAACGAGCGTTCCAGATTTACAACAATGTAGACCGAATTCTATATCCAGACAAGACACTGCTTTTTGTTATCATAACTACAATATAAATAAAGGAAATAAGCATGTCCTTATTACGCTTAGACCGACTTCATTACTGTATTTTGATGAGTATGGGCTGTATTTCTAGCCCACTTGTTTGGGCAGAAGACTTAAATTCAGACGTTGCCAAATTACCAACTTTACATGTGGAAGCGACACGTACTGACACTGGTTATTTACAAACACCAGCTTCGGTTTTCCGAATCGAGGCACCTCAAGTGGATAGTTCTTCACAAGTAAATTTAACTGAAGTTGTGAAGGGCATACCGAGTTTACAGATTCGTAACCGTGAAAATTATGCGCAAGATCTACAGCTATCTATGCGTGGTTTTGGTGCACGTTCTACGTTTGGTGTCCGTGGTATTCGTCTTTATGTGGATGGTATCCCTGCAACAATGCCAGATGGGCAGGGCCAAACATCTAATATCGACTTAAGCAGTCTTGATCATGTTGAAGTTCTAACAGGACCTTTTTCTTCACTTTATGGAAATTCATCGGGCGGCACTATTTTAACTTCTACTAAAGAAGGGCAAGGGAAGGACTCAATTGAGCTCAGTTATTCGGGGGGTAGCCATGATAAAAGCCGAGCAGGACTTGTGCTGCAAGGTGGGGCAAAAGGGGCGAATGAACCAAGTTATATTATTAGCTCATCATACTTTGATACCGACGGTTACCGCGAACATAGCGGTGCAGAAAAAGTGTTAAATAATGCAAAGCTCAGCTGGAATCTTGATGATGGTAGTAAAATCAACTGGGTAACCAATTATGTAAAAATCCATGCCGATGATCCAATGGGGTTAGAGCGTAAGGATTGGCAAGCAAACCCAAAACAGATTGCTCCTTATGTAAAAAAATGGGGGTTTAACGCGCGCAAAGATATTGAACAAACTCAAACAGGTATAACTTGGTTTAAACCAATCAATGATCAGCACGAACTGTACGCCATGGCATATTTAGGCAATCGCCAAGTTACTCAATATCAATCTATCCCACAAGGTCAGGTAGTAGTGGAAAATGGTAAGCCAGTTTATACAGGTCAAAAGAGCCCTAAGCATGCTGGCGGAGTCATTGATTTTGAACGTAATTATTATGGTGCTGATTTCCGTTGGACAGGTAAAGAACTACTACCAAATACCACTGTAAGCATCGGGGTTGCATTCGATGCAATGGATGAGGAACGTAAAGGCTTTGAAAATTTTAATGCGGATGGTATTTATGGCGTCAAAGGTAATTTACGCCGTGATGAAGACAATACTTTATGGAATATCGATCCATATTTACAAGCTTCATGGCAGTTCTTACCTACGTGGCGTTTAGACACGGGTGTGCGTTATAGCAATGTCCATTACAAGTCAAAAGATCATTTTACTTCAGGGCCTGATGAGTATGGGACTGTTAACGGTGATGATAGTGGCAAAACGGATTACGAGAAAGTTTTACCTTCTGCTGCTTTAAGTTGGCAAATTTTACCTGAACTCATGGCCTATGTAAGTTATGCCAAAGGTTTTGAAACACCAACTTTTACTGAAATGGCTTATCACACTGATATTTCAAAGTCAGGTTTTAACTTTGGTTTAAAACCATCTACAAGCGATACCTATGAAACAGGCTTAAAGTCACAAAATCTTTTAGGTGATTTTACTTTGGCAGTTTTCCAAACAAAGACTAAGAATGATATTGTTTCAGCGGGAAACTTAGGGGGGCGTTCAACCTTTCGTAATGCAGATAAAACCTTACGTGAAGGTGTAGAGTTTGCATGGAATAAAAAGTTGTGGCGAGATTTAACTGCGACTGCAAGTTATACATATTTAGATGCGACTTTTGATGCGAACGTTCCTGAAAAACTTGATCAAGACAACAAAGTTCTCGCTTCAGCAATTCCAACAGGAAATGCCATACCAGGTATTGCCAAAAACCAAGCTTATGCCTCTTTGGCATGGCAGCCATCGCACGGTCTATATGGTGGTGTAGATGTACAGTATATGGACAAAGTATACGTGAATGATACCAACAGTGACGCAGCACCGAGCTACAGTGTAACCTCAGCAAATGTTGGTTATGCATGGGTAATGGGCGATTGGAAAGTCAATAGCTTTGCTCGTGTAGATAACCTCTTTGATAAAAAATATGCAGGTTCAGTTATTGTAAATGACGGTAATAGCCGCTATTTCGAACCTGCTGATGGACGTAACTGGAGTGCAGGTTTACGTGTAATTAAACAATTCTAGGAATTAAAAATGGCAAAATTATTTGAAACGGTTAATTTCGATTCACTACAACTGGTCAATAGAATTGTAATTGCCCCAATGTGCCAATATTCGGCAACAGATGAAGGCGAAATTACCTATTGGCATGAACAGCAATGGGCAAATTACGCGTTGTCTGGAGCTGGGCTATGTATTGTGGAAGCTACAGCTGTACAGGCGGAAGGTCGAATTAGTTATGCAGACCTTGGCCTTTGGAATGATCAGCAACGTGACCAGATCAAAACTTTATTGGGAAAAGTTAAAACACTTTCTCCTATGCCATTTGGAATTCAATTAGCTCATGCTGGACGTAAGGCATCTACTGAAAAGCCTTGGTTAGGTAAAGGCCAAATTGCAAAAGATCAGCCACATGGTTGGCAAACAGTTGCTCCAAGTACAAGTACTTTTTCGGTTCACGATGCAGCGCCACATGCTTTAACCATTGCCGAGATTAAACAAATTCAACAAGACTTTGCAGCTGCGGCAAAACGTGCAGTTGAAGCGGGCTTTGAGCTAATTGAGGTACATGCTGCTCATGGTTACTTGCTACACCAATTCTTATCGCCAATTGCCAATCAACGTACTGACGAATATGGTGGCTCTTTAGAAAACCGTATGCGTATGACGCTTGAGGTTCTTCAGGCAATTAAACTTGCTGTTCCCGAAGGTTATCCGGTAGGGGTACGTTTATCTGCAACAGATTGGATGGATGGCAATGAGCAGTGGGATATTGAGTCTACGGTTGGTTTATCAAAAGCCTTAGAGCAGTTAGGCGCGGCCTATATTCATGTCTCTAGTGGCGGTTTACATGAGCGTCAAAATATTACTATTGGAGCAGGTTACCAAGTTCCTTTCGCGGAACAGGTTAAAAAACATGTAGCTATTCCTGTGATTGCGGTAGGGCTTATTACTGACCCACAGCATGCTGAACAAATTTTAGAAAACCAGCAAGCTGATGCCATTGGTCTTGCGCGTGCAATGTTATATGACCCACGTTGGCCATGGCATGCTGCTGCTACATTGGGTGCAAAAGTCAAAATTGCTCCTCAATATTTGCGTTGCCAACCACATGGCTTAAAACAGCTTTTTGATTCTTTTTAGTTTTTAATATTCGGGCAAATTAAGATTTGCCCGTTTTTCTTTTGAAATGAGTGAGGAAGTAGTCTGTGGTTTTTCAGGTAATTTTACCAATTTTGATTTTATTATTGATGGGGTACTGTAGTGTCCTCATTAAACTGGTAACACCTGAACAAATTAAGGCTCTGAGTGCATTTGTTATTAAAATTTCTTTACCTGCTTTTTTAATCCAATCTTTAGCCAATAAAAACTTACAAGATATTTGGCACCCAGCTTATTTTATTGCTTATGGTGGCGGCTCTTTAATCTTGTTTTTTTTGGCTTTTATCCTTTACCGCAAGTATTTTAAAAATAGCCTAACACATAGTGCAGTCATATCGATGGGCGCTTCTATGTCAAATACAGGTTTTATGGGTACAGCGATTCTAACCATGCTAATGGGGAGTCATGCTGCAATCTATATATCTTTAACCTTAATTATCGAAAATTTATTAATAGTTGCTTTAATGCTTATTTTGGCAGAAGCGGGTTTGCATCAACAGCAACGGCTTTTGCCTTTACTGAAAAAAACATTCATTAATTTACTTAAAAACCCTGTAATTATTGCAATTTTAGTTGGGATGAGCTGCATTTTGCTAGATATTCATCTGCCTTCAAAACTTGGACAAGCCTTAGAACTTTTAGGAAGAACAGCTTCGCCTCTAGCATTATTTGCTATTGGTGGCAGCTTGGTTGGTATTGGTATTACCGCCGTGAATTTCCAAAGTATATTGTTGGCTGGATTTAATGTCATCCTTATGCCTGTTGTGATTTTTGGGCTGTTCCTTTTACTGCCAAACGTGAGCCAAGAGATGTTATATGCTGGCACTTTACTTGCTGCGCTGCCAATGCCGATCGCTTTTGGTATTTTTGGTCAAGCCTACGGTTTAAATGAAAGAGCATTAACCCCCTTAATGATTAGTACCATTATTGGCTTTATGGGTGTGAGTGGGCTTATTGCCTTGTGGTGGTAAAAGAAAAGCCCCATGTGGGGCTATTGTCTCTTTACTATTTTTTAGGAGCTGGCTGCGTAGGAGCGGCGGCAGCTTGTTTATTCTTCTCAGCAATAATTTTTTCGACCGAAGCTAAAGATTCTCTAGCATTAGGAACATTTTGTTTAGCAAGCTCAGTAAAGATCTGTTTTGCTTGAGGCAAGTTCTGAGGAATGATATTGCCATTCGCCATCATGGTTGCTAAAGCCATAGATGCAGGCGCATAACCCTTTTGGGCAATTGTTTGTAAAGCTTCAATGCCTTGGCGTTTCATTAAAGGATTTTTATTTTCAACCCCCTGGCTAATATCATAAAGCGCTTTGACCTGTATAGCAGGGTAGTTTCCTTTTCTAATCAAAGGCGCCAGCTTTTGTAAAGCAATTTGATGAGATTGAGGTTTTTTCTGTGCAAATAAAATGGTTGCTATTTTGACAGTTGCATCATCAGAACCTTGAGCTGCTGCCTTTTGAATATATTGACTGAATTTGTTGCTATCTTTGGCAACACCTAATTCACCAGTCTCATAAATTTGTGCAAGCGTGTAACTCGCTTGAGCATAACCTTTATTTGAGGCATCTTCATAATATTTTAGAGCTTTGGCATTATCTTTGGCAGTGCCTTGGCCCATTTGTGTCATATAGCCTAAGTTATAGATGGCTTGAGCATTTCCTGTTTGTGCAAGACGTTGGACTTCTTGAAAAGCAGCAGGATAATTTTTTGCTGCGTATAGCTGCTCAGCCTGTTTAAATACATCGTTTTTAGCTGCAGATGTCGTAGTGTCTGCTGCAAAGATTGATGAACTTGAAATGGCAATTAGACTGGCGATAAGTAATTTCTTCATTTCTTTTTAACCTTTTACTTTGTAGCTACATCATTCCATCGATGTATTAGCTCAATTCAATTTCTCATCATAAATATTGATGGGCGAAAGTAAACAGCCGATTTGTATATAAAACGATGTCTATAAAGCAAACTGTGGAGAAAAATAATACGCCACTCTACTTAAGAGAATGGCGTATTGGATTATTTTACTGACTGTAATAATGCTTCAATCTGTTTTGCATCACTTGGTACGCCAGAGATTCTTTGACCATCTTGTAAGAACAGAGTTGGTGTGCCATCTATATTTAATTTCTGGCCTAAAGCAATATTTTTCTGAATTGGACTTGTACAGCTTTTGCCAGCTGCTGGCAATTTACGGTTAAGCATATAATTTGTCCAAGCTTCTGAAGGGTTTTTAGAGCACCAGATTTGATTAGAAACCTTTTCAGCATTTGGATGTAAGCTGGTCAGCGGATATAAGAATACATATACCGTTACGTTATCTACCCCAACCATATTTTGTTCTAGACGCTGACAGTAAGGGCAATCAGGGTCACTGAAAATATAAAGAGTACGTTCTCCTTTACCTTTGACGTATTTAATTGCCTGATTTAATGGGAGACTTTTAACATCAATTTTACCCAATTCGGCAATTCGCTCTTCTGTCATATTTTTTTGTTGTTTGATATCAACTAAATTGCCTACAAAAAAGTATTTTGCATCTTGATTGGTATAAACAATACGGCCACTTGTATAGACTTCATAAATCCCAGCGACAGGTGACTGATAGACACCTTTTACAGGGAGGTCTGGATAATTTGTCTTCAGATTTTGTTCAAGTGTTTTAACATCAGCATGAGCAGAACCGAAAAAAGCCAAACTCAACATGAGTGTAGCAAGTTTAGTTTTCATATTTTTTCTCTTAGATTACAACATGGATTATGATGGCATAGAAAACTTAAAAAATTGATGCCCTAATTTAATGAATTCATTAGAATTTTGTATCTATAGAAAAGCCCGCAGATTTATCCACGGGCTTTTAATTTATTAAATATAATTATTGTGGTCTAGCAACATCACCACTTAAAGCTTCTGGTAAATCTAAAACTTGAAGCCCTAACTCTTGAAGGGCGGCAGGTTTCGCAACAACTAAGGCAATATAACCGTCAGTAGTTTGGGTACTATTAACCACTTCTACGTCATTGTGCAGTTGAGTTGCTGGAGCAGGTGCATCACCCGTACCTTGAACTAAATGCAACCAGTGTTTTGGTTTTGCCTTAAACCAAAGGCGCGCCACAATTTCTTGACCTAAGTAACAGCCTTTATCGTAATTGACGCCTTCGCGTTGATGTAAACGTAATTCTTGTGGCTGAAACTCATGTTCAGTCGCTTGAGCAATCCATGCTTGACCTGTCATGATGGCTTGTTTTTGCCATTCGGAAATATCAGTTTCTGTAGAGCTGAACTCAGTATGGCCATTCACAACTTTTGGGAATACAGCACCTTGTTCACTTAAGGTCATTTTTGAAAAAGCACCATATTTTTTAATGTGCTTCGCGAATTCTTCAGCTTGATCTTGAGTGACAATAATGTCAAAACTTTCTGCATTATTCTTTTTTAGCCACAAGCCAAAATGGATGCGGCCTTTAAGATCACAAATGGCTGTATAGCGTGTTTCATTTTCAGCTAAACGTTCAGTATCTACAGTCACTTGGCCTTGTAAAAACTTTTGTGCATCTACACCGTTTAATGCATATGAGGAGAAAGCGAGCAGACTCATGATTAATCTCAAATTCAATATGTTTCTTTATGATTGCTGACTATTTTGCTCCATTTTTACTAAAAAATCAGCCATAGTTTTCGTAATTTACTTTTGTATAAAACAATAGGTTTAGGTCAAAAAAACACCAAAAATATACGTTAAAAGAAATTCTACGGTTTAAGCTATTCAACATAATTTTTATAACTTAAATGGACTTGAAATAAGGAGAAGACAATGGCAACAGGTACAGTAAAATTACATCGAGTGTTTAAGGCACCAGCTGAACGAGTTTATCGTGCTTTTCTTGACCCAGATGCTTTAGTTAAATGGATGGCACCTCACGGTTTTACCGCGAAGGTTCATAGTTTTGATGCAAAAGTAGGGGGCTCATACAAAATGAGCTTTACCAATTTCTCAACCGGGTCAACACATTCATTTGGAGGTACTTATGTTGAGCTCGTTCCCAATGAATTAATTCGTTATAACGACCAATTTGACGACGCAAATTTACCTGGCACGATGCAGGTCACCATTACATTAAAAACAGTATTGGTCGGCACAGAAATACACATTACCCAAGAAGGAATACCTGAAGTTATTCCTGTGGAAGCATGCTATTTAGGCTGGCAAGAGTCTTTATCTTTATTGAAGTTGTTAGTAGAAGCCGACATTCCAGATCAATAATTGTCTTTTTAAATTGAGATTTAAATAAAAAGTGAGTAGAAAAACTACTCATTTTTTATTTTTAAACACTATCAAAAATGAACAAAATATTGAATGATCATATGAAGCTCAATGAGTTAAGCCTTCTTGTGAGATAAAGATATGAACATACAAATTAAAAGAATTTATGAGGATGTAAGCGGTGATGATGGAAAGCGAATTTTGGTTGACCGACTATGGAGTCGAGGGATTAGCAAAGAAAATGCTCATTTAGATTTATGGTTAAAAGAAATAGCTCCTTCAACCGAACTTCGTAAGTGGTTTCATGCAGAGTCCGCAGAACATTGGGATGAGTTCAAACAACGTTATTTAAAAGAACTAGAAACCAACCCCGCAGTAAAAGAGTTATTAGAAATTGTTTCACATCATAAAGTCACACTTTTGTATTCGGCTAAAGATGTGGAACATAACCATGCGATTATTTTAAAAGAATACTTATTAGAAAAGAGCAAAAGTTAAATATATAAATTTTTTTTTGGTAAAAGTCTTTTATTTAAAACTTTAAAAAATGAGTCGTATCTTGCATAATATACTTTTTGAGATTTTTTTATGTCTTTGCCAAACTGTCCAAAATGCCAATCAGAATATACATATCAAGACGGCGATTTATTAATTTGTCCAGAATGCTCACATGAGTGGAAAGAAGGGGAAGCTTTAGTAACTGAAGAGCAAGAAGTTATTAAAGATGCTAATGGAAACGTTTTGGCGGATGGCGATAGCGTTACTGTAATTAAAGATTTAAAAATTAAAGGTTCTTCTTCAGTTGTTAAAGTCGGAACAAAAGTAAAAAGTATTCGTTTAGTTCCTGATGCAAGTGATGGTCACAATATTGACTGTAAAATTGATGGTATTGGTCAGATGAAGTTAAAATCTGAATTTGTAAAAAAAGCTTAATTTGTTAATTTTAATTACATTTTGGTAGAGATCGCAGGCGTGATCTCTACCTTTTTACATTTCAACATCCTTATAATTTTATTACGATAATGTATAAAAAGTAGACTATCCAAAGCTTAGTAGCTCATTTATATTGTCATTAAGAAGAATTAACTTTCGTCCAGAATAATAACGAAAGTCATACCCACACCAACAAAAAAACGAGGTTCATATGGCAGGATGGTACGAAATTACACAAGCGAATGATGGACAATATCGCTTTGTACTTAAGGCTGGTAATGGCGAAATTATTTTAAATAGTGAGCTATATAAAGCAAAAGCATCAGCAGTCAATGGTATTGAGTCAGTTCAAAAAAATAGTAGTGACGATGCGCGATATGATCGTTTAACTGCAAAAAATGGGAAACCTTACTTCAATTTAAAAGCTGCAAATCATCAAATTATTGGTTCGAGCCAGTTCTATGCCAGTGAAGCTTCACGAGATAAAGGTATTGAATCGGTTAAAAACAATGGATCTTCCACAACCATTAAAGACTTAACAGTTCAGGCGTAAAATTAAATTTAAAAAAAAGCAGCTTCTAAAAGCTGCTTTTTTATTTATGTATTTATTAACGCGCTAATTTAGCTAAAAGTTCTTCTTTAGTTAAATTACTCGCTTCAGCATCACGGCGACCTTTATATTCAAAAGTACCCGCATCAAGACCTTTTTCACCAATCACAATACGGTGTGGAATACCCATTAATTCAAGGTCAGAGAATTTAACACCCGGACGTTCGTTACGGTCATCAAGTAATACATCAAAGCCTTGGGCTTGAAGTTCTGCATAAAGCGCTTCTGCTGCTTCAAGAGTACGTGGTGATTTGTGTGCATTCATTGGAACAATTGCGATTTCAAAAGGAGCAATCGCTTGTGGCCAAATAATCCCTTTGTCATCGTAGTTTTGTTCAATTGCAGCTGCAACTACGCGTGTCACACCAATACCATAACAGCCCATTGTTACTGTAAATGGTTTGCCATCTTCACCGAGAACTTTACATCCTAAAGCTTCAGAGTATTTAGTACCAAGTTGGAAAATATGGCCTACTTCAATACCGCGTTTAATTTGTAGTGTACCTTTACCATCTGGAGATGGGTCACCTTCAACCACATTACGCAAATCGAAAACTTCAGTAATCTGTGCATCACGTTCCCAGTTTACGCCTACAGCATGTTTGTCTGCCTCATTTGCACCAGCAACGAAGTCAGAAAGAACAGATGCAGCACGGTCAACAATTACAGTGATGCCTTTTTCAACTAAACCTTGTGGACCAGTGAAGCCAGCAGTTAAGCCAAATGCTTGAAGTTGTTCTTCTGTGGCAAACGCGAGAGGAGCGGCCACTAGAGGATGTTTCTCGGCTTTAATTTCATTCAGTTCGTGGTCACCACGTAAGAATAGAGCAACGACAGGTACATTGCCTTTCTCATCAGCAACGCCTTGAACCAATAATGCTTTTACAGATTGTTTAGGATCAGCATTTAAGAACTGGCAAACATCAGCAATTGTTTTTTGATTTGGTGTGTCAACCAATTTAAATTCTTGTGTAGGCGCTGCACGCTCACCCACTAAAACAGCTTCAGCCATTTCAACGTTTGCTGCATAATCAGACTCAGTTGAAAATGCAATGTCATCTTCACCGCTTGCAGCTAATACGTGGAATTCATGTGAAGCTGAACCACCAATTGAACCTGTATCTGCTTGTACTGGGCGGAAATCTAAACCTAAACGAGTGAAAATACGGCTATAAGTGTCGTACATCACATCATAAGTTTCTTGTAATGATTCTTGAGTTGCATGGAAAGAATAAGCATCTTTCATGATGAACTCGCGTGAACGCATTACACCAAAACGTGGGCGGATCTCATCACGGAATTTGGTTTGAATTTGATAGAAATTTACAGGAAGCTGTTTATAACTTTTTAGCTCGTTACGTGCTAAATCGGTAATCACTTCTTCATGTGTAGGACCAAGCACAAACGGATTGTCGTGACGATCTTTGAAACGTAATAATTCAGGACCATATTGTTCATAACGACCCGATTCTTCCCACAAGCTTGCGGGTTGAGTTACGGGCATGAACACTTCCATAGCACCTGAACGGTTCATTTCTTCACGAACAATGGCATCAACTTTTTTAAGCACACGTGTTCCCATCGGCAGCCATGTATATAAACCAGATGCCAATTTACGAATCATCCCCGCACGTAACATGAGCTGATGTGAAATCACTTCAGCATCGTTTGGGGTTTCTCTCAACGTTGCAAATAAAAAGCGGCTTGCGCGCATGGAAAAAGTCCTAAAAGTTAAGCGTTATAAAAACGCGGATTATACGATAGTCGCTGCATTATGACATGAATCGTCGGGTTTGACGCAGCATAAAGTTTTTCAAGTCATCCAGATAAGTGAAAATGACGGGGACAACCACAAGAGTCAATAAGGTAGAGGTAATGACACCCCCAATTACAGCATGAGCCATGGGTGCACTTTGTTCACCACCTTCACCTAGACCTAGAGCTAATGGAACCATACCCATTACCATCGCACTTGTTGTCATCAAGATTGGGCGTAAACGGGTTTTGCCTGCTTGTAAAATAGCATCATAACGACTTATCCCATCTTCCATCGCTTTTTTAATAAAGTCGATAAGCAAAATCGCGTTTTTGGTTACCAGCCCCATCAGCATAATAATGCCAATAATTGAAAATAGATTTAGGGTACTCCTAAATAAGAATAAGGCCAGGAAGACACCAATCAGGGACAATGGTAAAGATGCCATAATCGCAGCAGGGTGAATAAAACTATTAAACTGAGAACCCAACACAATATAAATAAATACAATCGAAAGGGTAATTGCCGTTAACGCATAACCCGCAGATTCAGCCATATCGGCATTTGCCCCTTGAGTATCAAAGGTATAACCAGCTGGCAATTTGAATGCTTTTTGCATTTTATCGATATCTTGACCGATATCCCCGCTTGGACGTCCTGAAGTGTTTGCTTCAATTAAAACTTCACGTTCAAGGTCACGTCGGTTAATTTGCGAAGCTCCAAGTTTTTCTTGGGTTGTGGCTACGGCGCTTAATGGAACTAAAATATTTTGCCCATTTGCATTGGTTTTATTCGAGTTGAGATATAGGTTCTGTACATCTTGGGGAAGCACACGTTTATTTTCATTTAAACGGATATTCACATCATAAGTTTCGCCGTCACGATCTTCCCATGTTGTGACATTGTCACCTGCAATGAGTGGTCGAATCGCATTCGCAATTTGAGAAACAGATAAACCTAAATCACTGGCCAGTACACGGTTAATATGTACACCTAAAGTCGGTTTTGGTTCTTTTAAAGAGCTTTCTAAATCGACCACACCATCAATTTTTTCCATTTCAGTCATGAAACGATCCGAGATTTTTTGTAGTTCATTTAGGTCAGATCCTTTAATAGAAATCATGATTGGCTTTTGACCACCAGACACTGAGTCTTGAGCAGCAGCGACTGAAGTCACTCGGATGCCAGCTACACTTTGTAAACGATCACGGAATTCATTGTTGAGTGTTGTCAGGTCTGCACTACGTTCTTGTTTTGGTTTTAGGGTGACTCCTAAACCTGCATGGTTTTTACCGGAGTCGACTTCACTGTTAACCACTCCATAAGTCGAAACGACATCAGGGAATTGCCTAATAATCTGATCAACCTGATGTAATTTTGCTTGGGTATATTCTAAAGAAGAATCAACAGGGGTTTCAAACTGAATACGAATTTCACCTTTATCTGGTGTAGGTACAAATTCGGTTCCGATCATTTTTGATAAGCCTAATGCCACAACCAATGAAACAATTGCAATAATGACCGTGATGAAACGAAAGCGTAAGGCAAGCTTTAAAAGCTTTTCATAGATGTGCGTTAGGCCATTTAATAGATTAGAAATATAGTTAAAGAAACGTTGCAGTCGACTTTCTTTTTTCTTTACAGGATCTTTCCAGTGTGCGGAAAGCATTGGGTCGAGTGTAAAGCTGATGAACATGGAAATAAGAACAGCCGTACTTACAGTTACCCCAAATTGATAGAAGAAACGCCCAATTAAGCCTCCCATAAAGGCAACTGGTAAAAATACCGCCACAATGGTGAGTGTGGTTGCAAGTACTGCTAACCCAATTTCTTTAGTACCATCTAAAGCCGCGGTGACATGGTCTTTGCCGAGCTCTGTATGTCTGACAATGTTTTCCCGAACCACAATCGCATCATCAATTAACAGACCAATACTCAGTGACAGGGCCAACAGTGTCATCATGTTAATGCTAAACCCAAATGCCCAGATGAATGTTAATGTGCCAAGTAGGGTAATCGGTAAGGTTAAACCTGTAATAACTGTAGAGCGGAAAGAACCTAAAAATAGTAAAACAATTAAAACTGCTAAGACTGCTCCTTCAATAATGGTACGAACAACGTCTTTAATTGAAGCACGAATACCTTTAGAGCTGTCAGCGACAACTTTATAATTCAAACCCGCAGGCATTTGAGCTTTTAGCTTCTCTAAGGTCTGATAGGTCTTGTCAACAACCTGAATTACATTAGCATCGGAACTTTTTAAAATATCGACAGAAACCGCTGTTCTTCCATTATAAAAAGCACTTGATTGCAGTTCTGCTTGAGTATCTTCAACGGTTGCTACTTGTTTTAGAAAAATAGGGGAACCATTTTTATTAGCAATAACTAAATCACCAAATCCAAGAGGATGGATGACTTTTGATTGAATCTGAACAACCAGTTCAGAATTCTTTTGTTGTAAGGTTCCTGCAGGTACTTCTATATTTTCATTTTTTAGGGTGTTAATGACCTGATCAATACCAATACCATAGCTTTGTAATTGTTCAGGATGAACCTTAATCCGAATTTGACGTTTAGCATCACCTAGTAAATTGACATTACCCACACCGGAAACAGTTTTAAGCTGAGGTACAATTTTTTTGTCTACATAGGAGCTTAATTGAGCCAAGCTCATGCTGTTCGATTCAAACACGACTGACATAATTGGGCTAGATGATGGATCGTAGCGTTGTACAATCGGTGTATCAATTTCATCGCGGAATTGGGCAATAACTGGAGCAATTTTGTCGCGAACATCCTGTGCTGCAATAGCCGAAGACGTATCAAGATTAAACTCTGCAATCACCATCGAAAGCCCTTCACTTGAGCGTGAAGTAATTTGTTTAATACCCGAAATGGTATTGATTTGATCTTCGAGTTTTTTGGTAATGTCCGATTCAACTGCTTCAGGTGAAGCACCCGCATATTGCGTAGTGACGACTACGAATGGGAAATCAATATTTGGAAACTCTTCAACGGTCATACGTTTCCAAGATGCTAACCCGAGTACCATTAGACTGAGCATCATCATGATGGTAAAAACGGGGTACTTCACACTAATTCGGGTAAACCACATAAGCTATTTGCTACCTTATTTATTTTTTTCGGTTGTAAGCGTCACTTTTTTATTGATATCAGAATCTTCAAACTGGATACGACTTACCTGATCTGTACTTTGTAAACCCTGAACTAAAGCGATATTTTCGTTGTATCGTTGCTCAACCACTCGAATTTTGACTTTCTGAATTGTTTGATTACGTATTACCCATACAAAAGGATCATGTTGCAGATTTTGAATGCTATCTAAAGGAATGGTTTGTCCCTGATTGCTATCATTATGCAAAATAATACCGTTAATGAACGCACCAATACTTAATGAATCAATCGCTTCTTTAGGGCTCGCAAAGAATTCAATTTGTCGGCTATCTTGATCTGCTACAGGTGAGATACGAGTCAGTATGGCATGTAGTTGTTTCGAGTTACCCTGAATCTGATACTGAATAGAGCTACCTACTTTTAAGGCAGATTGTTGCTCAATAGGTAGTTTCGCTTGTATTTCTAATTGATCCGGATTAACGATTTCAAATAATGTTTGTCCAACCGAAACGGTTTGTCCCGGTTCAACTTGTCGTTTCGTAATAACACCTGAAATGGGGCTGGTAATAATACCGTCTCGATCAGCTTTTTTAGCAATATCCACATTGGCTTGTTGAGCTCTAACACTTTCAAGTTGACCTTTATAATCCACCTGACTTTGCTCAAACTCTACACGGGCAATAAAGCCTTGATTGAGCAATCTTTGTTTTCGATTCATCAAATTACGTGCAAGTTCTGCTTGTGCCTGAGCAGAAGCAAGATTAGCCTGTGCCTGAGCTAAGCGTGCAGCGTTGTCTTGATTATTTAATCTAACTAAAACTTGGCCTTTTTGTACCTTTTGGCCTACATTGGCTGTAACGGCAGTCGCTGTTGCACTAACTTGGGCTTGAATAGAACTTTGTTGTACTGCACGAATAGTTCCTGTAAAAGCGGTTTGAGCGGCGAGTGAGCCTTCTTTTACAGGAATTAAATCTTGAGGAATGAGTTCAATTTTTTTAAGTTCAGATGCTGTTGTTTTTGGTACTTCTTGCTGGTTACATGCAGCTAAGATTAAACTCAGACTGATCAAGCTTAATTTAAAAAAAGTAGAAGGGGTAAGATGCGTTGTGCGCATACAGCATCATCCTGTAATTCAAATTTTATTTTGCCCCTATTCTTGATAAAGCTGTAACCTTATTCAAGCTTTTTTAAACGTTCGATAATATTTTCATAATCTTTATTGGTGCGATTATAGGTTTTCGAAAGTATTTCAAGTGTTTGTTTAACCTTATTAATATTCATAAGATTGTTTTCAATCAAGGTTTTATGTCTTTCGGGAACTTGTTCACCCTTACGAAAATATTCCATTTCTTGCCGCTTAAATAAAATTTTGTCTTGTTGTAATTGGCTCAGTTGGTCTTGCTGATAATTTATTTGTTTTTTAATTGCCAATAATGCTTGGTCTCTTTTAATCGTCGCAGTTTTACTATTGCTATATGCTCTTTTTAATTTGTTATCTTCTTCTCTATATCGAGCTGATAATGCACGCTGTGAGGACTGATTTAAATCGGCTTCAGAATTATAAGGATGATTTCTTTTAATGACTTGCATATTCTGGTCGAGTGCTTCATATCCATAGCGAATATGAGCCGGCGTTACGGATGTACTAATATTCGCAATACCATGCTGATCATAATAACGATACCAGACAGCTTTAGGAGCTGCATTGGCAGCCAACGTTGGGGAAGAGAAAAACAGTGCTCCGCAAGAGGCAATGCCTATAGATACAGACAAGCAGTTCCTATAAAAGGCATATTTCATCCGCTTATTCATAAAATTCCCCAAAAAAGAAAGGTAAGTCACTTATTTTTAAATAATTAATCTTAAATATATTAGTTATTATTTAACTGAATAAAAATATCGATATTATAAAAAAAATGATAATTTTTTTGAAAGTGTGATGAGGTTAAAAGTTATTGTTTATAAATGAGAAAGTAGACAAAAAGCTTTCATTGAAAATAGAAGTATAGATATGTTAAAAATGCGTATAAATCTGTAAAAACAAATTTAAGTTAAATTGCATTTATATTTTATGTTATGGGGATGGAAGATTAAATGGAAGATGCATTCCAAAATCTGAAAGTAATGGTTATTGATGACTCAAAAACTATACGCCGTACCGCAGAAACTCTATTGCAACGCGAAGGTTGCGAAGTGATTACTGCTGTCGATGGATTTGAAGCTTTATCTAAAATTGCTGAAGCGAATCCGGATATTGTTTTTGTAGATATCATGATGCCTCGTTTAGACGGTTATCAAACTTGTGCTCTGATTAAGAACTCTCAAAATTATCAGAACATTCCCGTTATCATGCTCTCTAGTAAAGATGGTTTATTTGATCAGGCAAAAGGGCGTGTGGTAGGTTCAGATGAATACTTGACGAAACCTTTTAGCAAAGATGAATTGCTAAATGCGATTCGTAATCATGTAAGTTCATAATAAGTAATTTGAGGGCAAAAGAAATGGCACGTATTCTCATTGTTGATGACTCACCAACAGAAACTTTTCGTTTTAAAGAAATCCTAACTAAGCATGGCTATGACGTACTTGAAGCATCTAACGGTGCAGATGGTGTGACTTTGGCAAAAGCTGAGCAGCCTGACTTGGTATTAATGGATGTGGTCATGCCAGGTGTAAATGGTTTTCAGGCAACGCGCCAGATTACCCGTGATGAAGACACGAAGCATATTCCGGTGGTGATTGTGAGTACTAAAGATCAGGCAACTGACCGAGTATGGGGTAAACGTCAAGGCGCAATCGATTACTTAATCAAGCCAATCGAAGAAAAGCAATTAATTGATGTAATTAAACAATTTCTAAATTAACTCATCCATCCATAAAAACATAAATAACGGGATAAATACGCCCGTTTTATAGGATCGAGTATGGCAGCGAATGGATTTATCGAGTTACTTCGTTTGTCTAAACGGGGTAATAAGAATTACGCTTCAGTTCAAAATGAAGCACAGCGATGGTCAGGAATTGCTTTTGAAATGAGAGGGCAATACTTCGTCGCACCACTTGGGGAAGTGTCAGAAGTTATCTATCCACCGAAATATACACCAGTTCCAAATACTCAAAGTTGGGTCAAGGGATTGGCAAACATTCGTGGAAGATTACTTTCGGTATCTGATTTGGCTCATTTTATTTCAGGGCAGCGGAGTTCATTTTCGTCTACCCAAAAAGTGCTGTGTATTAGCCATCATGACCAGTATGTGGGGTTGGTTGTGGATCAGGTTTTGGGGATTCAGCACTTTAATAAAAAAAGTTTTTTTTCTGAGAGTTTAGACTTAGAGGAAAACCTAAAAGAATATTGCCAAGGGTATTTTCACCAACACAATCAACATTGGCATGTCTTTTTATTTAGTCGGTTATTGCAAAACCCACACTACATGAACGCATCGACAAAATTTATAAACTAATTTTTATGCTGTGAATGAACAGCGTATTTTTCTGGGGAGAAGCTGTATGGGCTTTAAACTTAAAAAGAAAAGTGGCAATCGCGGTGCTACCGGAAAATCGAGTGTCAATTTTATTGCAAAAATCCAGTCAAAAATTGAGCAGTTTGCCAGTTTATTTGGGGAAAGTGAAAAGTCCAAGCCTATCCTTTATGCAGCGCTGTTATGTTTAGTATGTGCGTTAATTTCATTAGCTTATCTATTTTATAATGTACCTCGTCATAACCAGCTAATTCGAAGTCTTGGTGAGTTACGTCTGTTATCTCAAACCATTTCTAAACAAGCAACTGAAGCAACAGAGTCGGGTTCTCAAGAGGCAATCACAAAGCTACAGCAATCTAAAAAAGACTTTGATGAGAACTTACTTGAAATTGAAAATATTCACGGTAAGTCGACCGATGAATATCAAAAAGTTGAGAAAATATGGGGTGAGGTTTCAAAAAATATTGATTTGATTTCATCACATCAACGAGTACTTAACCAGTTATATGATACCAACATCTCGATTAGTGAAACGGTTCCAGAGATTCAGGCAGAATATAACTTGATGGTCGACCAAATGGCTCGCCAAGGTTTGCCAAGTAGTCAGGTAATCATTGCTAAAAACCAGGTATTTATTGCAGAGCGTATTTTACGTTCGATTAACTCGGTGTTAAGTGGTACGGACGGAAATGTATCAACTAGTGACTTTAGTGTCGATATTGAGACTTTTGGTACCTATTTAAATGCTGAACTGAATGGTAATGCCGAGTTAGGTGTTGATCGTATTGCTGATCCGGCTTTACGTGAATCTTTAGAAAGTATTAAGTCTGAATATGACAAAGTCTTAAAATCTGCTGCTGCAACGGTATTAAAAAATGGTAGCCAGATTGTCAATGTTCGTCAGGCTTCTTCTCAGATTTTCTCTAAATCGGATGTAATGTTGGAAAGTCTAGGACATTTATCTGATGTTGCAAGAAAGAACTGGCTCACCTTATTTTTAGGTGCTGTTCTTATTCTTTCATTAGGCGGACTAATTTTCTCTGTATTCAAGTTAATTACACTACGTAGTGTAATGGATAAGCAACGTGTTGCTCGATTACAGGAAGAATATGACCGTAACCAGAATGCGATTTTACGTTTACTTGATGAAATTGCCGACTTGGCGGATGGTGACTTACGTTCATATGCAACTGTATCTGAAGACTTTACGGGTGCCATTGCCGACTCGATTAACTTCGCAATTGACCAACTTCGAGATTTGGTTTCACGAATTCATGAAACCTCTCAGGAAGTTGCACGCTACACACAAGATACGCAAAGTATTACTAACCAGTTAGCAGAGGCATCAGAACATCAGGCGCAAGAAATTGCAGGTGCTTCTACTGCCATGAATGAAATGGCACAGTCAATTGACCAAGTATCTGCCAACGCTTCTGAATCTGCGGAAGTAGCACAGCGTTCAGTACAAATTGCATCAAATGGTGCACAAGTGGTAAATCGTTCAATTGAAGGTATGGATACTATTCGTGAACAGATTCAGGAAACTTCTAAACGTATTAAGCGCTTAGGTGAGTCTTCTCAAGAAATTGGTAATATCGTATCGCTCATTAACGATATTGCAGACCAAACGAACATCCTTGCATTAAATGCAGCAATTCAAGCATCTATGGCAGGTGAGGCTGGTCGTGGTTTCGCCGTGGTTGCCGACGAAGTACAACGTCTTGCTGAGCGTTCAGCATCTGCAACCAAACAGATCGAAACACTGGTTAAAACAATTCAGACCGATACCAACGAAGCCGTTATTTCAATGGAACAAACAACGACGGAAGTTGTACGTGGTGCGAATTTGGCAAAAGATGCGGGTATTGCACTGGATGAAATCCAAAAAGTATCGGGTGACTTGGCAAAATTGATTGCGAGCATTTCCGACGCAGCAAAACTTCAGTCAGCATCTGCGAGTCACATTGCAACCACCATGACGGTTGTACAAGAAATTACTTCGCAAACAACAACGGCAACGTTTGATACTGCTCGCTCCGTATCAGAGTTGGCGAATATGGCAGAGTCATTACGTGAGTCAGTAACGGACTTTAAATTACCTGACTAAATTGGGGGATAAGAATAGCTATTCTGATATCGCTATTCTTTTAAAAGTATGAGCAGCGCCAGACAAATATTGGGGAGATAGTTATTTTTCTGGTGTTGACTCTGTAGTTTTCCCCACTCAGGGGGTAAGCAAAAGAAGCCTTTGCTATGAAAGAAATATTAAAAACTTTAACTGAAGCAATGACGCTACCTGAAGATAGCTATTCTGAACAAGATGCTGAGTTTCTTGAGATCTTCATTGAAGAAATTGAAGAGATTTTTGTTGATTTGCAACCTTTGATAAATAAATGGATGCAGTCTGAGAATATTGCTACGCTCACTGAAATTCGTCGGCATTTCCATACCTTAAAAGGTTCCGGAAGAATGATTGGCGCTAAATCTTCAGCTGAGCTTGCGTGGACAGTTGAAGATACACTCAACCGGGTAATCAACCAAAGCTTACAATTAACGCCAACTATTCAGAGCTATGTGCAGTTAGTATTTAAGTTCTATTTCCTTAAATTAGTAGATAATTTTAAGCAAAAACGAGCACATACCTTAGATTTCAGACCTCTTATTTTATTAGGCCAACAACTACAACAACAGCAAAGTTTAGAGCCAGCTTTAGAAGAGCTTTTACAACTTTCAAATACGCTTATGGCCGAAACAGTGACTGGTCTTGAGCTAGATTATATTGAACAAGATTCGTTAGCCGAGCCAATCATTCAAGCTACACATACTGAAATTGAAATAAATCTAGATGAAACTTTGACCTTATTTATGGAAGAGGCGGAAGAACATTTAGCCACGATTCATCAATTCTTAGATCAAGAGTTACATCAGTACGACAGTTACAATGCTTTAATACGTGCTTTACATACTTTGCGTGGTAGCTCTGCAATGGCACAGGTCGAAACAATTTTCGAGGCCAGTACCAAAGTTGAGCATTTATTTAAAATACTGCTACAAGAAGAGTTATCTTCTCACTCTGAAGAAATTTTATTATTACAAGAATATCGTGAGTTTGTTCGAGATAGCTTGGAACTACTATCTAGATATAGTTCAAGTGAACAGCTCGAAGCGAGATTGCAGCAATTTAATCAATTTTGGGATGCATATGTTGAGCAACATGGTGACCGAACAGATCCGTTAATGCCTTCTCATGGCTTGGTATCGCAATTATTACAATTAGATGTTTCTGAATTATTGGATGCAGAATTAGATTTTGAGAAGGGAATTCGTAATGAGTTTCCTGATTATCTTGAACGCCTAAGTGAACAGGCTGATTTATTACTGCAACATACACATTCTCAAGCAATGCTGGGTTTACATGAATATACCAGCCAACTTAAAGAAAGTTATGAAGTACTGCTTGATAAACCTGCGTTATTACAATCAGACTATATATTTGAAATTTATCAAAAAGCACATCAACAGCTCATTCAATTATTTGATGCTTTAGCTGCTGGTCAGCGAGTCGGTGTTGTTAAGCAACATCAAAGTATTTTAGAAGAATTAAAACTTTATACGCAATACATTCCAGACCTATCAAATGACCTGCCTCAGCAGGATTCGACATCTTTTGAACCAATATCCAATATTGAACCAGAGCCAGAAGTAGTAGCTACTGTAGAGAATTTCTCAGACTCTGCAGACTGGGCGGTATTAGGTCAAAGTGTGCAGCAAGATCGACAATATATTTCATCTACACAAGTGAAACGAAATTTTGATGCTGATCTTTTAGATATCTTTCTTGAGGAAGCTGAAGAATTACTTGAGGGAATTGATACCGATCTTAATATTTGGGTAGGTGAGCAAGAAAACTTTGCAGCTCTGAACAACCTAATGCGTTATTTGCATACCTTGAAAGGGGGAGCAAATATGGTTCAGGCAACGTATCTTGGTTTGATTGCCCATGAATTAGAAAGCATTTATGAGCGTTTAATTCAAAAGCAATTAGTAGCAACTTCAGATTTAATTGATTTTATTCGTTTGGTTCAAGATGACTTGGCTGATCGTTTACAAATCATGCGTGAACAACAACTAGATTATGCAGCTCCTTACACAATTAACGCATTAAAACGAGCGGGTCAAAACTCTAACTTCCAACCTGTATCAGTGGTTGAGGCATTTGATGCTGAAAGTGAGATATTCTCTGAGCAAGAGGTGATATCTGAAATAATAATAGATGAGATACCAGTAGAACTTGAACCTGCTCTTGCAAAGCTAGAAACTCATCACGATCAGGTATTCGATACAGCGGTTACCGAGTTAGCTACTCCAGTTGAGATGATTACCACGGTTACATCGCAAGAGAGTGAAATTGCAGCTGATGAACAGGACATTGAGGCTGTTGTTGAACAGACGTTCCTAGAAGAAGCTACTGAATTGTTAGAAATGGCTGAGTCGCTATTAAAACAATGGTTTGAACAACGTACAAACCGTAGTATTTTGCTTCAGCTCCAAAGAGCCGTGCACAGTTTGAAAGGTGGTGCACGAATGGTGGGTTTAGAAGCCGTACAAGCAATTGCCTACCAACTAGAAAATGCTTTTGAACAATTTGCGTTGCATCACTTCAATTCAAATATTTATGATCATTTATTAGAAAGTGCAATTGCATGGTTAAAAGATGCAATTTTCAACCACAACTATCAGCATTTCGATGGATTACAGCAAAGTTTAGAAAATATTCAATTCTTTGAAACTACAATCCAGATTCCGACTAAGTTAACTAGAGCGGACTTGTTTAGCTCAGAACCAGTGATGACCTTTATACAAGGTGATGGTACAGAGCCTCCACCAATGATGGGAGCGTGGGAGCAAACAGAGCGTCTGGATCAGAATAATGAAATGATCCGTGTTTCAGCCGACTTAATCGAGAAAATGATTGATTTGTCTGGTGAAAACTCCATTAACCGTTCACGAATTGAAATGGACCTAAGCCAATTTAACCATACATTGGTTGAAATGGAGTTGGCGATTCAACGGCTTGCCGATCAGTTACGTCGAATGGAAGGTGAGTTAGAAACACAGATTATTGCTAAACATGGAATTGAACATTCTCGTTATACCGACTTTGATCCGTTAGAGATGGACCAGTATTCATCTTTAAATCAATTGTCGAAATCGCTTGCTGAATCTGCATCGGACTTGGTCGACTTTAAAAATACGTTATCTGACAAAATCAGAGATACCGAAAGTTTGCTTTTACAACAATCACGAATTCAAGCGGAAATTCAAGAAGGTTTAATGCGGACACGTTTGGTCCCATTTTCGCGTTTATTGCCGCGTTTACAACGAATTGTTCGTCAGACGTCTACAGCATTGAATAGACCTGCTGAGCTTTCCGTAAATAATACGGAAGGTGAGTTGGACCGCAACATTTTAGAACGGTTAGTGACTCCGCTTGAGCATATGCTCAGAAACGCAATTGACCATGGTTTAGAGGACAGAGCGCAGCGGCAACAAGCAAATAAACCGGAAACAGGGCGTATTGAACTTAATATTCAGCGTCAAGGTACGGATGTTGTGGTTGTCTTTAGTGATGATGGTCAAGGTATTGATGTTGAAAAAGTACGTCAGAAAGCACTCCTTGCCGGATTGATCAAGCCAGAACAAGACTTAGAACAGCAAGACATACTGCAACTCATTTTCCATCCAGGTTTAAGTACAGCCGAGCAAGTCACTCAGATTTCCGGGCGTGGTGTAGGTCTTGATGTCGTGCAGAGTGATATTAAGTCTTTGGGGGGACATGTCAGCGTTGAATCCGTCTATGGGCAGGGAACAACATTTACGATTCGCGTACCGACTACAGTAGCGGTAAGTGATGCCTTAATGGTGAAAGTGGCAGATCAACAATTTGCGATTCCACTCGCTCAAATCGATCGAATTATTCGAGTGTCACCAGCCTCTTTAGAGCAGTATTTTGAAAGTCCTCAAGAACTATTTGAGTATGAAAATAAACGTTATCCATTACGTTATCTTTCTGAATTTGTTGGTAACCAACCCATACCACGTTTAAATGGTGTGATGTATTCATTACCTGTGTTAATGATTAAAGCCAATAATGGCCAAACTGTGGCACTACTTGTTGACCAGTTAATTGGCTCTCGAGCACAAATTGTAGTGAAACCAATTGGTCAACAGTTCTCTAGCATTGGAGCAATTGCAGGCGCCACAATTTTAGGTGATGGACAGGTCTGCTTAATTTTAGACGGACAAAATATTGCGCGACAAATTCAGTCAACTCAGCGTCATAAACAACTTAGTGAAGCAGTATATAGACAACGAGAGTCTGATGAACGCCGTCTCATCATGATTGTAGATGACTCAGTAACTGTGCGTAAGGTCACCTCCCGATTACTTGAACGCCAAGGCTATGATGTGGTTACGGCTAAAGATGGTGTTGACGCCATAGAGCAGCTAGAAAATATTAAGCCAGATTTGATGCTACTTGATATTGAAATGCCACGTATGGATGGTTTTGAGGTTCTCAATCTTGTACGACATCATGATATGCATCAATACATGCCAATTATTATGATTACATCTAGAACAGGCGAAAAACATCGTGAACGAGCATTCTCGTTAGGTGTAAGTCAATATATGGGTAAACCTTTCCAGGAAGAAGAATTACTAGAGAATATCGATGCTTTACTTGTAGCGTTTGAAAGTGAGGTCAAATCATGAAAGGTAGTGTAAATACATCATTGATCGCTAATATGGACCAACAAGAGCTACAGCATCTTATTACAGTTTCAACTGGTTTTATTGACGCTTATATCATTGAATGTAACGATCAGGTACCTATGCTATTGCCACAAAACATTGTGTTGTCTGCCATGGATGTAAAAAATGGCGTAAAACATATTGAATGGCATGATGTGAAGCTACCGGTCTACTCAGTACATAACGCAATTGATCAACATGCAGTCGCATTAGTGATTGAAGGGGAAGATATTAGCCAACGTTTTGCATTAATGTGTAAAACTATGCCAGTTTCTACGCGTCTGCGTATTTCTGAAATTGTCGATGAAATGGATGAGCATGAGGCTGAACAACACCCAGCAGTATTTAAATATGTGCGTATGCAGCATCAACGCTACTATATACCTAACTTAGAATATATTGAAAAAACACTTGGTTTATAAAGGAAAAAGGAACTCATTTGAGTTCCTTTTTTGTATAAGCTAGGGAAATTTTAAAATAGAAAATAATTACTTTAAATTTAAGATGTTTATGGGTGTGGCTGAATATATTATAATCGTCGTTTTTCCTTTATAAAATTAGTAAAATAAATAATTTCATTTTTTTAGTTAGAAATATAAGATCTTTGTATAAAAAAGTATATTAAATTAATCTTTAACAACAGTAGAAAATAAATGTCAATTCATAAAGAGCTGCATATTTTAGAAACAGATGACCATGTTGAGTTTGCTTTATGGAAAGTTGCTAAAAGCGAGAACACTCTTATAAAAAAAGAAGCAATTTTCTTATCTCATGGTGCATTTTCAGACAAGACTGTTTGTATGGGTATTGCAGTATATTTGGCAAATCATGGATATATCTGTTTTATTTTAGAATGGCGAGGGCACGGCACAAGCCCAAAAACAGATATTCCATTTAATTTTGAAACTGTTGCGTTATATGAATATAAAACTGCATTTCACTATATTTATCATCATTTTAATATTGCCTCTTTACACTGTGTAACCCATAGTGGCGGAGGTTTATGCTTAACAATGTTCTTGATTAATTATCCAGAATATTTAAAGAATATCCAAAGTATTACTTTTATAGCTTGCCAAGCATTTGGAGCAGTAAATGACTCTTTTGACTTTATTAAACTCTTTTCTGCAAAACTTGTTGTTAAAGGTCTAGGCCAGATACCAGCTAATAAATTTAAATTAGGACGAGTAAATGAAAGCTATTACACCATGCAGCCATGGTTTAACTGGAATTTAAAGCAAAATTTTATTAGTGAATTTAAAAATATTGATTATAAAAAACATATGAGCTCTATTAGAGTCCCAATATATTCTATTAGCGGAACTGGCGATAAATTTATTGCACCAGTTAAAGGATGTTATAAATATTTAAAAGCTTTTGAAAATCAAGATAACGTATTTCGTGAATTTGGTTGCTCTAATAATAACTTGGAAAATTATTCCCATAGCCGAATTGTTTTAAGCCAAAATGCTGCTAAGGAAGTCTGGCCCACTATATTGCAATGGATAGATAAGAACTCAAAAGAAGTTCTATAAAGATTATGAAAATAAATTATCTGGATTAATAAATAAGAATCTTATTTTAAGATTTTTAACAAATATTCTCACAGTTAAAAATAATAAAAAGCACCCTAAAGAGGATGCTTTTTATCTAATTCCTGATCTTTAATATTTTAAGCAAGTAGGTTCTCTAAAATTTGCTCATAAATATCAGTTAATGGATCAAGATCATGTACATCAACATGTTCATTAATTTGATGGATAGTTGCGTTTAGAACACCGAGTTCTAAAACTTGTGCACCTGTTGGCGCAATGAAGCGCCCATCAGATGTACCACCACTTGTTGAAAGCTCAGTCTCAGTACCAGTCACATTTAAAATAGCAGTTTGAGCTGCGTTAACTAATTCACCTACTGGAGTTAAGAATGGTAAGCCAGACAAATTCCAGACAATTTCATATTGCAAGCCATGCTTGTCTAAAATTTCATGAACACGTTGTTTAAGCTGTTCTGCTGTAACCTCGGTTGAATAACGGAAATTAAAAGTAACTTCTAAAGCACCAGGGATTACATTGGTTGCGCCAGTACCTGCATGGATATTTGAAATCTGGAATGAAGTTGCAGGGAAATACTCATTGCCATTGTCCCAAACTGTTTGGCACAACTCAGCTAACGCTGGCGATGCTTCATGAATTGGATTACGTGCCAAGTGTGGGTAAGCTACATGACCTTGTTTGCCTTGAACCTTCAATACAGCATTAAGAGAACCACGACGGCCATTCTTAACAATATCACCTAATTTATGAGTACTTGATGGTTCACCAACCAAACACCAAGTAATTTTTTCATTACGCTTTTCCAGTGTCTCTATGACTTTAACTGTACCGTTAACAGCAGGACCTTCTTCATCTGAAGTAATTAAAAAAGCAATTGAACCTTTATGGTTTGGGTGTTTTGCTACAAAACGTTCAGATGCAACTACCATTGCAGCTAATGCAGTTTTCATATCTGCTGAACCACGACCATATAATTTGCCATCGCGAATTTCTGGTGCAAATGGGTCTGAATTCCAAGCGTCTAAACGTCCTGTTGGTACTACGTCGGTATGACCAGCAAAACAAAATACAGGGCCTTCGGTTCCACGTCGAGCCCATAAATTATCGACATCTCCAAAGCGCATAGGTTCAATATGGAAGCCAACCTTAGCTAAGCGCTCAGCCATAATAGTTTGGCAAGTATGATCAATAGGAGTAACAGAAGGCTGTTGTAGAAGTTCTAAGCTAAGCGAGAGAGTGTCTGAGTGGTTCATACCGGAAATTGCGTACTGATGAGGTGAAATATAGTCCGATATAATAGGCGAATCTCTAAGGGATGGGTATTTAAAAATAAAAAAACCTTATCGAAACGATAAGGTTTTTAAATGTTAAGCATAACTTACATTTTATTTTCAGTTTTTTGTGCGGTGTTAGTTACAGCATCACCAGCTTTAGAGACATCTTGACCAAAACCCTTGAACGTATTACAACCTGTTAAAACAAATGCCACCATTACAGATGCGACTAAAACTTTTTTCATCATTTTCTCCGTATAAATTTAATAATGAAGTAAATTTAGATTAAAAAACAAACGGAAAAAGAAACATGATTGTTTAATAGTAAAAACGTTATAAATTGTTTCTATAAGGAGGTGGTCTCTTGTAAAACACCGTTATTTTTGATGAGAGAAGGTTTTAAGCTTAGTAAAGCAGGGTGTCTGAACATATAAAATCGGGTTTCATTAATATTTTGACAATATAGGCCATCAGTCCACCAATAAGCAGTGTTTGAACTCGCTTTTTGATGAGGACAAAGCCATTCATGTCTTTCTAAGCGGTAAAAGTCAGATTTAGGGATTTCTGTACCCCAAGTACCTAAGCGACGTTTTAAATTTACCCATTCAGGAATAGGCTGTTCTTGAGGTAAATTTAGAGGAAGATAAAGTTGTCCTTTTAAGACAGCGAAACGTTGTTGAACTTTAAAACCCAAAGCTTCTGAAAATTGAAATTGTTTGTCAGTAAAGTGGTAAAGCTTTTTACTTAAAGTATCTTGTCTATTTAAACCAATCCATTGTTCTAAATTTAATTGACCTTCACCTAGGTAATATTTTAGAGCAACTTCCCAATGTTCAATTTCTTGAGTATTTTGATTTAAAACTAAAAAATCGAGTTCACCTAAAGTTTTTGCTCCATCAATTTTTTGAATACTATGGCCTAATAACTGATAAGGATGATATTGATCTTCTTGTAGCCAAAACCAAAGTAAATTTTCAAAACGTAAACCTAAGCGTGTGCTCTTAAGCCGAGACATAAATTGAAGTAAAGGTTCTGGTGCTTCATCAAGCTGCTTTAGGCGGGGTAAGTAATTTTGAAAATGTTGTTCCCAATTTTTATCTGTATGTAATTGAAAACTATGTCGAATAGTAAGGCTGCAGGGAAGTTGGCTAAGTAGGTTCGGGCTGGCAATTGTAAAGGCCAATTGTCTTACCATTGGGTGACTGAACTGTAACCATGGCTCAAAATAGGATGTTTTAATTGAGGCAATATTCATACGTTGAGTACTCGAAATAATTCATCCAAATTTCATGGTCAATCAACAAAACAATACCAGAAAAACACTTTATACTACGAGTAACAATAGCTTAAGGTTTATATATGCGAACATTGTTTTGGCGAACTCTGGTCGTGATTTTTATCACGCTTGGTATTATTGGAGCAATTTTACCAGGCATGCCGACAACAGTGTTTCTTATTCTGGCTGCTTGGGCGGCCTCAAAGGGATGGCCTCAGATGGATGCGTGGTTGTTAAACCACCCCAAGTATGGACCAACCCTGCAGGACTGGCGAGCAAATGGGACAGTACCGCGTAAGGCAAAGTGGATTGCAACCATTATGATGACCGCAAGTGGTATTCTGATGCTGTTTACTTCGGCGCCGTTTTGGGTCAAGATTTTTACCGATACTACCATGCTTGTTGTTGCAATTTGGTTATGGCTACGTCCTGAGCCCAAATTAAAAGATTGATAATCTTTTAATTTGGGCGCAAGACAAGCTTCCCATAATTTTTCATTAAAGCTCAAAATAGTTGAGTTGATATAAGAGAAGAAATTCGATGTCCCAATTTAAACTTGAAGATGCAGATATTCTTATCGATTTAGCAAATCAAACTTTAAGCTTACCTAAACATAATAAGTTTTACGTGGTCTCTACTGGCAAAAATGGAATTGGGGAACAAGAAAATACGGGTAAAACCCCACGTGGATGGCATCGGGTTGCTAAGAAATTTGGTATGCAATCTCCCAAAAATGCAGTTTTTATTGCACGGCAGCCCACAGGTGAAGTTTATAGCAGTGAATTAGCCGCACAATTTCCTGAGCGAGATTGGATATTGTCACGCATTCTTTGGTTAGATGGCCTAGAAGAGGGCTTTAACAAAGGCGAAGGCCATGACACTATGCAGCGTTATATCTATATTCATGGTACGCCTGATAAAGAACCGATGGGGGTTCCAATGTCACATGGGTGTATTCGAATGCGTAATGAAGAAATCATTGAATTGTTTGATTTAGTCTCTGAAGACGCATTAGTTTATTTGTCTGAACAATCTTTAACCTAAAATAGGATTTTAAAGATTATTGTTTAATTGGGCGAATGATCAAAATATTAAAATAAGTGCTTAAATAAAATACAAAAAATTGTTTTTTACTTAATAATGACTTATTTTTAATCATTCATTCGCATTTTTTTGAAAAGTTGTCGAAAAGCGTTTGACACCTGTTAAAGATTCTCTATAATGCACCTCACAAACGATGAAGACGTTAAGGGCGCTTAGCTCAGTTGGTAGAGCGTCTGCCTTACAAGCAGAATGTCGGCGGTTCGATCCCGTCAGCGCCCACCAAGCCTTTACGTTAAGATCTCAAGTGCAGCGGTAGTTCAGTTGGTTAGAATACCGGCCTGTCACGCCGGGGGTCGCGGGTTCGAGCCCCGTCCGCTGCGCCACTTAAGACTTAACATCGTTTACCCCACAATTGCGATATTGTGAAAGTGCAGCGGTAGTTCAGTTGGTTAGAATACCGGCCTGTCACGCCGGGGGTCGCGGGTTCGAGCCCCGTCCGCTGCGCCA
>NZ_JAKTIJ010000013.1:0-9321 GCF_027855275.1 Acinetobacter sp. AOR12_HL | reverse complement strand
ATAATAACTAGATTATGTTACTTGCCTTAGTCATTGATAAATAAGCTAATTTCATTAATTTGGAATTAGCTTTTTTGTCAATGATGCTATGCTTTTGCCTGCACTTGCAGGCATTTAACATCAATCTTCATTATGCGAACTGGAGGGAGAGGAAAGGGCGGGCAGCGACTTGTCGCGCCTGACCTTTCTGAATATTTTTTGGTGTCTGAGGGTAAAAAAGTCCACCTTCTCTAGTGTGGACTTAACTGCGGAATTTTGCACTTTTTCTGATTCTAGTGTGGACTTAACTCCCGAATTTGGGAGTTTTTTCTTATTTTGGTATGTGTAACTTACCGCTGTTACTAATCTCTACAAGATCTAGTCCGTTTTCTATTAGAATGTGAACTAACTCACTATCTCGAATAGGTTGTTGACCTTTAGCAATTAAAACTTTGTTAAGTTCGACAGCTTTCTTTCTAAGCTCTTCTTGCTCTTTGTCGTTAAGCCTAACGCTTTGTACCATTCCCAATTTTCCCAAATTTTAGAATGTAGAAAATGATACATGTATTTTTGCATGCATGTATTGTGCATGCGTGTATCACTGTGGTAAATTCTTCGCATTGCATTTATGCATGCATGTTTACATGGTGGGGAAATGTTAGACAAAATCGTGATGCACATACCAGTTGATGCTTCGCTAGTCGATATTGATAGCGAAGGTCGGTACTGTGTATTTGGTTTTGATTTACTGGACCTTGGGTTAAGAGTTGGCTCTTATGATGTATACAAAGACGAAGATGGGAACGTTAAACATCAAGTTCTAAATCATGCATATTCTAAACTTCCGACTTCTTACACGAAGATGGCTTTTAAGTTTTTCCATGAAGGTCGTACTTATCCTTATGTTGAGCTTAAAGCTAGTCCTGCGAAGATTCTTCAAGGACATAATGTGTATGGAACGGATTGGATAGAGCAGGGTGCGCTTGAAATGCTCGGCTATTTAGCTGAATCGCATCCTACACTTTACGGTATGTTGGCCATTGGTGAGACGGAAGTTAAACAGTTAGATGCAACTTATTCAGCACGCTTACGTGATGATAACCAAGTTGCTGATGCTATTGACTTTTTACGCAATGTAACTACTCAACATATCCGTAAATCGACTAAGCAAGTTACCTATAAGAATACTAACTATTATGGTTCTGAACGTTGTAAACGTTTTGCCCGTAAAGTTTACGGTAAATCTGCTGAATTTCAGTCTCAACTTGAAGAGCAAATTAAGCTTGCTAAGGCAAATGATAAATGTGCTCAACGTGTTGTAGCTGTTATGTCAGATCCAGATTTACAGCAGTGGGTTAAAGGTCTCTTGCGATTTGAAACAGGCATTAAAGCCTACGTTATGAAAGAACTCGGTATTCCGACTAATTTATTTGAACTTATTCGTTATCAACGCTCTAACCCTAATTTTTTACGTGATATCTGGATTAAAGCAAACGCTCAGTTATTTAAAGCCCTAGAGGGTACAGCCATGAAAGCTACTGACCACGATACTGTATTTAAAAATCTCTGTAATGTTTTTGGAACTGTGACACCTAAAGGCCGTCAAAGTTTTACTAAGGCTCGTAATGTCTTCAATTTTTACTGCGCATTAGAAATGAATGGTTATGAGGTTATGAAGACACGTTATGGTGAGCGTCAGTATTACCAATATATGGCTGATTTAATTGCTGCGGGTTACTCAAAAGCATTCTTGCAGAATCTACATGTTGAGTCTAAATCCAACATTATTCCATTTCTTAAACTTGTCGAAATTAATTTCGAAAATCAAGTACCTAGCAACTTTGTTGAACCAATTTCTACTTTTAATCAGCGTGAATTACGCATCGCATAAGGATCATATTTATGTCTCAAATTATTTTCAAAGCAAAGCTACTTAACGTTGATTTAACTACAAATGAGAAAGGATTAAACATGCGTTTAATCTTTGAATCACAACGCTATGACAAAGGTCTCGATCAGTGGGTTCCATGTTCACAGAACGTTAAAGTTGTTGAAGATCATCACCACATGAAAGATTTTTATTTGTCGTACAAAGGTCGTGAAATCTATTTACCAATCGAAATGACAGCGATGGACCGCAACATTTTTTATAAGACTACTGGTGACGGTAAGCCGTTGCAGGTTGAGGAAAAGAAAGCGACTGATATAAAAGCTTAATAGTATCAAAGGCTTACATATATAACATGACGTATAATGTATAATATGTCAATTAAATCAATAACTTACGTTTAATTAACTATGACAGATTACATTTATAAATGCAAGAAGTGCGGTGCAGAGTTCACAAAACACTCAAGTTATTGCATCCATTTTTATAAGTGTAAATAAAAAGAATTTGCCGGCTTTTGGGGGCGTTAATCGCAAGTCGGCAATCCTATTTATTGGGGATGTCTCTAATGGTCATCTATGCAGTTTGGTATTTCTTCGTAGTAGGGGTAATAGCTCATCCAGTGGGTTTATATCTCTACTATAAAAAACGGAAGTAAAGGAATTCAATTATGTTGGCTTGTTTGATTTATGGGTCGGACCAGACGACATGTATTGGGTATTTAAACATGGATTTGGTGATCGGTCTTTTTGCTGCTTTCGCAGTTCTATTCGGTCTCAGCTATGTTTTTAAAATCGTTCTTAGACTAATGGGTTTTTAACCCTTGGAGATTGTTATGGAAAATCAAAAACGTGGTGTTTTAACACTTACTAATGTTCAACGTTTTGGGGTGGGTGCTGCTGTTGGGGCTGCGCTTATTACTAATGCCAATGCTGCTGTCGACGTGGCTGGTCCAGTTGCAACTTTAACAACTGACGGTACTGCTGCGATTACTGCTGTTGGTGCTGCATTACTCGGTCTTGCGGGTGTTGCTGTTGTATTCAAATGGGTTAAAGCTGCTTTCTTTAGCTAATAGCTCAGGGGGTAGAAATACCCCCATCTTATAAGAATTAAATATTTAAAAAGTTGGGGGCTTTTATGAAGTTTTTTAAATATTTGGTTTTTTTATTATTAAGCATTACTACTTTTATTGTTTATGCATATCCATCTTCTCAACAATATATTTATCAAGGTTATAGTCAAAAAATCTACTTAACAGCTGAAGAGGCTTGTGATTATCCTTCCACTGTTTCATCTAGTCACGGTATGTACGGTGCGACTTTTGATCATTTATCTGCATTTAGTGGCAACTCTGCTACTTGTTACTATAAGAAAAAAGATGGTTCTGTGATTTCTATGTATGGTGTTACTAGGTTAAATAATCCCGATTATGTTCCTGACCCTAAATGTCCCGAAGGACAAACCCTCCAAAACGGTCAATGTGTTAATTTGCAATGTCCAGATGTCGGTTATCCAATGTATGTTTATTTTGATTCGGGCACTTCTATACCACAACAACGCTGTCAGCCTTTACAAGATAAATTCTGTGTTTTTAAAGCTAAACCTGATTCTATTGTTTTGAATCATGCTAACAATCGTCAAAGTACAGTGTTATATAACGTTTCTAAAACACCTGTATCTTCTTGTACTCCACTTGATGCAGGCCAGTGTGATAAAAATGACCCTTACGGTGATTGTTATCAACCGCCTAACGATGGTTGTACTCGTCTAGCTGATGGCTCTATTACTTGTCCTGATGGGGCTGCTCCTCCAAGTCCTACGGGTACTTGTGGTGGTGCTACTTACTGTAATAGACCACCTACAGGCTGTGGCACTGGTTATGTTTCTGGCTCATTCAATGGTCAGGCGTTATGTGTTAAATCTTCTAATTCAGGTACTGGTTCTGGCACTGGCACTGGTGATGGTGGTGGTTCTGGTACTGGTTCTGGTGATGGTGGTTCAGGTACTGGTGATGGCGGTGGTTCTGGTTCAGGTACACCGATTGATACTGGTACTGGTAGCACTAATATTAATAACTCTGGTTCTGGTTCAGGTTCTTCTACAGGTGGTTCTGGTGGTGGAACTACTTCAACAAGCTTCACTATTGATTTATCACCTGTTGTTAGGGCTATTTCTGCTTTATCCGATAAATTGACTTGGGTTAAGTCTGAATTGGTTAATGCTGTTTCTCGTGTTGAAGATAAACTTACCCAGACTAATAGCAAGTTAGATACAACTAATTCTAAACTTGATTCTGTTAAGTCTTCAGTTGATCAAACAACTGCTGCTGTTAATGCTAACGCTACTACTGTAAAAACGGCTGTAGAAGCGAATACGGCTGCTACAAACAATGTTAAATCGGCTGTCGATGCTAATACCAACTCTACAGCTAATAAGCTTAATGAAGTGGTTAATGCTATCAATAATAAGCCTATTGGCGGTGGTGGTGGCGGAACTACAGATGTTAAGCCTGTTGTTGATGCTATTGAGAAACAGACTACTGATTTTAAAGATATGATGAAGACTGATTCATCAGACTTTGATACCTCACAGTATGAAAAGATTGGTGATGCTTCGGATGATCCACGTTCTCTTAATGCTCAATCAGATGCCGCAGGTTCTTTGCAGGCATTATCTAATAAATTAACTTTTTCTAATTCTGCTTGTGTTCAGGATTTTACAGTTACGGTTCCTATTTATGGGTCTATGACGGTTCCGTTATCTCAATGGTGTGACTTGTTAGCACTAGTAAAAATACTTCTTCATCTCTGCACTTTGATGGTTGCTTTTAAGATGCTTGACTCAACTGTGAGGGCTATCTAATGCCATTGTTTATTGGGGCTATTGTTGCTGCATTACTGAAGGTTTTATTTCGATATGCAGTTTTTAAAATATTTGCAAAGTTAATTTTGGGGACCGCTACGGCTGGCGTTATCTACTTGTTTTTATCCAGTACGGTTAAACCTTTTGTTGATGAAATGCAGCAAAAAATTGTTGAGAAAGCCACAGAGCTTTCAACGGTTGGCGGTACTGCTGCTGAAGTAATTCAGTACTTAGATTTCATCCAGTGCGTGAACATTATTCTTTCTGCATCAGCTGCATGTTTTAGCTTAAAACTAATGTCTGTAGCTATTCGTGCATTCGGTATTAATACGGGTTGATTTTATGGCTATTAAACTAATTACAGCGCAGCCTGGTTCTTATAAGACTGCAATGATGATGGAACTCGCTAATAAGATGTCTAGTGAGGGCCGTCCAATTTACTTATGTAATGTTCGGGGACTTAAACCTGAAATACCTTTTCCATATCAGGTTCTCGACCACTTTAAGGATTGGGTAGATACACCAGAAACATCAGTTATTTTTATTGATGAGGTACAGGAATTTACTAGAGATGTACCGACTAACTGTAAAACAGAAGACTTACCGACTTGGATGACTTTGTTAGAAAAACATCGTCATGAGGGTAAGGATATTTTTATTGTTACTCAGCATCCAATGTTTATACATACTCATGTTAGACGCCTTACGTCTGAGCATATTCATCTTGTTAGAAATGGGAATGTTCCTTTTGCTGCCAAGCGTTCTTGGGGTTTTGTTGAATCCGATCCAGACGACTTTCAGAAAGCTACATTTAAAAATGGTTGTACAACTACGATTTATAGACCTAATAAAGAGGTTTTTAACTGGTATGAATCTACCGTATTAGATACCCATAAATTTAAGGTTCCACCTAAGTTAATTAAGGGTGTGGCTATGGTTGCAGGTATCATCGGTTTTGCTGTTTGGATTGGTTATCCGGTTGCTACTAAATATCTTCATATGAGTGATAAGGAAGTCACCGCCAAAGTCCATGACGAACCTGTCTTACCTTCAGATCCTTCTAATATGACTTTAGCCGAAAGGGCTAAGTATGATGCAGCTATGGCTGGTCTTACTCCAGAACAATATGCTGATTTGATGCATCCTGAAACACGTAACGCAGAACTGCAGGCTAAAAATGACGTGAGAATGGAGACCATAGCAATCAAATACAATCCTAATCGCCCTTATGAGGTTGATACTTCTCAAATCCAATATGAAGTGACTGCAAAGCCAGTGTTTTCAGGTTGTATGAAGATGAAAGGTAAATATGTGGCTTATACCCAACAAGGTACGATTCTGCATGATGTAAGCCAATCTGATTGCCGTAAACTTATGGAAGATGGCGATAGACCATTTAATTATTTTCAGGTTCAGAATAACCGACCTGCTCAGGTAAATAATGCTATGCCACAGGTGCAGATGCAGCCTAATTATTCTTCTTATCAGGCTAATAATTATGTGCAGCCTAACCTACAGCGTAGTTCTGTGAATGGTGCAAATTCTCAAAGTTCTTTTTCTTTTTAAGGGGTTAATTAAATGATGTCTTTAGCTGATATTTCTGCATTACATAACCTTGTTATTCATATTTTTGTAGCTGGTGCAATATTGGGTTTTATCTTGTCTGGCTTCTTTAAAACTCTATTAAATATGTGGGCTTATCGTTTTGAGAGACCTAAAAGAATTAAGACTGATACGGGCTTTTTGTATTTTTGGAGGGGTAAATATTATCCTTTAGAACAACGTAATAAGTTTATTGAAGAACATCGAAAAAAATACGAGCATCTTTTTCCTGATTACTAAAAACCGTCTATATGTTCTACCGTAGCAGTAACCAAAAAAAACCGTTCAGGGGAATTGTGACCGATCCAACTCGGTCACAAGGCGTAGTCTACGGTTTTTTACGTGATCAAACTTCGAGTTATACGCAATGCTCATATTGTGGTCGTACACTGCAATTTAATCAGTTGATGAGACACTTAAAAGTGTGGCATGGTTACGGAACAAAAGACTTTATAATAGATTTTTGATTGGCATTTTATTACATCTCGAGTTAAGCCGGTGATCTGTTTCTGGCATTAAAAAAATGAATAAAATCAATATTTGTGATTTTTGAAGGATTGGCAAAATATGACATTTACTTTAGAAGAGTTAGAAGATATTTGGATTACTTATTATTCTCATGGTGGGGTAAATAATTCAAAAGTTTTGGCTAAAATTAGAGCCGAATATACTTTTTGCCCTCTCTGTGATCATCTAATTCCTAACTCAGAATATCAGCAACATTTTGATGATCATGATTAGCATCTGAGAGTTCGCATAATAACTAGATTATGTTACTTGCCTTAGTCATTGATAAATAAGCTAATTTCATTAATTTGGAATTAGCTTTTTTGTCAATGATGCTATGCTTTTGCCTGCACTTGCAGGCATTTAACATCAATCTTCATTATGCGAACTGGAGGGAGAGGAAAGGGCGGGCAGCGACTTGTCGCGCCTGACCTTTCTGAATATTTTTTGGTGTCTGAGGGTAAAAAAGTCCACCTTCTCTAGTGTGGACTTAACTGCGGAATTTTGCACTTTTTCTGATTCTAGTGTGGACTTAACTCCCGAATTTGGGAGTTTTTTCTTATTTTGGTATGTGTAACTTACCGCTGTTACTAATCTCTACAAGATCTAGTCCGTTTTCTATTAGAATGTGAACTAACTCACTATCTCGAATAGGTTGTTGACCTTTAGCAATTAAAACTTTGTTAAGTTCGACAGCTTTCTTTCTAAGCTCTTCTTGCTCTTTGTCGTTAAGCCTAACGCTTTGTACCATTCCCAATTTTCCCAAATTTTAGAATGTAGAAAATGATACATGTATTTTTGCATGCATGTATTGTGCATGCGTGTATCACTGTGGTAAATTCTTCGCATTGCATTTATGCATGCATGTTTACATGGTGGGGAAATGTTAGACAAAATCGTGATGCACATACCAGTTGATGCTTCGCTAGTCGATATTGATAGCGAAGGTCGGTACTGTGTATTTGGTTTTGATTTACTGGACCTTGGGTTAAGAGTTGGCTCTTATGATGTATACAAAGACGAAGATGGGAACGTTAAACATCAAGTTCTAAATCATGCATATTCTAAACTTCCGACTTCTTACACGAAGATGGCTTTTAAGTTTTTCCATGAAGGTCGTACTTATCCTTATGTTGAGCTTAAAGCTAGTCCTGCGAAGATTCTTCAAGGACATAATGTGTATGGAACGGATTGGATAGAGCAGGGTGCGCTTGAAATGCTCGGCTATTTAGCTGAATCGCATCCTACACTTTACGGTATGTTGGCCATTGGTGAGACGGAAGTTAAACAGTTAGATGCAACTTATTCAGCACGCTTACGTGATGATAACCAAGTTGCTGATGCTATTGACTTTTTACGCAATGTAACTACTCAACATATCCGTAAATCGACTAAGCAAGTTACCTATAAGAATACTAACTATTATGGTTCTGAACGTTGTAAACGTTTTGCCCGTAAAGTTTACGGTAAATCTGCTGAATTTCAGTCTCAACTTGAAGAGCAAATTAAGCTTGCTAAGGCAAATGATAAATGTGCTCAACGTGTTGTAGCTGTTATGTCAGATCCAGATTTACAGCAGTGGGTTAAAGGTCTCTTGCGATTTGAAACAGGCATTAAAGCCTACGTTATGAAAGAACTCGGTATTCCGACTAATTTATTTGAACTTATTCGTTATCAACGCTCTAACCCTAATTTTTTACGTGATATCTGGATTAAAGCAAACGCTCAGTTATTTAAAGCCCTAGAGGGTACAGCCATGAAAGCTACTGACCACGATACTGTATTTAAAAATCTCTGTAATGTTTTTGGAACTGTGACACCTAAAGGCCGTCAAAGTTTTACTAAGGCTCGTAATGTCTTCAATTTTTACTGCGCATTAGAAATGAATGGTTATGAGGTTATGAAGACACGTTATGGTGAGCGTCAGTATTACCAATATATGGCTGATTTAATTGCTGCGGGTTACTCAAAAGCATTCTTGCAGAATCTACATGTTGAGTCTAAATCCAACATTATTCCATTTCTTAAACTTGTCGAAATTAATTTCGAAAATCAAGTACCTAGCAACTTTGTTGAACCAATTTCTACTTTTAATCAGCGTGAATTACGCATCGCATAAGGATCATATTTATGTCTCAAATTATTTTCAAAGCAAAGCTACTTAACGTTGATTTAACTACAAATGAGAAAGGATTAAACATGCGTTTAATCTTTGAATCACAACGCTATGACAAAGGTCTCGATCAGTGGGTTCCATGTTCACAGAACGTTAAAGTTGTTGAAGATCATCACCACATGAAAGATTTTTATTTGTCGTACAAAGGTCGTGAAATCTATTTACCAATCGAAATGACAGCGATGGACCGCAACATTTTTTATAAGACTACTGGTGACGGTAAGCCGTTGCAGGTTGAGGAAAAGAAAGCGACTGATATAAAAGCTTAATAGTATCAAAGGCTTACATATATAACATGACGTATAAT
>NZ_JAKTIJ010000012.1:0-247256 GCF_027855275.1 Acinetobacter sp. AOR12_HL | reverse complement strand
AGAGGTGGATCAGGAAATTTGAACAACACTTATAAGTGATATTTTGCTCCCCAAATGATGTTATAAACATCAATATATGGAGTATTTTATGGCACGTAGACCAAGAAGAAATCATTCAAATGATTTTAAAGCTAAGGTAGCACTTGCTGCGATTAAAGCAGAAAAAACACTTGCTGAATTGAGTGCTGAATTTGATGTTCATCAAAACCAAATTATCGACTGGAAAAATCAACTGATTTCAGCTTCCTCGCAAGCTTTCGATCAATCAAAAGCTCCAACAGAACCACCCATCGATCTAAAAAAACTACATGCAAAAATCGGTGAGCAGGCATTAGAAATTGATTTTTTAGAAGGTGTGTTGAAGAAACTGGGCCGCTTCAACCACAAAAGTTAATCGATGACTCACTTCAGATTTCAGTATCTAAGCAAGCTCAGCTGCTGAAAGTCTCCCGTGGTTGTTATTACTATCGCCCAAAACCTGTGAGTGCATCAGATCTGAAGCTGATGCGGTGTATGGATGAGTTACATATGCAATACCCTTTTGCAGGTAGCCGTATGATGCGTGATTTGTTGAATCGTCAAGGACATCATATAGGACGACGTCATACACGTACTTTAATGAAGAAAATGGGCATTAATGCGTTATATTGCAAACCAAATTTAAGCCAGGCTAATCAAGCTCACCGCAAATATCCATATCTGCTCAAAGGATTGGCTATTCAGCGCAGTAATCAAGTGTGGTCTACGGATATAACGTATATCCCTATGGCAAAAGGCTTTGTTTATTTATGTGCTGTGATTGATTGGCATAGCCGCAAGGTACTTGCGCATAGAGTATCGATTAGTATGGAGGTTACATTTTGCATAGAAACATTAAATGAAGCTATTGAAAAATATGGTCGACCTGAAATATTTAATACAGACCAAGGCAGTCAGTTTACCAGTGATGCATTTATTGATGTATTGAAATCAAATGACATCCAAATCAGCATGGATGGTAAAGGTCGATGGGTTGATAATGTGATGGTTGAACGATTATGGCGGAGCGTTAAATATGAAGAGGTGTATCTCAAAGCCTACAGCAATGTTTTGGATGCGAAGAAGCAATTAAACGCATATTTTGAATTTTATAATTTGAAACGACCTCATTCGAGTCTGGACAAAATGACTCCAGATGAGTTTTACTATGACCAGCTACCACAACAAAATAAGGTAGCTTAACTAGAGCAGAGTATCACTTATAAATAAGCTTTTAGTTGTTCAAACATGTGGGACCACCTCTATTGAACATATTATGCTGCATAGCTCTGTGAGCATTTATTTAATAACAAATAATCTTTAGGATTAACTTTACGAGTGTCTAGCCAATATTTCCATGTATAAGTTGGCCATAAAGAAAAGTTCTTTCCATCGGCAGCTTGATACCAGCTGCTACATCCGCCAGCTTGCCATACAGTACCTTGAAGTTGTGTTTGTATTCTTTCATTGAAGGAATCCTGAACTTCCGGTTTAACTTCTATAGCGTGCTGTCCAGATTTTTCAACTAGATCAATAAGCTGTAAAATATAATTAACTTGTGACTCAATCATAAATATAATCGAATTATGACCTAAAACGGTATTTGGCCCGACCAGTTGAAATAGGTTAGGAAAATTCTTGGTCATAATTCCATAATAACTTTCTGCACCGTTTTTCCAAGCCTGTTTCAATTCAATTTGATTGCGACCAATACATGTAAAATGTTTTAAATAAATACGTGGATCGGTAACAAAACCAGTTCCATAGATTAAACAGTCAATTGGTCTTTCTTTTCCATCCTTTGTAATAATACTGTTCTCTTTAATTTCTTGAATACCCTCGGTCACTAATTCAACATTTTTACGGTTAAAAGTAGGGAAGTATTTATTTGAAATAAGAATGCGTTTACAGCCCATCACAAAGTCTGGTGTAAGTTTCTTGGCTAAACCTTTATCTTTAACTTGGAAACGTATAAATGCCTCAGCTAATTTTTGCCCATATTTCATGATTTGCGGCTGAACTATAGGAACAACGCGAGATTCATTACTCCAATAAAGGCGACTACGATGAATTTGTCGATAGAAGTTTGATTTTTTAAATAGAGCTTTGCTCAAATTAGAGTATTTACGCTCATCTCGTGGGATAACCCAAGCTGCTGTACGTTGGAATACATATAATTGCTTAACGTCTTTTGCGATTTCTGGAATATATTGAATTGCACTACCACCAGTACCAATGGAAGCAACTGATTTACCTTCTAGACTGTAGTCATGTTCCCATCGGGAAGAGTGAAAAACTTTACCCTTGAACTTTTCAATACCTTGAATATGAGGGATTTGTGGAATATGTAGCGGACCTGATGCAAAAACTACAAATTGTGCTTCGAGAGAAGGTTGGTTTGCAAAATCTAGTGTCCATATATGGCGCACTTCATCATACTGTACATGAGTAACCTCATGGTTAAACTTACAGTAGTTTTTAATTTGATATTGATTGGTTATATCTTGGATATAATCGAAAATTTCAGGAGCTTCTGCATAACGTTTTGACCAGTCAGTTTTAGGTGCAAAAGACAAAGAGTACATATGTGATTGAACATCACACGCAGCTCCTGGATAGCGGTTTTCACGCCAAGTTCCACCGACATCATTAGATTTTTCTAAAATAAAAAAATCTGATTGTTGGCTTTGTAACAGACGAATAGCCATGGCAAGGCCACCGAATCCAGCACCAATAATTGCGATTTTAGTTTTTTGAATAGCATGTTGTTTTGCGTTTAGCATTGGAAACCCTGCATATGCGGTAAAGAGGATTGCAGGCAAGACTAACGTTTTTTAAACAGTTTAAACATGATTGTATCGACGTGAAAATTGATAGATTCGGCAATTAATTTTATCACTTCTTTATAGTAAAACATTTCAGTCTAGGGAAATTGATAAAAGAATGAAACGATCGGCACTTGGTTTAATCTATTTAATTCAAGGAATGCGCAATGCGGGCATTGATGTCGACTCACGTTTGGCAGATATAGGTATTAAAGTAGATTCCTTGGACCCAAGCTCAACAATTCATGACAGTTTGGAATGGGATATACAGCAAATTATTAGTGAGAATGTTGACCCAGAGAAAGGATTATTTATTGGACAACATTACGCATTGGCAGGTTATGGTCCTTTACTCATGTTACTTGTGACCAGTCATGACATACAAACGGCGTTAGAAAAAGGCATACAGTATCAAAAGCTTACTCATTTATTTGGTACTTTGAGCTTACAAGAAACTGAAAAACACATCATTTTGAACTATTTACCGGTCGATTTAAAAACAGAAATCGGTTTACTCCGTGCCCAATGCGAAATTTCGGGTACTTATAAGTTTATTCAGGATATTTATACCATGATGGGCTTAAAAATGCCTGATATGCGTATAGATTTACCATTTCCGAAACCCTCTGATCCAGATACCGTTGCTCAATATTACGCATATTATGGAGATGATCTACATTTTAATTCTACACATGCAGCATTTAGCCTAAGTAAGAATGTGCTGGAAATAAAAATTCCTTCAGCAGATATTATTACTCATCGTATCTATGAGGCTAAATGTATTAAAGAAATAGAAAGATTAAATGAACAAGATCATCAAATACCGCCTATTATTCAATATGTGCAAGATTATTTAGAGCTACAACAAGGAATTATCCCGAGCATGGCGGAAACCGCTTTTGCTTTGAAAATGCCTGAAAGGACATTAAGGCATCAATTGCAGCAGCTTAATACGAGTTATAAACAAATTCGTGAACAGATTATTAAGAATAAGGCGCTTAAACTTATGGAATATAAAGAGTATTCAATAGAAGTTATTGCAGAAGCACTTGGTTATTCTGAACCTGCCGCTTTTAATCATGCATTTAAAAGATGGTTTGGACAGAGTCCTCGGCAATATGGAAAAGAGTTTTACTGAGTGTAACTCTTGATGCTAAAAGCTAATGTGGTCGGACAAAATGTTCGCTATACTCTCTTCAGTTAAAATTGAAATAAAATGATATGTTAAATTTAAAATCTTCTCATAGTACTGCATTTACTCCGTCTTCCCCAGCAGAGCGCTATGCTGAGGCATTGGCTTCAGGCCAGTTTATGGCAGATGAGGCACAAGCACAGGCAGTGCAAGAATTAGATCGTGTATGGAAAGAACTTTTAAATCGTTATAAGGCTTCTAAAAAAGCTTTCCGTCGTTTCCGCCGCCAAACTTCTCCAAAAGGTGTATATATGTGGGGCGGTGTAGGACGTGGCAAAACTTGGCTTATGGACCAATTTTATGAGTCTGTACCATTTCGCCGTAAAACACGTATGCATTTTCATCACTTTATGCAACATGTTCATAAAGAGTTAAATAAACTTTCGGGTCAACGTAATCCACTCGATATCGTAGCTGATCAAATTTATAAAGATGCTGTCGTTATTTGTTTCGATGAGTTTTTTGTCTCGAACGTAACTGATGCAATGATTTTGAGTGACTTATTCCAAAAGTTATTTGTTCGTGGTGTAACGCTCATTGCAACTTCAAACATTGCACCAGACGGTTTATATAAAAACGGGATTCACCGTGATCGTTTTATTCCTACAATTGAAATGGTTAAAAAGAACTGTGTCGTTTTAAATGTAGATGCAGGGGTGGATTACCGTTTACGTGTTTTAAAACAGGCTCAATTGTTTAAATCACCATTAGGTAATGAAGCTCAAAGCTGGATATCAGAGCGTTATACTGCTTTAACTCATACTCAAACAAATTCTCATGAACCGATTGTGATCAATAACCGTGTTGTTGAAACCCTAGGGCATACGGAAGATGTTTTATGGTGTGAGTTTTCTGAACTTTGCTTAAAGCCCCGTAGTCCAGCAGACTTTATTGAAATTGCCAATATTTATAATACGGTTTTAGTTAGTAATGTTCCTCACTTAACAGACTTCTTGTCTGAAGGCACACGTCGTTTTATTTATCTAGTCGATGAATTTTATGATCGTGGAGTCAAACTACTTTTAACCTCTCAAGATAGTATTATTGATATCTATCAAGGCGAGAAATTGGCTTTTGAAATTGAGCGTACTCGTTCACGTTTATTAGAAATGCAGTCAGATGAGTATTTGCATTCTGAACATCGACATATTGATGCGACTAAAACTTCTTAAGAAGTCAGATATGAAGAGCGCTCTAAATTGAGCGCTTTTTTTACAACAAAAAAAGGTAAATTTAGCGAAATAGTACTTTTTCATTGTGCAAAGTTTGATATAACTAAATACGCTTTAGAAAAAACAAGATAGTGAAATTTTTTTGTTTGTTAACAAAAAGTCTAGTTTCAGTATCTTTAAATATTGAATAAATTGTTGGGAATCCTAGTTGGAATTTTAATATTTTCCTATATAGAAAAATTTATCTTTGTCAATAGTTATGCAAGGGAAAATGCTTACTATTTAGGAATGTGATATTAGTATTCAGCTTAATTTAAATCGGTATACTAGGATTCTCTTGGTATAAAAAGTAGCAACTTCAGGAAAGACAATGACTGCACGTATTCAAAAAGGCAAGTTAGCGATTGCTAAAGAACTTTACGATTTTATCGAAAATGAAGCTTTACCAGGTTCTGGTTTAGATAGTGAAACTTACTGGAAGAACTTTGAGCAAGTTGTTGTCGACCTTAGTCCAAAGAATAAAGCATTATTGGCTAAGCGTGATGAATTACAAGCAAAAATTGATGAATGGCACCGCAACAATAAATTTGAATTAGGTGCTTACAAAGCATTTTTAACTGAAATTGGTTATTTATTACCAGAAGTTGAAGACTTCCAAATTACTACTGAAAACGTAGATGAAGAAATTGCATTGTTAGCAGGTCCACAATTAGTAGTACCTGTACGTAATGCACGTTATTGCTTAAATGCAGCAAATGCGCGTTGGGGTTCTTTATATGATGCACTTTACGGCTTCGATGTAATTTCAGAAGAAGGCGGTGCAGAAAAAGGAAAAGGATATAACCCTGTACGTGGTGCGAAAGTTATTGAGTTTGCTAAAAACTTCTTAAATGAAATTTTCCCGCTTGCGCAAGGCTCACATGCTGATGCAACTAAATATGCAATCGAGCAGAATAAACTGGTTGTGACTTTAAAAGATGGTACTAAAACTGGCTTAGCTCATGAAGCTCAGTTTGTGGGTTTCAATGGTGAAGAAGCGAACCCTTCAGAAGTTGTTCTTTTGAGTAATGGCTTACATGTCATTATTGAAATTGATGCGAATAGCCCAATTGGCCAAACTGATTTAGCGGGTGTTAAAGATCTAACACTTGAAGCTGCGGTTACAACAATTCAGGATCTTGAAGACTCTGTAGCAGCTGTTGATGCAGAAGAAAAAGTTGAAGGTTATCGTAACTGGTTAGGTTTGATGAAGGGTACTCTTCAAGAATCTATCGAAAAAAATGGTAAAACAATTGTTCGCGCTTTGAACAAAGACCGTGAAATTAAAAATTTGATCGGTGGCACAACAAAACTTCATGGTCGTTCACTTATGTTACTTCGTAACGTAGGTCATTTAATGACGAATCCAGCGATTTTAGTTGATGGTGAAGAAATTTTCGAAGGTATTATGGATGCGTTGGTAACACCATTGTTATCAATTGCTGACATCCGTAGTGAAAACGAAAATAAAAACTCTCGTAAAGGGTCTATGTATATTGTTAAACCAAAAATGCATGGTCCTGAAGAAGTTGCTTTTGCTGTTGAGTTATTTGAGCGTGCTGAGCAAGCCCTAGGATTACCAGCGAAGTCTTTAAAAATCGGTATTATGGATGAAGAACGCCGTACATCTGTAAACCTGAAAAACTGTATTGCTGCTGCTAAAGATCGCACAATCTTTATTAACACTGGGTTCATGGACCGTACGGGTGACGAAATCCATACCTCTATGGAAGCTGCACCAGTTGTTCGTAAAGAAGCTGTTAAAACACAAAAATGGATTGCTGCTTACGAAAATCGTAACGTTGCAATCGGTTTGAAATGTGGTTTACAAGGTAAAGCACAGATTGGTAAAGGCATGTGGCCAAAACCAGATAGCATGAAAGATATGTTGGCAACTAAAGCTGCTCATCCAAATGCTGGTGCTTCATGTGCTTGGGTTCCATCACCAACTGGTGCTGTACTTCATGCGATGCATTACCACCAAGTAAATGTAAAAGCACGTCAAGATCAGTTAAAAGCTGAAGAAATGTTGTCATTAGATGACTTGTTAACTCCTCCATTTGCAACTGATACAAACTGGTCAGCAGAAGAAATTAATAACGAGCTCGAAAATAACTGCCAAGGTATTTTAGGTTACGTTGTGCGTTGGGTTGACTTAGGTGTAGGTTGTTCAAAAGTTCCTGATATTAACAACGTGGGCTTAATGGAAGACCGTGCAACATTACGTATTTCTTCTCAACATGTTGCCAACTGGTTACGTCACGGTATCGTGACTCGTGAACAAGTTGAAGAAGTGCTTAAACGCATGGCAAAAATTGTTGATGAACAAAATGCGAATGATCCATTGTATAAACCAATGGCAGCTAACTTTGAAACTAATATTGCTTTCCAAGCAGCTTCAGACCTTATCTTTAAAGGTTGTGAACAGCCTTCTGGTTATACTGAGCCATTACTACATGCGGCTCGTTTAAAATTAAAAGGTTATACAGGTGACTAATTTTAACCTGTTATAAAAAAAAGCCTCTTCGGAGGCTTTTTATTTTCGGTATATTTTGTGCTTATAGATAAGGCGTGAATTTATAAATAAAGGATTTCAAGTTTGATTAACTTAAACAATCTCGATCGTGAGAATTGGCTTCTATGCGCAAAATTATCATTAGATGAATCTCAAAAGGACTACGTCGCACCAAATGTATATTCTATTGCTGAGTCTAAAGTCGAGGAACACTATTGCCCAAGAGTGATCTGTTTTAATGATGAGGTGGTTGGGTTCTTAATGTATTGTGTGGAAATTGATCCCCCTGATGAGACATTATTTTGGTTGTTTCGATTTATGATTGGCAAAGATCATCAAGCTAAAGGTTATGGTACCTTAGCGTTGCAAATGGTAATTGATGAAATGGCTTCAAAAGGGGCTAAACGAATCCGAACGATGTATAAATCTTCTAATAATATTGCTGGAAAACTTTATAAAAAAATGAATTTTATAGAAACTGGGGAATATGATGAATGTGGTGATATTATTTTAGAGTTGGGTATTTCTTTTTAAAAAACGCTAACTGAGAATTCAAGTTAGCGTTGAAGGAAATGGAATTAACTAAAGTTAAAAGCGATATTAATTACTACTCACAATCCCAATTTTAGTTACACCTAAACGCTGTGCCGTAGCCATGACCATCGCTACATTTTTATATTCAGCCATTTGGTCTGGTTTAAGTTTGATTTGGTCTTGATCTTTTTTGGCGACAACACCTTGAAATAAAGTCTCTAGTGCCTTGCGGTCAGAAACCTGTTGGTTATTCCAAAATACTTTGCCTGCTGCATCAATTCTTACATCAATGACTTCAGGTGGCTTTTCATTTGTTGGTGGCGGTGTGCCATTTGGCAAATTAATATTAATCGCATTGTTTGGTGCAGGTATAGTAATAATAAACATAATGATGAGTACCAGCATGACATCAATTAGCGGTGTCATGTTCACCTCTAGCATTACATCGTCATCATTATTTGAGCCAACATTCATACCCATAAAATTCTCCTTAAAATCATTACGGGGAAGCTGGAGGGGTAGTAACAAAGGCAATTTTGCCAATACCAGCTTGTTTAGTCGTACTAATGACCTGATCTATCGCTTCAAAATGGGTAAGCTGATCTCCTCGAATATGTACCTCCGGCTGCGGTCTTTTTTGTGCCACAGCTTGTAATTTTGCTAACAATATTTCTTTATTCGGTACATAACTCTCGTTCCAGAAAATATCGCCTTTCTTATTAACTGAAAGTTGAATATTTTCAGGCGTGGTCGCGTACGGAGTATTTTTTTCTTCTGGTAGTTTCACCGGAACTGTATGCGTAACTACCGGAATAGTAATAAGAAAAATAATAAGTAAAACCAACATGACATCTACGAGAGGTGTCGTGTTAATCGTTCCAATCATTTCTTCATCATCTTCAGAACCAACACTCATACCCATAATGTCTGCTCCTGATTATTTAATGCTGCGATTAATTGAATTGTTGGTATTAATTTCTCCGCTTAATAAAACTGCATGTAGATCTGAACCAAATGAACGAACATTTTCCATCACTGCTTTATTACGACGAGTCAACCAGTTGTAACCCAATACAGCCGGTACTGCGACTGCAAGACCAATAGCTGTCATAATGAGAGCTTCACCAACTGGGCCTGCAACTTTATCAATAGATGCCTGACCTGAAATCCCGATTGCAGTTAAAGCGTGATAAATTCCCCATACTGTTCCGAAAAGACCTACGAAAGGTGCTGTAGAGCCAACTGTTGCTAAAAAAGCGAGACCGCCGCCTAAATGGTTTTGTACTTTTTCAATCGCACGTTGTATTGAAATGCTCACCCAAGTATTAAAGTCAATGCGTTCAAGTAGAGAGCCGCCGTGTGATTTAGTCGAGTTAATGCCTTTTTCTGCAATAAAACGGTATGCGCTACTTTGTTCTAAACCTTCTGCAGCATTATCAAGCGAAGTTGCCTCCCAGAAATGTTTTTCAGCTTCTTTACCTTGGCGTTTGACTTTACCTTGTTGTAATAATTTAGAGATGATGATGTACCAAGTACCAATCGACATGAGTACTAAAATAAATAAGGTAGACTTAGCGACTAAGTCACCTTCACGCCAAAGGGCTTCTAGACCATATGGATTTTTAACAGTTTCACTTGTTGCAGGCTTTGGTGGTGGAGTTGGAGTAGTTGTATTTGAAGTAGCTTCAGTAGTTGCTGTTGCCACAGGAGCATTGCTCGTTTCTTCTGCGAAAACTGAGCTTAATGGAAGTAACGAGCAAGCTGCGATTAAACTTGCAGAAGCGAAATGTACTAGTGGTTGAGTTGATTTTTTCATCATATATCTCCAATATTTTTTAATTTCTTGCTAATTCAATTGTTTATTCAATTACGAATGGATATTCAATTTCATACCAGTCTTGCTGAGGCACGCCATCTTTCATTGCTGGTTTGAACGTACATAAGCTGTAGGCTTTAGTTGCTGCTTTATCTAAAATTTTGCTGCCACTCGATTTTTTTACTTTGGCATCAATGACTTTGCCGGATGTATCAACCAAAACACGTATACGCACCGTTCCTTGCTCTTCGTTCATGAGTGCTTCGCGTGGATATTCCGGTTTTTCACAGCCCGCAGAGCCTTCTGAAACACCACGAGTTACACCAGCGGGTTTAGGTGCTGGTGCAGCCGCTGCCACTGGAGCGGGTGCAGCAACAGGGCTCGGAGAAGGAGTACTAGGTGCAGCAGGAGCCGGAGTAGCGACTTTAGTCGGTTGAGCTACTGGCGTCGTTTTTTGTACTGGTGTTGCTACTTTCTCTACTTCTTTTGGTGGCTCAGGAACCTTGGCAACTTTTTCGACCATTTTTGGTGGCTCAGGTGGTTTTTCCTTTGGTTTCGGCTCTTCCGGCTTTGGTGGAGGAGGTGACTTAATATCCTGAATAATTTGTAATTCCACAGGTTTTTCTGCTGGTTTTTGAATATTGTTTGCTAAACCTGACATCAGAATATAGGCAACAAGAAGATGCAGAAAAATGACTGCAGCAATACCAATTAGGCGTTTGGCAGATTTATTTTCTATGTCTGTAAAAGTCATGCCCATAGTTACTCCTGAAACTGTAGACAAACAATTTTTAAATTAATGTTTGGCTAAGGATGAGTATTCGGTCTGCAAACACGATCTCTAAAGTCGTGTTTGCAAAATAACCACTTAGAACTTGTATGTACCACGTAAATAGTATGTACGTCCTGTTGGGTCACCATACCGAGGGTCATATCCGTATTGGAAATTATCTAAAACGTTTGAAGCAGATGGGTCTTCATCAAAGATATTCTTAATACCTGCTGTAACTTCTAGATTTTTAAAGCCTTTATAGGTACCAGAAATATTATAGAGGGTATAATCACTAACTTTGTGATGATCATATTGTTCTTCACCTATCTGATTTTGATCATCGTAACCACGTACAAACTGTTGTTCAAAAACTAATTTCCAATTTTCATATGCCCAGTTAATATTAGCCGTGTGTTTCCATCGGACGACAGCAGGGTCCTCATATAGACCAACCTGTCCTGTCCATGGCTCACCTTTTGAGTCGCGATAATCTAGTTTGGATACATAAGTCCCATCAATTCCAAAGCCAAAACGGCCAGTGGATGTCATTGGAGTTAAATAATTTAGGCTAATATCAAAACCTTCTGTTTTCATGCCACCAGAGTTGAATAAGTTGGTTTTTATATAGTCGATAGTACCATCAGCATTTCTTACAAAAAGAGCAGAGTATTTTTCAGGTTCCCCAAAGATGGTGGCTTCTCCCACCTGAGCAATTAGGTCGTCAATTTTAATATTGAAATAGTCAACCGTTAGTACAAGATTTTTAATTGGTTCAAAAACAAAGCCGGCAGTAAATGATTTTGATTCTTCTGGTTGTAAATCTTTTGAGCCTCCCTGTAATTTCATAAATTGAGTATTACAAAAGTCATTTTTATTTTTCCCTTCTACGACCTCACCGCCTGGGCAATAAAGTGGGTCATTATATTTTGCACCAGTATAAGTTTTGCTTTGAGCAGCATTAATCTCATATAGGCTTGGTGCACGGAAACCTGTGCTATATGAAGTACGGAACATGAGTTGTTTTAATGGTTCCCAACGGATCGCGAATTTAGGATTAAAAGTATCGCCAAAGTCACTATAGTCATCGTAACGGGCTGCAAGTTGTGCTTCGATCGTTTTGGTTATAGGTATTTGTAATTCAGCAAATGCAGAGGTAATGTCTCGGTCACCGGAATTATCAGGTTTACTAGGGTCTGTACCACTACTAGGAGCTTGACGGACTAAATCTGCATTAATATGTTGTTTCCAATCTTGATTAGTAAAGCTGCCTCCTAAAGCAAAACCAACCTCACCAGCAGGTAAAGTAAAAATAGGGCGGCTAATACTGAAGTCAGCAGTAGTGGATTCTAAAGTTGCTTCATTATATTTCCCTTTAACTGATAAATTATTCCAGATATTAGGATCACTACTTTCACCAAATGGGTTTAATGTTCCGTTATTTAATGCATCTTGTAATTTAGTCTTATTTAATTGACCAGTAACGAAATTATCTGAGGCTTCACTTTTTGCATAGGTAACACCTGTGTTTAAATCCCAGCCCCATACGTCACCTTCCAAACCTGCAAAAAGCCGATGTGATTCATTAATTGATTTAGCTATACGGTTTCCTGCATGTGATCGTAAATAGAGTTCAAGGGGAGCACCACTTAACCCTTTAACGCTAGGAACAATACCATTGCCTGGATAATATGGACTATCACTTGGAAGGGTGACGCGAGTTGACAGATTACTGCGGCTAAATGGGTCAGGGGCAACAGAAGTGATAACTTCAATACGTGAATAAATATATTCACCAATAGCATTTAAATTATCGTTAACTTTGAATGTACCACGTCCTAAAACAGAAACGTTTTCTACATCTGGTTTGATACCTATCAAAGCTTGAGTATTTGCATAACAGAATCCTTCTTCTGCTGACTCTGCGGGACCCAAACATTGACCATTTTGAGCATAGGGATTTCCTGAAACTCCAGATATAGGGTCATAAAAATTTGAGGTAAAGGCATTAGCAGAGCGTCCATCAAGACCGAGTTCTGGTAATACTCCTCCACGTTCAGAAATTCTTCGGTCTTTCGCCATAATGCCGTTAGTACGACGATAATCTACAACACCGAAAATATTAAAACCATCTTCATCTAAGTCGCCGTAGCCACCAAAGATAGAAATATCTTGTTTATCACCACCTTTGTGTTCTGGTTGTAATAAACCTGCGCTAATACCTACACCTTGATATGTTTTTTTTGTAATGAAATTAATAACCCCTGCAACAGCATCAGCACCATAAACTGCTGAGGCACCATCACGTAAAACTTCAATACGATCAATCATTGCTAAAGGAATAATATTTAGGTTTACAGTGGAAGTACCAAAAGGGTTCGCTGCGAGGCGTCGTCCATTAAGTAAAACGAGTGTTTTATCACTACCTAAACCCCGAAGGTTAGCAGTAGAACCATCGGTATTACTGGCACCCACATTCTGGTCAGTTGAAAAACCTGCCTGATTTGAACTTACACGGGTTAATGCTTCTTCAACTGTAGTAACGCCAGCATTTGCGAGATCTTCGCCTTTAATAATGGTAATTGGCGAAGCACTTTGTGCCGCAACCCCTTTAATTGAAGAACCTGTAACGGCAACTTTTACGACTTTTGTTGGTTTTTCATCGGTACTTGATTGTTCGGTTTCTGCTGCTTGTGCCATGGTAAGACACATCATGCTTAAACTAAGGGTGCTTAATTTAAGAATTGTTTTGCCAATCTTGGGGGTTGCCTGAGATCGAACATTGTATTTTTTTTTCATCGTGGACTTGATCCCTTTTTGTTGTCGTTAGCGATATTGCTGGAAAGTTTTTAAGCAAAGCAAGTGCCAACTATATATTTTTCTTTTTTTAGTTTATGCAAAATATTGATAAATATTGATTTTATTATGCTTGAGTATGATGCTTTAGCTTTTTTGATATAAAAATAAATTTTCCATTTGGAAAATTTTTTCATGTTGGCGAAAAGTTTCAAATTTATTTGTATAAAAAATATACATTACTGGACTCTTCACATGCTTATTAAATAAAAATGTATCGTTTTAGAGCCTTTTAATATGTAATGTTATAATATTTATCATTACATGGTTAAATTATATTTTTATTATTAATCAATAGATTGTTTTAAAAGTATCTGTAAGTTAGGCTTGATCTAATGTGGATCATAATTAATTTTTAATGTATTTTATTTGTGCATTTAAGGTATTAGATGATTAACTTATATGAATATAATATTTGGCAAAAAGTTACTTTTATTTATATAGTTCAAACGTTTTTAAGTATCTAATAAAAATATGAATTTTTAATGTTTTTAAATATTTTAAGATGGATATTAATAAATGGCATGAAATTCGCTTTATATTCAATGGTTACAAAACACTAGGTATTTGAGTTTATTTTTCCATTTGATCAAATCGAAAGAGGATAAAGGAAAGTAAATTTTAAATCCTAAATAGGCCTATCTGTTGAAAAAGAACTTTTCTTATGCAGATTTAGATGTTACTCAAAAGGATAATATCTTTTAAAAAAACTAATTACGTGGGTATGAACTTGAAATTAAAATTTTTTAAGCTCGCCATTTTAAGTCTGGCTATTACATCAGTTCCTTGTGCTTACGCAATTACGCCAGCGCAACCAAACAAAATTTTGCATGTTGCCTATGAGGCCCCAGATGATGGTTTCGATATGGTCAAAACCACCAATTTCTATAGTGCTAGTATTGCTGAGGCAATTTTTGAGCCTTTACTCAAATATGACTATCTAGCGCGTCCATTACAGTTAGTTCCCAATACTGTAGAAAGCCTGCCCAAAGTGGAACAAGACGGTAAAGTTTATATATTTAAAATTAAGCCAGGTATCTATTTTACCAATGATCCAGCTTTTAAAGGTAAACGCCGTGAGTTGGTGGCTGAAGACTACGTCTATACAATTAAACGTATTTTAGACCCTAAAAATAGAGCGCCTTCTGTTTCTTTTATTGATGGTAAGTTACAAGGTGCCGATGCGGTTGTAGCTCAAGCAAAAAAAACTGGAAAATTTGATTATGCTACTCCGATTGCTGGAGTTAAAGCTCTTGATCGATATACTCTACAATTTACTTTGACTCGCCAAGACTTTAATTTTCCTTATATTCTTGCCTATATTACTTTTGGTGCTGTTGCTAAAGAGGTTGTTGACTATTACGGTGACCGTATTGGTATGCATCCCGTAGGTACTGGTCCTTATATGTTAAGTAAATATGTACCGAGAAGTAAGGTCGAGTTAGTTGCTAATCCTGATTATCGTGGTTTTGTCTGGAATTTTAAGTCAACAGGAACACCTTGGGATAACCATCTTGTTAAGGAAATGTCTGGAAAGAAAATGCCACAAGTTGGCAAGGTGGTGGTCAGTATTATTGAAGAAGAGCAGTCACGATGGTTAGCTTTTCAGTCTGGACAACTAGACTTTGATAAACTCACAGCGAATGCTGTTCCTCAAGCTTTAGATGGAAATCAGCTTAAAGCTTCTTTTAAGAAGAGAGGAATTAAGCACTATCCAAATAAGGATCCTGAGATTACCTATACTATGATGAATATGCGGGATCCAGTGATCGGTGGTTTTAGCCCAGAAAAAATAGCGCTTCGTAGAGCAATTACTCTGTCATACAATCAAAAAGAAAGCATAAAACAGGCATATAAAAGTCAGGCTGTTAGATCACAAATGTTTATACCTGAAGGTGTAAACGGATATAACCCTAAATATAAAAGTAGCGTAGGATATAATCCGCTGTTAGCAAATAAACTACTTGATTATTATGGTTATAAAAAAGCGGCTGATGGCTATCGGACCTTACCAAATGGCAAACCTTTAATTTTAAAAATCAATACAGAAAATAGCTCAGCATCGGTTATTCATTCAGAACTCTGGAAAAAAAATCTAGATGCGATTGGCATTCGAGCTGACTTTAAGGTAAGTAACTTTGCAGATAACTTAAAAGCCGCTACTCAATGTAAATATATGATCTGGAGCGGTGCATGGATTGCTGACTATCCTGAAGGAGATAATTTTGCACAATTACTATATGGACCAAATGCTGGGCAGGGAAACCATGCTTGTTATCAGTCTAAAACCTATGATGCTCTTTATACTCAGGCCATTCATTTACCACCTCAACAACGGCTCCCATATTACGAAAAACTTAACCGTCAGATAGAAGCTGATAACCCTTGGATTATTCATGTAACACGAATTCGTAATTGGTTGATACAGCCTCAAGTTCAGGGGTTTAAAGCTCACCCAATGATGAATACAAACTGGCAATATCTTGATATTACCCCTATTAAAAAATAATTTTAGATAAAGATCATCATGACCGAAAATTTAAAACAAAAGCTTAAGCACTGTAGTGTCGGCCTATTCTTTGCCGGAATGGCTTTAACGGGTTCTATATCTATTTTTGCGAAAAGCCCAGCCGATCCAAATAAAGTTTTGCGTTATGTATTCCCAACAGCTGAAACAGGCTTCGACCCAGCTTATGTACATGACTTATATTCAGCGCATGTACTCACATCTATATTTGAAACTTTATATACCTATGACTATTTGGCAAGACCAGCAAAATTAATCCCACACGTGGCTACGGCTATGCCAGAAGTGAGTGCAGATGGTCTGACTTATACCATTCATATTAAGAAGGGTATTTACTTTACAGCCGACCCAGCGTTTAAAGGTAAACCTAGAGAGTTAACAGCTTACGATTATGCATATTCTTTTAAGCGGTTATTAGACCCGAATTTACGCTCACCCAATAGTTGGTTATTGGAAGATAAAATTGAAGGTATGAATGCTTTAGTCAAAGCAGCCAATAAATCCGGAAAATTTAATTACGATCAAAATGTAAGTGGTTTACAAACACCTGATAAGTACACTTTGGTGATTCGGTTAGTAAAACCAGACTATAACTTTCCTTTATTACTGGCTCATGATCCGACAGGTGCGGTGGCACGCGAAGTCATCGAGAAATATAAAGATAAAGCTGGTTTTGTTATGGGGCATCCAGTAGGAACTGGACCTTATATGCTCAGTAAGTGGATACCTGCCTCACGTATTGTTTTAAAAGCAAATCCTGAATATCGAGGTTTTATTTGGAACTTTAATGCCAGTAGCCCCGGGGATGAAGCAATTGTAAAGCGCCTTAAAGGTAAACAAATGCCTCAAATCGGCACAATTGATATTCAGGTCATGGAAGAAAACCAGTCACGATGGTTAGCATTCCAGCGTGGTGAGGTAGATATCATTCAGCTTGAAGGGCAATTAGTTTCAAAAGCGATTAAAGACGGTAAATTAAGACCCGAGCTTGCAAAAGAAGGCGTGCAATTATCTCGTATTGTTGATCCAGAAATTAGTTATATCTATTGGAATCTCAAAGATCCCGTTGTTGGAGGAATGAGTAAAGAAAAAATTGCCTTACGCCGTGCTATTGCGATGTCCCGTTCAATAGATCAAGAGATTAAATTGGTAAGGAATAGTGATGCAGAACGTCTTCATTTCCCAGTTCCACCTGGTGTAGTGGGATATGACTCACAGTATAGAAGCAGTACACCATATTCAGTAAAAGCAGCCAATCTGCTGTTGGATCGATATCACTACAAAAAAGATGCTTCTGGTTGGCGTACACAACCAAACGGCAAGCCGCTCGTGGTCGAATATAAAGCGCGCAATGACAGTATTGGCCAACAAAGTGCTGAACTTTGGAAGAAAAACTTCGATAACCTACATATTCGCATGGTGTATAAGCCAATGCTTTTTTCAGACTTACTTCGATCACAAAAACAATGTGAGGGAATGTTTGGTTCTTCTGCATGGATCGCTGATTATCCAGATGGGGATAATTTTATGCAGAATTTTTATGGTCCAAATACTCATATGACTAACTGGTCTTGTGGTTCGATACCAGAGTTTGATGAGTTGTACCGCCAGTCTCAACAAGTGAAGCCAGGCCCAGAAAGAGATGCGTTATATCGAAAAATGACGCGCTTGTTAGAGGTTTATATGCCTGTGCAAATGTCTTATGCACGCTATCGCAATATGTTGGCCCAACCACGAATTATTGGATATAAGAAGCATCCGATTTTACATGCTGAATGGATGTACTTCGATATTGATACAAATACGAAATCTAATCATTAAATGAAAAAAATTGGAGATACGATGAAAAATAATACACTGAAAATGACTACATTATGTATGTTGACCATAGGTATAAGTCAATTTGCATCGGCTGAAGTGACGCGTGCGACATTACCATTACTCAAAGCAGAGCAACTCCCAGCATGGTGTGATTCTAATTTAAAAAAAATTCAGCAAGAGATTTCTAGTTTTGAAAAAACGCCTGTTAAAAACGATGCTGCCGCTGCTCCGATATTAGCCAAGTGGGATAAAATTTTTGCTCATCTTGAAGATTTTTCGGGGCCCATAGGTCTATATAGTAACGTCGACCCAGATGCGAAATTACGTAAGGCAGCCGAAGACTGCGAAATCAAAATTAATCAGTTTCATACTGATATCTTCCAAAATTCAAAACTATATAACGTAATTAAAAATACAAAAGCAAATGATCCGATTGACCAGAAATACCGTCAAGATATTCTGGATCAATTTGAAGACACAGGGGTTCAGTTAGAACCAGCAAAACGCGCAAGAATGAAGGCTATTCTGGATGAGTTGACTAAACTCGAACAAGAATATAACCGCAATATTCGTGATAACCCTGAAAAACTTGAATTTACTCCTGAAGAAATGAAAGGGCTGCCAGAAAGTTATATTTTAGGGTTAAAGAAAAATGCTAAAGGTAACTATCTATTAGGTTTTGAGTATCCGGAATATCGTCCATTTATGGAGCTAGCGGATAATGATGATGCTCGAAAAAGATATCAAATCGCTTTTACGCGACGTGGAACTGAACAAAATTTAAAACTACTCAAACAGGCAATAGATTTACGTTATGAACTTGCACAATTATTTGGAAAAGCGAGTTATGCAGATTGGGCTTTAAAAGACCGAATGGCAAAAACACCAGAGGCTGTAAACAAGTTCTTGGCAGAAGTACAAAAAACTGTAGCACCACTTGAACGTAAAGAAGTAGAAGAGCTTCGTGCATTTAAAGCACAAACCTTAAAGACGCCGTTAGACAAAACCGAGATAACGCGTTGGAGTGAAGCTTACTGGAGCGAAAAACTTCGTAAGAGTAAATATCAAATTGATCAGGAAAAGCTTCGTGATTATTTTCCGACTTTAGCCGCACAAAAATGGTTATTTGCTATTTCATCTGATCTTTACGGTATTGATTTTAAACCTGTCAAAGTTAAAGCATGGCAGGATGAAGTTGAATATTACGATGTAGTTGATAAAAAGACAGGAAAACTCCTTGGTGGCTTATATATGGATAAATTCCCCCGTGAAGGGAAATACGGCCATGCAGCAGTTTGGGGAGTATATGGTGGCAGCACTTTAACCAACCGATTACCGATTTCAGTATTGGTGACCAACTTTAACCGTAAAGGTTTAAATAGTGATGAGCTTGAAACTTTTGTACATGAGTTCGGTCATGCTTTACATGGCATCTTATCAAACACACGCTATGCAAGTCAGTCCGGAACTTCTGTCGAGCGTGATTTTGTAGAAGCACCTTCTCAAATGTATGAAGAGTGGGCACGCCGTAAAGAAACCTTATCTAAAGTGGCCGATTATTGTGATCCAGCTTGTCCACGTGTTGACGATGAATTAATTGCCCGTTTAAAAGCAGTACATAATTATGGCCGTGGTTTGCGTTATGCGCGTCAGACGCTTTATGCACAATATGACATGGCACTTCATACGGCAGGTGCCTTAAAAGTAAAACCTTTAGAAACTTGGCAAAAAATGGAAGCTGCTACAGCCTTAGGATATGTGCCAACAACAGAGTTTCCTGGACAGTTCGGGCATTTAATGGGTGGATATCAGGCAGGTTATTACGGTTATATGTGGTCTGAGGTTTTAGCGCTAGACATGCTTTCTGCTTATGGTGACAACCTGAATAACCCACAAGTGGGACAACGTTATCGTCAGACGATTTTATCGCAGGGTAGCCAAAAACCGGCAGCTGAATTGGTTAAAGATTTCCTTGGTCGTGATCCTGACAATAAAGCATTCTTTAACGAAATTACCGGACAACGGGTTAAATAAGGAATTATCACTATGCTGGCATATGTTATTCGGCGTTTATGGCAGATGATTCCGACCATGTTGGGAGTAGTGCTGCTTATTTTTATCTTATTTAATTGGGTCGGTGGAGATCCTGCCTATATTTTGGCAGGTAAGATGTCTAACCCTGAGCAGATTGAAAATATCCGTAAACAGTTAGGTGTTGATCAACCTTATTATGTTCAACTTTGGATTTTTATTAAGCAAATTCTTACTTTTGACTATGGCGCAAGTTGGAGCACAGGTGAATCCGTTTCACAAATTATCTTAACCCGATTAGGACCGTCGCTCACACTTTTAATTCCACTCACCATTTTACAAACAGTTATTTCAATTATTTTAGCATTGGCTGTAGCGGCGGTACGTGGCTCTCTAACTGATCGTATGGTCATGATGTTATGTACCATCGGGATGTCGATTAGTATTTTGGTTTACATTATTGTTTTTCAATATGTTCTGGCTTATCAACTGAGCTGGTTTCCAGTACAGGGATGGAGCGATAGTTTTACCGACAATTTATTTAAGTTTTCCTTACTACCAATTCTAATCATGCTGGTGGTGAGTATTGCACCTACTTTACGTTTATATCGTAGCTTTGTGCTTGATGAGGTAAATCAGGATTATGTGAGAACCGCACGTGCTAAAGGTGTAGGGGAAAGCCGAATTTTAAGTGTGCATGTTCTACGTAATGCCTCAATTCCGATTATTACTGATGTGATGTCAAATTTACCGGCATTATTGATAGGTGCATTTTTAATTGAACGCTTTTTTGGTATTCCCGGTATTGGTCGTGAAGTGATTATTGCTGTAGAGCGTAGTGATTTTCCTGTCATCAAAGCCATTACTGTATATATTGCAGCTGCAACCATGATTTTTAATTTGATTGCGGACTTGGTCTACAAAGTGGTTGATCCACGTGTACAGTTGAAGTAGGTGAGTTATGCTGAGTGTTTTACCAAAAAGAAAGTTAGAAACCCAGACCGCTCCTGCTTCAGCGGGGCTATGGCGACTTGCCATGCGTCGCCTTCGGGCCGATAAAATTGCAATGGCATCGCTCATTGTTGTGTTGTTCTATTTGATCGTATTAATACTATCTCTAACGGGTGTGATTGCATCTGATTGGAATAAAGAAGTTGCTGTCAGTTATGCGCCTCCTACATTTATAGGTGCAGATAAGACAACGGAAGCTTTGAAAAGTACAGCCGCTGTAGATGAGGAATTACCGGAAAATCCAGTCGATCCCTTAAAAGACGTAATTCACCAACTCAAGGCTGAAATCAAACAAGAAAAGAGCTCTGGAAGTGCAATTGATTATTATGGTGTAGTTGATCCATTAGCTGATGATATGAAAGCAATTGATCAGCAACTCGGTGGACATTTACTTGATCAGCAAAGTGAACTAAAAAGTACCCTAATTTTTGGTGCTGACAAATGGGGGCAAGACGTCCTTAAAAAAACCATTAAAGGCGCTGAAACTTCAATTATTGTAGGGCTTGTTTCTGCCTTACTGGCAGTCACATTAGGAACGCTTTTAGGGGCAGTTTCAGGTTATTTTGGTGGGTGGGTCGATGATATTCTCAACTGGTTTTATAATATTTTTACTTCCATTCCATATTTATTATTAGTTCTTGCGATTGCTGCTGTACTACAACAAAAGGGCATTTTATCTATTGTTCTGATTTTAGGCTTAACGGGCTGGACAGGTGTCTATCGGTTAATTCGTGCTGAATATATGAAACATACCGCACGCGAATATGTACTTGCAGCTAAAGCCATTGGTGTCGGGCATTTTCGCCGCATGTTTATTCATATTTTTCCTAACGTCAGCCATATTGCATTGGTCCAAATGTCTATTTTGGTGGTTTCTTTTATTAAATCGGAAGTGATTTTGAGTTTCTTAGGGTTCGGTGTGCCAGTAGGTGTAGTGTCTTGGGGCAGTATGTTAAATGAAGCACAAAGTGAACTTCTTTTAGGTAAGTGGTGGCAGCTTGTCGCAGCCTCTGTCGCAATGGCTGTTTTGGTTACGGCATTTTCAATGTTTACTGATGCGCTACGCGATGCATTAGACCCGAAACTAAAATAAGAGGAAATCCAAATGTCAGAACAAGAAAAAAAGACCCCATTACTTCACATTGAAAACTTACGTGTAAGCTTTAAAGGTGAAGATAAACAATATATCGAAACTGTGAAAGGAATTTCCTTTGATATTCCGACCAATACGACTGTAGCTTTGGTTGGTGAATCAGGTAGTGGTAAGTCTGTCACTTCTTTAGCAACTATGGGTTTATTACCTGTGGGCCAAAGCAAGATTGATGAGAAAAGTAAGATTATTTTTGAAGGTAAAGACTTGCTTGGCTTATCGCGTACAGAGATGCGAAAAATCTGTGGTAAAGATATCGCCATGATTTTTCAGGAACCGATGTCATCATTAAATCCGGTTTTTACGGTTGGCAATCAAATTGCAGAAGTGTTGTGTTTACATATGGATATGAGCCGAAAACAGGCGCGGCAACGTGTTTTAGAGTTGCTTAAAGAAGTCGGTATACCTTCACCAGAAACGAAAATTGATGCTTATCCTAACCAGCTTTCGGGTGGGCAGCAGCAACGTGTCATGATTGCAATGGCAATTGCTTGTGAGCCCAAACTACTGATTGCCGATGAACCGACTACAGCGCTTGATGTCACCATTCAAAAACAGATTATTGATTTACTTGAATCATTGCGTCAGCGCCGACAAATGTCGATGCTTTTTATTACTCACGATTTGGCTTTGGTTGGTGAAATTGCAGATCAAGTGATTGTGATGCGTCATGGTGAAATTAGAGAGCAAGGTGCCGCTGAACAAGTTTTGGAACAGCCTAAAGATGTATATACCCGAGCCTTACTTTACTGTCGTCCTCAAATGTCACAAAGACCTTATCGTTTGCCTGTAACCAGTGATTTTATGCGACAAGAAAACAATATATTGGTAGAGCAAAGCTTTGATGTTTCAGAAATTCCTGAGCGTAAACGTGGTTTAAATGGCGATGAGCAAATTATTTTAGAAGTAAAAGATCTGAAAAAAAGCTTTTATAGTCGTAAAGGATTGTTTGGCAAAGAAGAATTTCAGGCGGTAAAAGGTGTTTCTTTTAAACTGGCTAAAGGAAAAACGCTTGGTTTGGTAGGAGAATCGGGCTCCGGTAAAACGACTGTTGGGTTATTGCTCATGCGCTTACATCAAGCCTCTGGGGGGCAGGCTTTAATTGAAGGTAAAGATATTCTTTCTTTAACTGAAAAAGAGTTTGCCAAATATCAAAGGAAGATCCAAATCATCTTTCAAAATCCATATGCTTCACTAAATCCACGCTTTACGATTGGGCAGATCTTATTGGAACCTATGCAAATTCATGGAATTGGTAAAGATGATGCGGAACGTAAGCAAATTGCGCTTGGTTTACTTGAGAGAGTGAATCTGCCTGAACAAGCTTATTATCGATACCCACATGAGTTCTCGGGCGGTCAACGCCAACGTATTGCGATTGCGCGCTGCTTAACGCTAAAGCCTGAAATTCTAATTTGTGATGAATCTGTTTCGGCGTTAGATGTTTCAGTTCAGGCACAAGTACTTAATTTATTACAAGACTTACAAGATGAGTTTGGGCTTAGTTATATTTTTATTTCACATGACTTGTCGGTTGTGAAATATATCTCCGATCAGGTTATGGTCATGAATCATGGTGAAGTTGTTGAAATCGCCAACTCGGATGAGCTCTATGCACATCCGCAACATGACTACACCAAACGACTATTGCAGGCTATTCCACAAGGGATTCAGCACGTTTCGTAAGCGTAAAGTTATGTCGTTAAAGGCACTTTCAAGTGCCTTTTTATTTGGTTTATAGAATAAATACTTATAAAATAAGAGATGTAAAAGTACAGTATTTTATTCCTGCTATGTGTGCCAACTTTAAGCCTTTAACTCTTGCCCAATTGCAGCAACTTCAGTTGCCTGTGGTCGGCTTTAGCTATGCCGATGAGGTTTATCCGGGTGGGACAATGCCATTGTTATTCAAATCACCGCAAGGTTTTGAGTGGCGTGAAGTCATGTTCGGTTTGGTTCCTAAATGGGCAGAAGATACGAACATAGCAAAACATACTTATAACGCTCGTCATGAAACAATTTTCCAAAAACCGAGTTTTCAAGAAGCTGCTCTTAAATGTAAGTTCGGTGTAATACCCGTGACGGAGTTTTATGAGAGTAAATATATAAATGATAAACCTGAGCGGTGGGGCGTACGCCGTAAAGATGGGCAGGCTTTTTTTATCGCAGCAATCTATGAAATTTGCAAAATGAATGAAACGATTGTCCGTTCTGCGAGTATGTTAACCATGGATGCGATTGATCATCCCATGATGAAAGACTTCCATGAACCGGGTGATGTTAAAAGATCGGTAATTGTGATTCCACATGACCGTTTAGATGAATGGTTAAGTTTAGAAACACCAGATATTTCCAGTTTTATTGAAGGTTTTCCTGTTGAGGAATTTGAATGTTTACATGTTCCTAAAGAGAGGATTATAAAACCTACACCTCAATTAAGTATGTTTGAATAACTACATTGGAGTTAGGTTATTGGCTTAATTTTTAAGTCAATAACCTTTGAGATTTAATCAATATTCTTACTTAAAGTTTGTACCTGCTCATCTTGCGCCAGATAAGCCAATTCAATTGGTGAGATTACAAAAGTTGAGTTATCTGAGGTTTGTTTAAAAACAAATCCATATTCAAAAGATTGCGTATTTTTACTTGGTAACCAAAATAAATAAGGACAGCCTGTATAGCTGCCATCCCAACCCATTTCTTTAGCTAAGGCCAAAGCTGTATCGGATTTAGCAATGATTTCTTTAAGTGATTCTTTATCTCTTTGGGAGACATCACCATCATCATCTGCAAATGTTTGTAAAAACTCATTTAATGGAGTTAGGTCTTCCCAGTTATTTTCAATTGTTGAGAAGTGATATCCATATAGCATCATATTTAGTCTTCCATTTTGTTATTGTGCTATTGAACATAGCAAGAAATGCGTGAAAAAGAAATGGTTGAATTTACTTTAAGTTGTTTATTTTTCATAAGTTATAGCATATTTTCTATACAAAAATTAACTAGGCTTTCTCTTGAGTAATAAGCGTCTGATCAAGTTAAAATATAAAGATTCAGCTGTTGATGGAATAATAGTGTTCTTAATAAAAATTTAAGCCTTTTTGTAAGGATACTAGACTGTTGGTGAATATTGAATTTGTCATAATTCACTTATAATGAAAAGGAAAGTAAATAGAGCTTATTTATGTTTATAACAACAACTCGCCCCAATGATGCTTTAATTGAACAGCTACTACCAATCTTGGAAGAAGCTAGCCAAATCTTATTACAAGAATATCAAAACTATTCGGCTGGATATGAATTTACGATTCAAGAAAAACATGACGATTCACCTGTAACGCAAGCAGATTTAAAGGTAAATCGTTTTTTATTAAAGCATCTTGCAGAAATTACACCTGAGTTACCGGTTTTGTCAGAAGAAAGTGACTATAGTGCTCGCCATGCTTGGTCTTCTTGCTGGATGCTAGATCCACTTGATGGTACAAAAGAGTTTATACATGAGCGAGATGAGTTCACGATAAACTTGAGTTTGATTGAAGGGCGTGAAACGATTTTTTCGGTGATTGTTGTGCCATGTGAGCAAGTTGTTTATTTAGGTTATTTAAAAGATTTACCTTTTAAATATAGCTTTAGCCAACAACAATGGTATCAATATCAAAAAACACCTTATTCAAAACAAGCTCCTGTACAAATTGGTTTAAGTCATAGTAGTAAAAATCCGAAATATCAGAAATTCATTGAACCTATTGAAAAGATTCGTACCGTAATTCGACGTGAAGCAGGCAGCGCTTATAAGTTTTGTATGATGTTAGAAGGAGAGATCGATATTTATCCTAGATTTCATCCGACATCAGAATGGGATACCAGCTCAGGTCAAGGATTATTAGAAAGTATAGGTGGAGGTTTACTCACTCTAACAGGTAAGCCCTTTGAATATAACCAGCGTGATACCGTATTAAATGGGGGCTTTATCGCATTTCGTGATCAGGAAAGCAAAAAAATAGCATTTGAAGCTTTAGCTCAATCAGGTGTTTTGGATTGAGAGTTATTGTAGACATGCTATAGTGGCAAAATATTGAGAAAAGATGACAAGATAAAAATGGCACTCGATTTATTGCCTAAAAGCATGTTTGAAGCAATTGATTTATTGCCTGATGCTTCGACCCCTGTAACTCTTTTTACACGTCACTCCTTAAGAGAGCTGGTAGACGGGCAAGGCTTGGCAGGATACGACCTCCAGCTTACACCGCAAGGACGTGAGCTTGCTCAGGAATGGGGTAGCTATTTAATTAAAAACACGGATCGTGTAATTCAACATTGCATTTCTAGCCCAATTCAACGTTGTGTAGACACTGCTGCACTTATGATTGAAGGAGCAGATGGGGTGAGTCCTGAGCCGAATACACATACAATTGAAATAGTTGAACAAGGTTTGTTGGTTGAACCTGGTAGCTTTGTACTGGATATTCAGCAGGCGGCGCCTTATTTCCGTAAACAAGGGGCACTTGGTTTTATTAATAGCTTTGTGAACAATGCCTTACCGGGTATGAAACATCCAATTACTGGCGTATTAGATGTATTAGAGCTGATCTATCAAACTCATCCTAAAACAAAAAGTGGTCTAAGTTTAGCTGTAAGTCACGACACAATTATTGCAGCGATTGTTGCAGTAATTTCGGGCAATAACCAAATACAAAAAGCAGATTGGCCTGCCATGATGGAAGGGCTGTTTGTATGGTTTGAAGGTGATGAATTTCCAAATTGTAAATTAAAGTGGATTTGGAGAGGCAAAACTTACGAGTTAGATGTTTCTGAGTTCCATAAAGTACAGTAAACACAAAAACATAGACAATAAAAAAAGCCCTGTTGGGCTTTTTTTACATGCTTCAATTAGTTAGCTAAAGCTTTAACTTGAGCATTTAAACGGCTCTTATGACGAGCAGCTTTATTTTTGTGGATGATGCCTTTATCAGCCATGCGGTCGATTACAGGAACAGCTTTTTTGTAAGCTTCTGTAGCAACAGCATAATCACCACCAGCGATTGCACTTAAAGTACGTTTGATGTAAGTACGAACCATAGAACGCAAGCTTGCGTTGTGTTTACGCGCTTTAACGTTTTGGCGCGCACGTTTTTTAGCTTGAGCAGAGTTTGCCACTCTTGCACTCCTTGAAAATAAGTTGGTCTGGGCGGGCTGTGGTCAATCCAGTAAACTGGTGTAACCATCACCAGCCCGTAAACAAGTGCCATATTGTGATGAATCAATACCGTGAAGTCAAGCCTTGAGAGCATTTTAAGCGGTTTTAGGGGCTGCTAAAACCGTAAGAAAAGGTTAAATTTGATACAAACTTAAAGAGGGTTGGATAAAAAATGACTATAAGTACGAAAAAAGCAATTGTAGTAGGTGCTACAGGACTCGTTGGTTTAGCGCTTGTTGAACAACTTGAGCAAACACCAGAATTTGAGGCCATTACCGTTGTAGTAAGAAAAGAATCACAACTACTTAATACATATAAGAAAGTTACTCAGCTCGTTATAGACGATTTTTTATTGCTCAATGATGAAGATGTGAATGGTCATACTCATGCATTTAGTTGCTTAGGTACAACTTTAAAAATAGCGGGCTCAAAACAAGGCTTTTATGCAGTTGATTATGAGATAAATGCTCACTTTGCAGACTTAATCCAAGATAAACATATTCATTTTTTAATTGTTAGTGCACTTGGGGCAAATGCTAATTCGCCAATTTTCTACAATAAAGTAAAAGGCGAATTAGAAGATTATATTCAAAGTTTAGGAATCGAAAAATTATCTATTTTTAGACCTTCTCTACTGATTGGTAAGCGTAGCGATGTGCGTTTTATTGAAGATTTAGGACAAAGTTTATTTAAACTTATTGAAAATAAATGGACTAAGCCTTTCAAATATAAACCAGTTACAGCAGAGCAATTGGCTCATACCATGGTCGTAGCGGCGCTAACGCAAATTGAAGCTTTTAAACGATATGATAATCTCAGCATACAACAAACTCGATAAGGGAGAATAAAAGTGTCGACAGTACCATTTGTGACATGTGATTTATTAGATGACAATCCGGAAAAAGATTTGCAAGTGGTCACGCCATCAATGGACGGTAAGTTCTTTAAAAGCTATGGCGCACGACAAACTTTTGGCGGACAAGTTGTGACTGTAAAGTGTTTTGAAGATAACTCGCGTGTAAAAGAGTTATTGGCTACAGATGGTACAGGGAAGGTATTGGTTGTGGATGGTGGTGCTTCAATGCGCTGTGCACTTATGGGAGATATGATTGCGGAATCAGCAGTTAAAAATAACTGGAATGGTGTGGTTATTTATGGCTGTGTACGTGATGTTGATGCACTTGCAAGCTTAGATTTAGGTGTACATGCATTGGCTGCAATTCCGCAAAAAAGTAACCGTAAGGGCATTGGTGAAGTAGATATTCCTTTGTATTTTGGTGGAGTCACAATTCAATCTGGTGATTTTATCTATGCAGATAATAATGGAATTGTGATTGCTAAAGAAAAACTAGTCTAGCTCCACAATTAAATAAAGGAATGCATAATGGTGAATCATCAAATTAAAGTACTGCAAGCATTAGCGTCTGCAATTGCTGAAGGTGGTAGAGGTGTTACAGGTACAGCATTTCCTAAACAGCCTGTTAGAGCTCTTAAACTTTATGAATTTGAGGGTTCACCATTTTGTCGCCGCGTTCGTGAAGTGATTACACTTTTAAATTTGGATGTCGAAATTTATCCATGCCCGAAAGGTGGATTAAAATATCGCTCCATAGTTAAAGAAATTGGCGGTAAATTACAGTTTCCTTTTTTTATTGATGAAAATACAGGTGACAAATTATACGAATCACAAGATATCATTCATCATTTATTTAAATACTATGGTAAGACAGGCCAAACTCCTGATAAGTTTTCAAATTATCCAAAAATGCCATATCTGGCGTTTGCCGGAACATTATTAAATGGTGCTCGTGGTGTCTGGATTAATAAAAAAATAGTAAATAGAGCTGCGCCTGAGCATAAACTTGAACTATGGAGCTTTGAAGCAAGTCCGTATTCAAGAGTAGTAAGAAGTGTATTAAGTGAGCTTGAGCTACCTTACATTTTACATAGTGTTGCCAAAGAAAGATGGCAAGATATGGGGCCTGCGATTCTTCGGTTAAAACCGGGCAAATATGAACCTTTAAAAGAGGGAAAGCGAGAAAAATTGTTGCCGGTCATGCAAGGTAAAATGCAAGTGCCTTATTTAGTGGACCCAAATACAGGCGTTAAAATGTTTGAATCTGCGGAAATTGTAAAGTACCTAAAAAAACAATATGGCAGTTAAAATATAAATGAGAAAAACACGCTAGAGATTGAGATAACTCAGTCTCTTTTAAGAAGCGACAACAATAAGAAATCATACGATAAAAACATGAATATGCTAAATTACTATCTTAAATTACCAAAATAAGGCCTGTTTTATGGAATGTATGAGAATTCAGCCTGTAACGAGTCATCCTGGAGAAAATGCTTTATTTATTGTATTAGGATTAGCTCAAGGTGATTCTGTTGTAGAAAAAGTAAAAGATTTTGCTGGTAAATTCTCAGCGTTAACCAGAAGTTTGTCTAACCGTTATCCTGAAACTAAATTTAATGCCATATTAGGTTTTAGCTCAAACGCGTGGGATATTTTATTTCCACAGCAAGCAAAGCCTCAAGAATTAGAAACATTTCAAGAAATCAAAGGCCCAAAATACACAGCCGTTTCAACACCCGGGGATTTATTCTTTCATATTCGTGCTGATCGACAGGCTTTATGTTATGAGTTAGGAAGTATCATCAATGAACAGTTAGGTAAAGTAACTTACCCAATTGATGAAGTGCATGGTTTTCGTTATTTCGATGGGCGTGCGATTATTGGCTTTGTAGATGGGACAGAAAATCCTGAACCTGTAATTGCTGCACAATGGGCATTAGTGGGTAACGAAGATCCTGACTTTATTGGGGGAAGTTATGCATTTATCCAAAAATATACCCATGATATGGAAAAATGGCGTGCCTTAAGCGATGAGGAACAAGAAAGAGTTATCGGGCGTAAAAAGTTCAACGATATTGAGCTTGATGATGACGAGAAGCCTTTAACAGCACATAATGTAGTAAGTAAAGCGCATGATGCAGAAGGCAATGAACTAAAAATTATGCGTGCAAATATGCCTTTTTCGAATCCATCCAAAAATGAATATGGTACTTTTTTTATTGGTTACTCACGTAAATTTAGTACGACACGTCAAATGCTTGAAAATATGTTCTTAGGAAATGAGCAAGGTAATCTTGATCGATTACTTGACTTTAGTACTGCCCAAACAGGAACTCTATTTTTCGTACCGACAGTAGATTTTCTAGATAGCTTGGGTGACGAGTAGGCATTAAAAATAAACTTAGATGGTAGAGGTGAGTAGATTGCCTCTACTATATAAATTGAAATTAATATGATGTGATGAGATGTTTAAAAAATTAACCCAACTTTTTCAAGGTTCGAAAGAGACACCAGAACAAATTTATTTACAAGAGAATCAGCTCAGTTTTGATTCAGAGCGTGGTCCAGTTATTAAAGATGTCGTGATTAATGAAAAGTGGTCAGAGCACCTTGAGTATTTTTCAAATCGTAAATTACAGAATTTTGATAACTTACCTAAGCTATTTCAAATTACACCACAAATTAATGAAAAGATTGATTTAGAGATTGCAACACAACGATATGTGGAAAGGTTAGGTAATACACAAGAAAAGTTACTTGAGCTTAAAGCAATCATACAGGTATTAAACCAATATTATGTAATGTTTTTACGAGACAAATAACTTCAAATGATTGTTTAAGAACTATAAAAAAGTATCACAAAGTAGTAGCTTGATTGCAGAAAAATAACTCAATTCACTAAAAACATCATGCTACTATTAACCTCATATCTTTTTAGCTCATAAAAGCCATATACATGTTTCAACAAGAAATCTCTCAATTGAATTTGCAACAGCTCAAGGCCGGTGAAAAGCGTTGGGTGGGGTCATTATTAGGTTCATCAGCAGCTTTATTGCTTAAAGAAATTGCCACTCAGCATTCTTCTTTATTGGTATTAGTTGCTAGAAACAACCAACATGTTGCTCAATTAGAAAGTGAACTTGAGTTTTATGGAGTTAAGCCGACAATTTTTCCGGATTGGGAAATTTTGCCTTATGACCGTTTATCTCCCCATCAAGATATTGTGTCAGAACGTCTTGCTATTTTATCTAATATACCTAAACAAGGCGTATTACTGATTTCAGCAAGTACCTTGGCTCAACGGGTTGCGCCTTACTCATGGGTATTAGGAGAACACTTTGATATAAAAGTGGGTCAAAAATTTGATTTAGAACAACAAAAATTAAGGTTAGTTCAGGCGGGCTACCACTTAGTAGATACAGTTTATGACCATGGTGAGTTTGCTGTACGCGGTAGTATTATGGATATTTTTGCATCTGGGCAAGAATCTCCGATCCGCATAGATTTATTTGACGATGAAATTGATTCTTTAAAATTCTTTGACCCTGAAACTCAAAGAACAACAACCACACTAAAAAGTTTTACGGTTTTACCCGCGAAAGAATTCCCTTTAAAAGAAGGACGTTCAGTTTTTAGAGACCGTTATTCTGAGTTTTTTCCTACTGCCAATCCTAAGAAAAATCCAATTTATCAGGACGTTTTAGATGGTATAGCATCGCCTGGCATTGAATTTTATTTACCGCTATTTTTTGATAAAGAACAAATGCAGTCACAAAGTATGTTCACAACATACTTACCAAAGAATTGCATTGTAATTACAACTAGTGATATTGACACTGATTTAACGAATTTCTGGAAAGAAGTTATGCGTCGTTATGAAGACCGGCGCCATAATATGGATCAACCTATTCTTGCTCCAGAAGAGCTATTTATTTCTCCAAATCATTTGCTGAGTGCTTTAAACCAGTTTCCACGAATGCTTGTAAGCGCAGAAACTATTGAAGAAAAAGCTGGTGCACTTAATCTTAAAACTGAACAACCACCCAAGTTGCCAGTCGATCCGAAAAAAGAAAAACCATTTAGTGCCGTAAAAAAATATATTGATGAAGCAAATCATCCTGTTCTATTGGTTGCGGAAAGTGCAGGACGTCGCGAAAGCTTAAAAGATGCGTTGCGTTCAAGTTTAGGTGAGATTCCGAATGTAGAGAATTTTGAGCAATTCCAAATTAGTCAGTTCGCAATTGCTATTACTAATGCACCTTTAGATCGTGGCTTACTTTTAACTGATCAATTAACGGTTATTTCAGAAAATCAGCTTTACGAGCACCGAGTTGTACAGCGTCGTCGCAAGCGTCAACAGGAAGTTTCCGAAGAGTTTCTGATTCGAAGCTTAACTGAGCTCAGCATTGGTGCTCCTGTTGTACATATCGATCATGGTGTGGGGCGTTATGCTGGCTTAATTACACTCGCGATTGAAGGACAAGACTATGAGTTCTTACAACTAGATTATGCCGAAGATGCAAAAGTCTATGTTCCAGTAACGAACTTGCATCTAATTAGCCGTTATAGTGGTGGCGACCCGGATTTAGCACCGTTACATAAAATCGGAACTGATGCTTGGAGTAAAGCTAAGCGTAAAGCATTAGAGCAAATTCATGACGTTGCAGCTGAGCTTTTACATATTCAGGCACGTCGTCAGTCAAAACCTGGCTTCGCTTTTGAACTGGATCAGTCGCTCTATATGCAATTTGCAAGCGGTTTTGCGTATGAAGAAACCCTTGATCAGGCTAATGCAATTGAAGCCACACTCTATGATATGCAGCAAGCAAAACCAATGGATAGGTTGGTGTGTGGTGACGTAGGTTTTGGTAAAACCGAAGTGGCCATGCGTGCAGCATTTGTAGCGGTACAAAATGGCAAACAGGTCGCTGTTTTAGTTCCTACGACTTTACTAGCTCAACAACATTATGAGTCTTTTAAAGACCGTTTTGCTGATTGGCCAGTACGTATTGAAGTGCTCTCACGTTTTGGTTCAAACAAAACACATTTGAAAAATATTGAAGACTTGGCAAATGGTAAAGTCGATATTGTGGTAGGTACACATAAGCTTCTACAAGAGAATGTTCAGTTTAAAGATTTAGGCTTAATGGTTGTAGACGAGGAGCATCGCTTTGGTGTGCGTGATAAGGAGCGTATCAAAGCTTTACGTGCCGATGTTGATATGTTGACACTTACAGCAACGCCAATTCCTCGTACGCTTAATATGGCTTTTTCGGGGATGCGTGATTTGTCGATTATTGCCACTCCGCCAGCCCGTCGATTAGCAGTAAAAACCTTTGTGCAAGAGCATACAGATGCTTCAATCAAGGAAGCGATTTTGCGTGAGTTACTTCGTGGTGGACAAGTTTATTTCTTACATAATGAAGTAGAGACCATTGAGCGAGCTGCCGAAAATATTCGTATGCTTGTACCCGAAGCACGTGTAGCGGTAGCACATGGACAAATGCGTGAACGCGAACTTGAGCAAGTTATGCAGCAGTTCTATCACAAAGAATATAATGTGCTGGTGTGCTCAACCATTATTGAGACAGGTATCGATGTTCCAAATGCCAATACAATTTTAATTGAACGTGCGGATAAACTTGGTTTAGCGCAATTACACCAGTTACGTGGCCGTGTAGGTCGTTCGCATCACCAAGCATATGCGTATTTATTAGTACCTTCGATTAAACACTTAAAAGGTGATGCCGAAAAACGCCTTGATGCGATTCAACGTGCTTCGACATTAGGTGCAGGCTTTATGCTCGCTACGGAAGATTTGGAAATTCGTGGGGCAGGCGAATTGTTAGGCGAGCAACAAAGTGGCTCAATGCAGGCGATAGGATATAGCTTGTATATGGAAATGCTTGAGAAAGCGACTAAAGCAATTCAACAAGGTAAAACCCCGAATTTTGATGCTCCATTGTCGTTAACTGCCGAAATTAACTTACATATTCCTGCACTTATTCCAGATGATTACCTAGGTGATGTTCATCAGCGTCTATTATTCTATAAACGTATTAGTAATACCGATACACAGGAAAAACTAGATAACATCCGTATGGAGCTTATTGACCGTTTCGGTATTCCACCGCAGTCGGTTAAGCACTTATTTAGCGTGCATCAAATCCGTTTGAAAGCAGAACATTTAGGTATTACGAAAATTGATATTAATACTCAAGGTGGAAATATTGAGTTTTCACCAGATACGCCAGTTCAGGCCATTAGTATTATTCAGTTAATGCAAAAAAATCCGACCTATTACCGTATGGAAGGTGGGCAACGTTTGAAGGTGATGGTACAGCTTGAAGAGTATGAAAAACGAATTCAATTTATCAATGATTTATTGCAAAAATTGATGAGTGAACTACATGCCTGAGATCTATTTTTCTAACCAGTGCTAGCTAATCAGGACATTTGTTTTGTTGTAATTGGATTTTATGCACTATTTATACCTTGAGATATGAATAAGTGCATAAAATCATTGTTATTTGTAAGCAAACGGGCTACTAATAATATTCACATCAAAACTGATGTGATAGTATTAGCCATTATTGTTTATTGTCATTTATAAAAGATATGTTTAGTTTGCATCCACAACTTGCTCAAGATACTTTTTTTGTAGGCGATTTCCCGCTTTCAACATGTCGTTTAATGAATGATATGCAATTTCCTTGGTTGATTTTAGTACCACGCGTACCAGGAATCACGGAACTATACGAATTGAGTCAAGCTGACCAAGAACAGTTTTTACGTGAATCAAGCTGGTTATCTAGCCAGTTATCTCGCGTTTTCCGTGCTGATAAAATGAATGTAGCAGCTTTAGGCAATATGGTGCCTCAATTGCATTTCCACCATGTTGTTCGCTATCAAAATGATGTAGCTTGGCCGAAACCTGTATGGGGTACACCAGCCGTGCCATATACAAGTGATGTTTTAGCTCATATGCGTCAGACTCTTATGCTTGCTCTACGTGGCCAAGGTGATATGCCTTTTGATTGGCGCATGGATTAAATCAATGTAATGCCACATATCAATGTGGCAACATTGAAATGTGGAGGATAGGGTGCAATTAGAGAGGTTTATAGATCGGGAACCTAAGCAGTTTGCATATTTTCATCGTTTGATGGGATATTCAATTCTGTCATTAATTTTAGTGATCTATGCCTTTACCTCACCGAATACTAATTATCAAATCTATATTCCTCCTTTTTTTCTTTTTTTACTTTTTGTCAGTTCTAAACTAGAACACTGGTTGCAGTACCAGTTTGATAAGAAAACTCAAAAAAGTGTTTTTTTCGCAATAGATGCGATTGTAGTGGCTGTTACTCTGGCAGGAGTGCACCTTAATCTCGTTCCAACATTTATTGCGCTTTTTGCATTGTTTTACTCAGCAATTAATAGTCGTATTTCCTTTGCAGTTATTTGTTTAACGAGTTTGCTTGGTGCGATTATTTTTTATTTGAGTACATTTTTCCTATTTGGTTTTCATCCATATTTCGAAGCCACAAGCCAAGAATTAACAGTAATTACCTTACTTGGTTTGGTAATGTTTATCACTATTGGAAATTATTACCAACACCGCTGGGTTAAAAAAATTAGTCAGCAACGTCAGCATTATTATGACCAGATGACACGTTATATTGCTTTTGCTAATCAGTTAAGCCGCTATGCTCCATTACAATTATGGCAGTCGATTATGCGTGGGGAAGCTGAAGCAAAAATCGAATATAAACGTAAAAAAATGACCGTATTCTTTTCTGATATTCAGGGGTTCACTGAACTATCAGAAACTTTAATTCCTGATGACTTAGCTTTCTTGCTTAACGATTATTTAAGTCATATGACTGAAATTGCAAAGCAATATGAAGCGACAGTCGACAAATTTATGGGAGATGCGATTCTCATATTTTTTGGAGATCCGAATTCACAAGGAGTTGAGCAAGATGCCAAATCGTGTGTAGAAATGGCAATTGCTATGCGACAGCAAATGAAGTTATTGCGCGAACGATGGAAGAAAATGGGATATTCAGCCTTACATATCCGTATGGGTATTAGTACAGGTTATTGCCACGTAGGGAATTATGGTGCAACCCATCGTATGGCTTATACGATTGTAGGTCGCGACGTAAATTTAGCGGCACGTTTACAGTATGCTGCTGAAATTGATGAAATACTCATTTCTGATGATACTTATCAATTGATCAAAAGTGATTTTCTATGTGCGCCTAAGACCCCAATTTATTTAAAGGGTATTCAAGGGGCAGTAAAAACATGGCAAGTCATGGAAAAATACACAGGAAATAAATCAGACCATCAACAATGGTTTGATTATGAATATAAAGGTTTCCATTTAGTTTTAAATTTAGAAGAAGTACAAAACTACGAATACCCTGAGTTGGTTGAAGTGCTTGAAAAAATGATTCAGCGCATTAAAGTTCAACAAACTTTGGTTAATACTCAAGGTGTTGCTCAGCTTAGACTTGAGGATGAAGTTAAGCCTATAAATATCGATGAAGAACAAGATCAGGTATAAATTTTATATAAATAAAAAAAGCTGCCTAAGCAGCTTTTTTTATTATTTATTAGTGATTTTCCGAAGCGTGGTTAATTGTGTATTTCGGAATCTCAATCTCAAGATCTTCATCTACAACTTTCACCTGACATGAAAGACGTGAGTCAGGTTCCAACCCCCACGCACGGTCTAGAAGATCGGCTTCAACATCATTCATTTCTTCTAAGCTATCAAAGCCTTTACGAACGATCACATGACAAGTTGTGCATGCGCAAGACATATCACAAGCATGTTCAATTTTGATTCCTTTGTTGAGCAAACTTTGGCAAAGATTTGCATTTTGTTCAACTTCAAATTCTGCTCCTTCTGGGCAAAATTGAGCGTGAGGAAGTACTTTAATACGTGGCATATTGATCACCTATACCTTTTAATTTGATTTTGACCAATCATCGAGCTTCGTGCCTTTTAAGGCATGGTCAATATGTCGATTCATCCGTAGTGCTGCAAAAGCATCACTATGTACTTTAAGTTGTTGAACTGCTTGCTCAATCGCTTGGATATCACTGCCTTCAAGCTGAGCTTTTAATGATTCCTTAGCAGAGTTGAGTGCTTCAAGCTGCTTTTCATCAAGTAAATCTGCATCTACTTTTAATGCTTGCTCAAGAGCCTCAAGCTCACGTTCTGCTTCAACTTTAGTTTCTTTTAAATGACGAAGATTTTTGTCCTCTTCGGCATGTTGGAAACCTTCAATTAATAAGCGTTCCGTATCTGCCTCAGATAAACCATAAGATGGTTTGATATCGATATGAGCTTGCACGCCAGAAGTTGCTTCACGAGCAGAAACGGTGAGTAAGCCATCTGCATCAACTTGGAAAGTGACTTCAATACGAGCTTGGCCTGCAGTCATTGGTGGAATGCCATGAAGTACAAATCTCCCTAATGAACGGCAATGTTCAACTAAATCACGTTCGCCCTGAACTACATGAATTAACATAGCAGTTTGGCCATCTTGATAGGTGGTGAACTCTTGACGACGTGCAACAGGAATCGCTGTATTACGAGATATCAGACGCTCAACGAGTCCTCCCATAGTCTCTAGACCAAGAGAAAGAGGAGTTACATCTAAAAGAAGAGAGCCATCTTGGCTATTACCGATTAACTGGTTGGCTGTAATAGAAGCGCCAATTGCCACCACTTCATCCGGGTTGATTGTGCAAAGAGGTTCTTGGGCAAAAACTTCCCGTACTGCTTTTTGAACAGCATAAGAGCGAGTAGAACCACCTACCAAAACAACATTTTGAATATCGGTTAACTCAAGTTTTGCATCACGCAGTACACGCTTACAAACACTAATCGTTTTATCTAATGCTACTTGAATAATGCTTTCAAATGTAGGGCGATCTAGTGTGAGAGTTGCTTCGAGTAACTTTAATTCAACTGAATCTTGAGTTGATAATTGCTCTTTAGCTTGACGTGCTGCCACAATAAATACGGCATAATCTTCATCACTTAAAACATCAATATTAAGTTGTTTTTTAGCCCATTTTACGATTAGACGGTCTAAGTCATCACCACCTAAAGCAGTGTGACCACCCGTCGCTAAAACTTCAAATACACCTTGTGAAAAACGTAAGATAGATACGTCAAAAGTACCGCCACCCAAGTCATAAATTACATAATTACGGTCGGTCGCTAAATTACTTTCTTGATCTAATCCATAAGCTACAGCGGCAGCTGTAGGCTCATTTAATAAACGTAATACATTTAAACCTGCAAGTTGAGCTGCATCACGAGTTGCTTGACGTTGAGCTTCATCGAAATATGCAGGAACGGTAATTACTGCTCCATTAACAGGATTTTGTAAGCTGTCTTCAGCGCGATCTTTTAATTGTTTTAAAATTTCAGCTGAGATTTCTACTGGTGTTTTGCGTCCAGCACGGGTTTCAAAAGCAGGCATTTCATTTTCTGAGCCTACTAACTCATAAGGGTGTTGAAATTTAATATCTGCCTTTGAACGGCCCATAAATCGTTTAACAGAAACAATTGTATTTTTTGGATCTGCAATGATAAACGGTTTAGCTTCTTCACCGTAATGAGTTGTATTGTCCCCATAGTGAACGATAGAAGGAAGTAATCTTCTATTTTGAACATCATTGAGTACTTTAGGTTTGCCTGATAACACTGTCGCAACTAATGAGTGTGTTGTTCCTAGGTCAATACCAATCGCAATGCGATGTTGGTGTGGGGCACTGGATTGACCCGGTTCAGCAATTTGCAAAAGTGCCATGAGTTAAATCCCTTGAAAATAAAGTAGAGAAAGCAAAATTAAAAATCGTCGTCTAAATCAAAACTGTCTTCATCATCTAACAGTTGATCTTCTGCTTTATCAATATCGTTTAAAACACGTTGAAAGAAACGTAACTTACGTACGGTATCGCGTGCTTCTGCCCAATCTTCTTCACTGTAATCAATTTTGAATTCACGGACCAAACCATCAATCCATTGTTGTACTTCTAATCTTAAAGTACGTAAATGTTCAGATGATGTCGCTTCATCAAGTTGTTCACGAAGTTCTAAAGCGGATTGTAGAAATTCGAAATCACTAATAGATTGATCAAGATGATGATCTTGCTTTTTAAGAGCTAAAAGATAAGCAGCGCGGCTATCAACTTGAGAAAGCGTTTTAAAAGCTTGATTGATTTCACTTGATTTGATCAATGCTTGATCTTTATCTGCGGCTTTATCTGGATGATATTGTTGTTGCAAACTTAAGAAATTTGATTTCAAGCTTGCCAAATCGATATCGAGTGCCACAGGTAAATTGAACAACTCAAAATGATTCATTAGAAATGAGGTCCACATTAATTAAATACATTAAAACAGTGCTGTTAAAAGGCACTGTTTTAATGAGAAAAAGGAAAGGAGAGAATTAAACAGTGAATGACTCACCACAACCACATTCACCCTTTTTATTAGGATTGTTAAATTCGAACCCTTCATTAAGGCCATTTTTAACATAGTCCATTTCTAAGCCGTCTAAGTAAACTAAGCTTTTAGGATCTACAAAAACCTTAACGCCGAATTGTTCGAAAATTTGATCATGTTCATCGATATCATCTACAAATTCGAGAACATAAGCCAACCCAGAACAACCAGAAGTTTTCACACCAACGCGAATGCCTTCACCCTTACCTCGGTTTTTAAGGTAATTGCTAATATGAGTCGCAGCATTTTCAGTTAAATGAATCATGAAAACTCCAACGTTTATAATGGTAACAAATTAAGCTTTTGATTTTTTACTACGATAATCTTCAATCGCAGCTTTAATTGCATCTTCAGCTAATACAGAACAGTGAACTTTTACTGGCGGAAGAGCTAGCTCAGTTGCAATATCAATGTTTTTGATTGCTTGAGCTTCATCAAGTGTCTTGCCTTTTAACCATTCTGTTACAAGTGAACTTGATGCAATTGCAGAACCGCAACCATAAGTCTTGAAACGCGCTTCTTCGATTACACCGTTGTCATTTACTTGAATCTGTAAACGCATTACGTCGCCACATGCAGGTGCACCCACCATACCTGTACCAACATTCTCAGAGTTTTTGTCTAAAACACCAACATTACGTGGATTTTCGTAATGATCAATTACCTTTTCGCTATAAGCCATTTCGCTTCTCCAAACCTCGGGGTCAGCCTAATATTAATATGAGGGTTAAAACACTAATTTCAATAATTAGTGTTCTGCCCATTCAACTGTAGAAAGATCGATACCTTCTTTGTACATATCCCAAAGCGGAGAAAGTTCACGTAATTTCTCAACAGCGGCTTTGGTAATTGTAAGCACGTGGTCAATATCTTCTTCAGTCGTGTATTTACCAAAACTAAAGCGAATTGAGCTGTGTGCTAGCTCATCAGATAAACCTAATGCGCGAAGAACATATGAAGGCTCTAAAGTAGCAGAAGTACAAGCAGAACCACTTGATACAGCAGCGTCTTTAAGCGACATCATTAAAGATTCACCTTCAACAAAGTTGAAGCTGACATTTAAATAGTTAGCAACGTTTTGAGTTGGGTGGCCATTTAAGAACACTTGTTCAAGGTCTTGTAAACCGTTCCAAAGTTTGTCACGAAGTTTACGAATACGTTCTTGTTCTGCATGCATTGTTTTGCCTGCAAGTTCAAAAGCTTCACCCATACCAACAATTTGGTGAGTCGCTAAAGTACCAGAACGCATACCACGTTCATGTCCACCGCCATGAATTTGTGCTTTTAGACGAACACGTGGGCTACGACGTACATATAATGCGCCGATACCTTTTGGACCATAAATTTTATGAGCAGAGAAACTCATTAGGTCAATTTTCATTGTAGATAAGTCGATATCGACTTTACCAGCTGCTTGTGCTGCATCTACATGGAAAAACGTTTTATTTGCACGTGTTAATTCACCGATCGCTGCTACATCTGTAACTGTACCAATTTCATTGTTTACCATCATAAGAGAAACAAGAATAGTATCTGGGCGAAGGGCAGCCTTAACCATTTCAGGAGTAATTAAACCTGTTTGTGGTTCTGGCTCTAAATAAGTGATTTCAAAACCTTGTTCTTCCAATTCACGGCAAGGATCTAGAACAGCTTTATGTTCAATTTTACTTGTAATGATATGTTTGCCTTTAGATGCATAGAATTGAGCAACACCTTTAAGAGCAAGGTTGTCTGATTCAGTTGCACCAGAAGTCCAAACGATTTCACGTGGGTCAGCTTTAATTAAGTTTGCGACTTGCTCACGTGCATATTCAACTTTTTCTTCTGCCTGCCAGCCATAAGCGTGGGAACGAGATGCAGCATTACCAAAGGTACCGTCGAAAGTTAAACACTCCATCATACGTTCTGCAACTTGCGGATCTACTGGAGTGGTTGCTGCGTAATCAAGATAAATTGGACGTTTCATATCAAATACCTGTACCCGATAAAAGAGCTGAATCTGTGCCAGTTACATTTTGGCGTAATGCAACAGTTTGAACGTTGTCTCGGCTAATGAGGTTGGCAAGAGTGATTTTAGCTAAATAGTCGGCAATATGATGAGAGAGTTCTTGCCATAAATCGTGAGTAAGACACATTGCACCATTTTGGCAGTTGCCTTTATGGTCACAACGCGTTGCATCAACGGTTTCATTTACGGCTTCAATGATTTCTAACACAGTAATTTCATCAGCGTTTCGAGCCAAATGGTAACCACCATTTGCACCGCGAACACTAGAAACTAACCCATGACGCTTAAGTTTTGCGAACAACTGCTCTAAATAAGCAACTGAAATAGATTGACGTGCGGCAATTTCGGCGAGCGTGATCGTTTGTTCAGTTGGCTGCAAAGCTAAATCAAGTAGAGCAGTCACTGCGTAGCGACCGCGAGTTGTAAGGCGCATGATTCGATACACATGTTAAGACTAGATAATAGGATTTTATGAATCCCGACTAAAATAGTCAAGTTTTTTTATTTTTAATTCAAGTGCAGGATCAAATTAGAAAAAATAAGTTAAGCTACCCACAAATTATATATGAAATAAACAATAAATATTAGGCTAATTATACCAAAGCACAAGTTAATGTTCCGTTGGCGCTGTTGTAAACGTGCAATTCGGTTTTGATACTGTTTAATTTCGACATGCAACGAATTTATTTCTGAGCGTTGTTGGTCGATTTTTTCAAGTAATGGAGCAATTTTTTTGCGAGAGGCTAGGGCTTCGGCTTCATCATCTGGTGCGTTGAACCACTGTTTCCAGTCTGCTAGAAGCTTAGGTAAAGTGAGATGCGAAATTAAATCGATAAGTTCTTTTTTAGTCTCTGCATCCCCATCAATTCGCATGTTATTCAGGCTACGTTGATTTGAAAAAACAAAAATTTTGATAAGGTCAACGAGAGTACTATTAATTTCTAAATCAATCCGACGGTCATATGAGTGAATATCAAATAGCAATCCTTTTTCCGTAAACTGCACATAGAAGTCGAAAAATGGCAAATAGCTATTAATACGGATTGTTATTTTATTGGCGATAAACTTTTTCGCTTGCAAGCGAAGAACACCATCGTGGGTGAGAATAAATGAGAAAAAAGTTTCTAAAATAATTAGAACAATATTCAGCAACAGACGTGGATGTTTTTGTCTTTGTTGCGTTTCACTCATAAAAGTTTATCCTTAAATATTAGAGATTAATTGAGAGAATGAGACATCCTATCTCAAACTTAACACAATGTCCTGTTAAATATATTTACATGACATGATTGTTTTGTAGAACAGTTTCATAAATGTATCAAGTCTTGACTTTGTTATTATAAGAATATTTTGTGGTTAAATAACACTTCGTCTCTCTCATCCGATCAGGAGCTTAGATCAATGGATAATGCAAACATAGAAACACAAGCAGAAGAGCAAGGAGAAAAAAATAAATCAAAATCAAAAAGTTCTAGGAAATCTGCATTAGATTTTAGAAAGTATACTAAACAAATCTGGTTGGCAGGTTTGGGTGCTTTTTCTCGTGCCGAAGAAGAAGGAAATAAACTATTTGACTCATTAGTCAAAGTAGGAGAAGAGTTAGAATCCAAAACAGGTGATTTAGCAGATACAACTGTTGGTAAAGTAACCGAGAAAGCAAAAGAGTCAGTTTCTGATACAAAAGATAAGGTCGAGAAAATTTTAGATACGAGTGTAAACCACTCTTTAAATAGAATTGGCTTGGTCACTCCGAAGGATTTACAGCACATTGAACAACTCCTAGTTCAACTGCATATAAAGGTAGATGCTTTAATTGAAGAAAATCAGAAATTGAAGGCAAAATTGAATGAAAAGTAAAAAAATGTAGGGATTTAGCAAATATATAACAGTTTTTTAGCATTTATTTTTGCTAAAAGCTCTGCTCTAGTATTGCGTTTTCCCCCAAAGCATTGCTATAAAGGCGTCATGGCCTTTTAAACTATAGCCTTGGACCTTAAACAAACGATATTAAGAGGATGTTTTATTCATGAATAAATCAGAATTAATCGATGCAATTGCTGAAAAAGGGGGAGTATCTAAGACTGATGCAGGCAAGGCACTCGATGCGACAATTGCGTCAATTACTGAAGCACTTAAAAAAGGTGACACAGTAACTTTAGTTGGTTTTGGTACTTTCAGTGTTAAAGAACGTGCTGCACGTACTGGTCGTAACCCTAAAACTGGTGAAGAGCTTCAAATTAAAGCAACAAAAGTACCTAGCTTTAAAGCTGGTAAAGGTCTTAAAGATTCAGTTGCTTAATCTTTTAAGATGATTAAACGCGCCAATATAGGCGCGTTTTTTATTAAAAATCTGAATTGACCAATATTGCTCATTCATTCATTGTGGTTTTTCAGTTAAAATTCTCCTCGAAATAAAATATTGGAATACTTATGGAATCGTTTCGTACAGTCATTAAGGGTTGGCTCGGCAAAGTCCTTTTAGTTTTGTTTTTGACCCCTTTAGCGCTTGTAGGTATTGAAGGATATTTTAATAGGGGAAACAAGGCAGATGTCGCAAAAACTGTAAATGGACAGGACATATCAAAAAAAGACCTTGAAACTTTAACGCAAAGGTATAAAGAACAATATTTAGCTGCTGTAAAGGGTGATGAAAGTTTACTTAATTTACCGGTAATTCAAGCCAAAGCTCTTGATATATTGGTATCCCGTAATTTGCTCATTCAACAAGCTGAAAAATTAGGTATTTCTTTAAGCGATGCTCAAATCGAGCAAATGTTAGCTCAGCAGCCAAGTTTGCAAGAAAATGGCCAGTTTTCACAAAAATTATATGAAAATTATTTACGTTCGATTGGTATGACAAGCGAAGGCTTAATTGCTAGCTTACGTCAAGATCACGCTTTAAAAATGTTGACTTCAACTTTTGCAGATTATTCTTTAGTGAGTAAAGTTGATTTAATGCAAATTGCGAATTTGCAAACTGAACAGCGTACATTGCATTTGGCTAGTATTAAGTTAGACCCTTATAAAGCTGGTTTAACTGCATCGAACCAAGAGGCTACTGATTACTACAACAAACATCAGAATGAGTTTAAACAGCCTGCTTCTGTTGATGTAGATTATGTCGTTTTATCTCCGTCTTTAATGGCTAAGCCAGCTCCAGCAACAGATGCCGAGCTTAAACAAGCTTATGCAAAGTTTGTAGAAACTCAGCAAAAAGATGCTAAACGCATAGTGAAACATATCCTTATTACGACAGACGCTCGTGATGATGCCGCAGCTCAAAAACTTGCTAAAGATGTATATGCAAAAATTCAGGGTGGACTTTCATTTGCTCAAGCAGCAGCTCAGTTCTCTGAAGATCCAACTTCTAAAACGAAAGGTGGATTAGTTGAAGCATATGCACCTGGTGTTTTCTCTGATGCATTTGATAAAACTGTTTTAAGCTTGAAAAATGGTCAAATTTCTCAGCCAGTAAAAACACAATATGGCTATCATATTATTGAAGCGGAGACTCAGGCGAACCAAATTCCTTCATTTGAAGCTGAGAAACCACGTTTAATTGCAGAAGTCGAAAAGAATAAAGTTGCATCTGTTTATTCAGATACCGTAAATAGTTTGAATGAAACGATTGTTGGTAATGATTCTTTAGATGCTGTTGTACAGCAAGTTAAAGGTACAAAAATCGAATCATTAAATGGTGTAACTTTAGCTACTCAAAATCCATATTTAAGTGATCCTAACGTAAAAATTAAATTGTTTAATGATGATGTGAAAAATGGCGATCGTAATGCTTCATCTAATATTCAATTAGCGAACGGAGATACTGTTTGGGTTAAAGTACGTGACTATCATGCGGCTGGTGTTAAACCACTTGCCCAAGCAATGAATGAAGTAAAAGCTAAAGTAATTGATGAGAAAGCACGTAAAGCAGCTCAAGCGAAAATCGCTACAATGCTGACAGAATTCAAAACTCAGCCAGCTGAACAAGTTGTCGCGAGAAATAAAGTTGCTTTTGAATCAGCGGGTGTATTTACTCGTTCACAAGGTTTAAAACGTGCAATTGAGCGTGCAGCATTTAGTGTTCCTGCGCCAAAACCAGGTATGTGGTCTGTAACTACCGCAAACTTACCAAATGAGTTAGTGGTTGTGGCTGTTTCTAATGTAAATTCAGCTGCTGTTAACGCTATGCCTGCTGATCAATTGCAACAATTAAAACAGCTTTACCGCCAATCTCGTGGTCAACAGATACTTGAAGATTACAGCGAATACTTAAAGTCACACGCTAAAATCAAATAAAATCTATGTAATAAAAAAAGCGCTTCGGCGCTTTTTTTATTATTCATCGAGATTAGTACCAATATAATTTTGTCTATATTGTTTAGGTGATAAATCAAATACTCTTTTAAATGCCTGACTAAATGCGGTTTCGGAAGAATAGCCCACTTTATTTGAAATTTGTTGTATTGATAAATTACTTGTGCGTAGATATTGGCTAGCTAAGCGGAAACGATAATGCTGTAAATAAGTAAGAGGTGGTTCACCAATAATACTATTAAAAAGATTGGCAAACTTAGATCGTGACATGCAGCATTGCTCAGCTAATGATTCAACAGTCCAGCTTATTTCAGGTTGACTATGAATTGCGGATAAAGCATTACTTAATTCAGGATGTGTGAGGGCACCTAACCAATTTTGTTGATCTGACATTTGTTGAATATGATCACGAATACATTCAATTAAAAGAATACTGACTAAGTGATCAATAATTTTGTCATGACCTGGTTGGATTTTTTGTGTTTCGACCGCTAAAAAGTAGAGACCTATTTGCAACCATTCAGGAGGAGTGGCCTGGTTCTCATGTTGAATATGCATAATAGAGGGTAATGCATTAATAAGTGGCCCTGCCATATAAGTATCGACTTGACAGCGCAAGCAGAGTAATAGGGTATTTTCAGATGTTGATGAGCCTAACTCAATTGGATCGTGGCGATGTCCATTAAATAATGGAGTGATATCGACTGGATCTACAAGTTTACTTGCAGTAGCTTTTGAGTCTGTAGCATGATGCGCTTTTCCAGAAGGAATTAAAATAATATCTCCAGCTCTTGCTGTTATTTTCTCTGACACATTTAATTGGATATATACAGAACCCGTTAAAACAATATAAGCCAGTAAAGCAGATTGATCTTGTGTTTTAAAAGCCCATTCACCTTGTGCTTTTATATAAATATATTCAGACTTATTTAAGTGGATATCATCAAAAAATTTACTTAGTGCATCCATGTTTACGTGATCAATCATTATTTTAATAAAATTATAGTGAGCTATAAGAATAGATCAACATGTGTTTTTAGGACAAAAAAGTGGAAGAAAATGCCAAAGACTTTGAAATAGGTTTTTTGGACGGTTACAACTGTTAAGAAAATAGTATTTCTTTAACTATATAGATATATAGAAAAAGGAAATATGACTATGAATGCACCAGTAAATGTTCAGCAAGAACTTATGCCAGTGCCAGCGTCTATGCGTGAGATAGATCGTAAGCGCTATTTATGGATGATTAGTCCGGCTCTACCTGTAATTGGTTTAGGTATTTTAGCTGGATACCATTTTGGTCCACGCCCATTAAAGAAAGTATTTGCTTTAGGTGGCCCACTTTTATTACACGTTGTGATTCCTGCAATTGATACAATTATTGGTAAAGATGCACGTAATCCAACCGATGAAGAAATTAAACTTCTTGAGAAAGATCCATATTATTCGCGTTTGGTAAAAAGTTTTATTCCATTGCAGTATGCGGCAAATATTTATGCATGTTATTTAACAAGCCGTAAAGATACTTCATTTATTGACAAAATTTTGCTTGGTATTTCGATGGGTGCCATTAATGGTATTGCAATTAATACAGCCCATGAATTAAGCCATAAACATGATCGTATAGACCATATTTTATCTCATCTTGCTCTGGTGCCTACAGGTTACAACCATTTCCGTATTGAGCATCCATATGGCCATCATAAGCGTGCAGCGACTCCTGAAGATCCGGCATCTTCACGTATGGGTGAAACATTCTATGAATTTTGGCCACGTACTGTTATCGGTTCTTTTAAATCAGCAATTGAAATTGAGAAAAATCGTTTAAAACGTAAAGGTAAAGAGTTTTGGTCACTCGATAATGAATTGCTGCAAGGCTGGGGTATGAGTGCTGCTTTCCATGCTTCTATGGTAGGAATTTTTGGTAAAGGTACGATTCCTTATTTGGCAACACAAGCATTTTACGGGATTAGCCTATTCGAAATTATTAACTATATTGAACATTATGGCTTATTGCGTCAGAAAAAAGAAAATGGCCAATATGAACGTACAATGCCAGAGCATAGCTGGAATAATAACAATGTAGTGACCAACTTATTCTTATATCAGTTACAGCGTCACTCAGATCATCATGCTTATCCAACTCGTCCATTCCAAGCGTTACGTCATTTTGATGAAGCACCAGAGTTGCCAAGTGGCTATGCAAGTATGCTGCTACCAGCCATGATTCCTTCATGGTGGTTTAAAATGATGGATAAGCGTGTATTTGATCACTACAAAGGGGATTTAAACAAAGCTAATATTTCACCAAAACGTCGTGCAAAAATCTTCAAAAAATTTGGTGTAGTCGATAAGTCCTTAGAAGCTACACAGGCTGAATAATTAAAAAATATATTCCTGAAATACCGAACCCTCTAATCATGTGGTTAGAGGGTTTTATTTTACCCATAAGTTATAATGCTAAGAAGCAAGGAGGCTAACCCCCCTTGCAATATCTTTATTTTAGTTCGCTTGAAGATTTTCCAAGCTCACGTCGAGCAATAATAAGTTGCTGGATTTGTTGAGTACCTTCAAAAATATCAAGAATTTTTGAATCACGTGCCCACTTCTCAAGTAGTTCATCTTCGTTATAGCCAACACTTGCTGCTAACTCGACACATTTCAAAGTGATTTCATTGCCTACACGACCTGCTTTTGCTTTAGCGATGGAAGCTTCTTTTGAGTTTGGTTTTTTGTTGTCTGCCATCCAGGTGGCTTTCAGCATAAGTAACCGTGCAGCTTCCCATTCGGCTTCCATTCGGTAAATTTGTGCAGCAAGGTTAGAAGTTTGTAAATATGGAGTAGAGTAATTGGAGTCTAACTGGTCTTTAAAAATTTCTTTAATACGCTCTAAAGAAGCCTTGGCACAGCCAATTGCCATTGCTGCGACTAATGGACGTGTATTATCAAAGGTTTCCATTACACCGGCAAAACCTTTTGCAATATCAATTTCAGGGTTACCGAGCAAGTTTTCAGCTGGAACACGACAGTCAGTAAAACTAATAACGGCTGTATCAGAAGCTTTAATTCCTAACTTATGTTCAAGTCGTTCAACCTTCATTCCGGGTGTACCCTTAGGCACTACGAATGATTTGATTGCTGCACGTCCAAGTTTTCGGTCAAGTGTAGCCCATACAACTACCGAGTCCGCACGTTCACCAGAAGTTACGAAAATCTTTTCACCATTTAAAATATAGTCATTGCCATCTTTAGTTGCCGTAGTACGGATCGCTGCAGAATCAGAACCACAACCTGGCTCGGTAATGGCCATAGCCGCCCAAGTACCTTTAAAACGTTCTAGTTGCTCATCATTTGCGACCGCGGCAATTGCAGAGTTTCCTAAACCTTGACGTGGCATGCTGAGTAATAGCCCAGTATCGCCATAACACATTTCAATGATGCCTAACGCTGTTGACATGTTGGTTCCATTACGGACTCCTTCATTATCAGTTTCACCACGTTTTCCTGCACCGGCAGCCCCTGCATTAATTCCTTCACCACCTTCATTCATGCCATCAATGAGTGAAGCGAGCATATCGAGTTCTTTCGGATAAGCATGTTCTGCTTTATCGTATTTACGGGAAATAGGGCGTAAAACATTGATCGCAACATCATGTGCCTGATCAATCATCATTTTGAATTTTTTGGGATTTTGTAAATTCATGAAAATATCCTCTGATTGATCTTAAGCATGTAGGCCAGAATGTAAAATTGCGGTTGCACGTAAATCACGATACCAACGTTCAACAGGGTGTTCTTTTGTAAACCCATGACCACCTAAAATTTGTACGCCATCTGTTCCTATTTTCATGGATTTTTCTGCGCAAAGAATGCGAGCTAAATATGCTTCACGATGGAACGATTTACCTGCTTCGGCAAGACTTGCCGCATTTAGAATCAGCATACGCATAGCATCAATTTCAATTGCCATATCTGCAATCATGAATGCGACACTTTGACGATGTGAAATTGGTTCTCCGAAAGCCGTTCGCTCATTGGCATATTTAATACAATATGCTTTTACAGCTTCACAGGTTCCTACTGCCATTGCACACCACATTAAGTTGCCTAAATCTAAAAAGGCGGTGTAATCAAAATCTGTTGCACCTAGTCGTAGAGCAGGGGTATTACTGAATTTTAAAGTAGCTGTCTCTGCTGCTTTGAGACCCATAGCAAGAGTACTTTTAATAGAAATGGTATCGCCAGCTTGTACTACAAATACATCCGGCTTGCCATTAAAGTCTGCAGACACCAAGAACACATCAGCCAAATCTCCTAAAATGACTAAGGTTTTTTCGCCCTCTATAAAATATTGATCATTTTCAAGAGAAGCTTTTGTTTTTAAGACATAAGGGTTAAATGCTGGAGTAGCTTCTTGTACAGCGAAAGTGGCGGTAATGTCTGAGTCTTCTGCAAAGCAAGGTAAATACATTGACTGAACTTCAGTAGAACCCCAACGTGTAATGGCATTAATAACACTAAACGTACTTAAGAGCCCTGCTGTAAGACTAAAATCACCTTCAGCTAGTTTTTCAGCAATCAATAAGTTACTTACAATATTTTGTTCAGCGGCGACACCACCTAGTGCTTCTGGAAGAGCGTAATAGTTTAATCCTAAATCTTCTACATATTGCCAAAGGCTTTCTGGAAATTGAGCTGTCTGATCAGCATCATGAGCTAATTCCAATAAAACTTCTTGAGCAAATTGAGACATTGCTTCTGAAGTCATCTGTTGTTCTTCAGTTAGGCTTAAATCAAATAGGTTTTTCTTCTGTTGAGGCAGGCGTTGTTGGGGAATTTGCTTAGGTTTAAATGCTTTCTGAGTCTGACTTAATGCTCTAAAACCAGCTTTTGAACCTTGGTAAAGAGACCTTTCAAGAAATTTACGTAGTTTGAGTTGATCAAGTACATCGCTTCCAGCTAGTTTTGTGATCAGCGATAAACCCAACCCTTGGGCTTTATTGATCATATTTGTCATGATTATGGTGTCCTAACACATTGTTATTGTTTTATGCTGACACGCTGTATAAGAAAAAACTATGTCGTTGCTGACATTCAAAAAATGAGTAGATAAATGGTAAAAGCAAAAAAGGTTTTGTTCTATATTTTTGATTTTATAAAATAAAATAAATTTTTAAAAAGAACTATTTTGTTTGGATTGACTAGAATGACACGGAATCATTCTAGTCTTAATAATATTAAGCAAAGTTACGAATCATACGTCGTACATTTGTTTTGGCATCAATAACAGTCATAAATGTATATGCGCCAATAAACTTACGGCTAATAAACATAAATTCTTTTGGGGGAACCGAGAAATATCGAGACGCCATTGATTTGCTTGCTTGCTGCATAACGCGACTATGTAACTGGCTCTTTTTCCAGTCATAACGTTCATGTTTATCCATCAGCCCAGCTGGCATATCTGGATTATTTGCAGGGGTACTGAATGCTTCTGTCGCAAGTAAAAAGACATCGGCCATGCCGGGTTTAATACTTTCAGGCATTGCATCGAAAAACTCATATCCAGTCATTGCTTGAACCATCGCATGTTTATCATGCTGATAACCCGCTTGTATAAGATTACGCGCAACTGAGAGTAAATGTTCATCGAACTGACGGATCGCACCAAAGTCTAATAGTACAATTTTATCCTGAATATCTTGGCCATTACCTAAACGAACAAGGTAGTTACCAAAGTTAGGGTCAGTTTGCATTTCGCCCCATTCAAAAATCTCACGAACTGCAATCTCTAGTGAAGCTTCACCGAGCTGATTGCGGCGTTCTTGAGGAAGGGAAAGCATGACTGGACTATTAATTGGCACGCCACGTTCAAAGGTCATACATAAGACTTGATCGGTACAGTATTCATCTACAATTGTAGGGACGATATAGCGCTCATCATCTTTTAAACGCTCAGCAAAGCGACGTGTTGTGGCAGCCTCTACGTGATAATTGACTTCACGATGCATCATTTCACGTACTTCATCAAACCACTGATCAAACTCACGAGTTTGAGGAACCATACGTGTAAGCTTAAGCATGTTTTTAAACAGACTCATATCGGAGTCAATTGCATTCGCAACACCAGGGTATTGAATTTTTAAAACTAACTCTAAACCGTCTGACTTACGTGTTGCGCGATGAACTTGTGCCAGAGAAGCCGTACCGATAGGCTCATGGTCAACTGTTAGATCATTTAACTTAGAACCTAGTTGTTCTTGTAAATGAGGTTTAATTGCTGGCCAGTCTAAAGCAACAGTTTGGTTATTTAAGGTATTTAAAGCTTGAGTAATTTCTTCTGGTAAAAAATGTTCACCATAAAGCGCCATCATTTGGCCAATCTTGACAATAGAACCTTTTAGTTTGCCAATTTCAGAAACAAGATAATTAGCTTGCTCGCTCATTGCCTTTTTACGCTTCTTCTCTTTTTCTTCTTCACTAGAAAAGAGGGAAGAGGCACTTGCAGTAGCCCAACGTGTTCCTGCCAGTAAAGAAGCTTTCGCGATTGATAAGCGTCGATCCATGGAAGAAGTTTTTAAACTCTTAAGCTTATCGTTCTGATTTGACATGAAAATAGAATCCTATGCGCATCATGCAGCCAAACGCTGGTGATCTAAAATTGTAACGAATATTACATGTTTTGAACGTATTAAAATAGTTCCCTCAGACTGAATGGTGAGTTGAAAGTCTCATTTTAGATTTTAATTTTCTAAAAATAGCCTAAGCGTTAGAGAGAAAATTAAAATATCCACCATTCAGCAAAATAAACCACTACAAAACGTCGTATTAGATGCTAACCGTAAAATTACATTTTAAATTGAATTTTCAATTCAGCCTTTTGCATTAAATGTATACGATTAGCTTGAATATGTTGAATAACCATTTGCTTGACGGAATCATGCATAAAACCAAGCGCATGAGCCTTTACAATAATGATGCTAGGCAGTGTATAGAAAAAGTACTTAACATCATCAAAAGTCGCATTATTAAAAATGCCTTGTTCGATTAAGGTCTGCTGTAAAAATTGCTTTTCATTTAATACATGATCTGAAGACTCATCCCAAAAACGGTGACGCATTGCCATCAGATTATTGTGTTTGTAACTCATAAATTCGCCAGTTCAGACTTTAAATCTCAACTAAATATATTGGAGTCATCTACTCAATATCAAGTTTAGATTGTTTTTTGTTCGGTGTTCGTTTGATTTTTCATGTAAATGATGTAAATAGCCTAAGTAAATTTTAAACTTTCCTTAAAATAAATATAATCAATATCGTTTCACTAAATCTTAAACTCCTATGACTCCTGCATGTAGACTGTTAAAAAGTAACAAAATCGAATTTTCTACCCATGAATATGAACATGACGCAAATGCTAAAAGTTTTGGCTTAGAGGCTGCTGAAAAATTAAACCTTAATGTAAATGAGGTGTTTAAAACACTTCTGGTTACCGATGAGAAAAATTATTTTGTTGCGGTTATACCAGTTAACCATCAACTCAATTTAAAAAAAGTAGCTACGGCAGTGGGGTGTAAAAAACTACAGATGGCAAATCCTAAAGATGCCGAACGTTTAACAGGGTACTTAGTGGGTGGAATTAGTCCTTTAGGCCAAAAGAAACGTTTGAAGACAGTAATTGATGCCTCTGCACAAGAGCTCAGCAAAATTTATGTAAGTGGTGGTAAGAGAGGGTTAGATATTGGTGTAAACCCTAAAGATTTAGCACAAATATTAACGGCGCAATTTGTAGACGTACTTGATTAAATTTATGAAAAGGTGACTACTTATTAATTTAAGCAGGAGTGGGTTGGCTCAAATCGGGTTTTATAATGAAAACCTATTGTAAATGAGAATATTATCATTTAATACTATTGTTAAATTTAGTGAAGAAATTTACATTAAGTAGTCATTCTTAGAATAAACATATTTAATTTCAAAAAGTTATTAAAAAAATAAAAATTATTCAGCATATTGAATAATGAAATGATAATAATTATCATTAATATTATTCTTAGCCTTACATTGGCTGAGTAGAAAAATCATAAACTAAATATGATTAAGCAGTTGTTTTTAACAAATTGTTAAAAAGAAATTTTTTTAAAACAAAAGCTTAAGATTCTGAATAGGATGTAGTCAGATGCAAGAACTTGCCAACCGATTGGCGATACAAAATTTCGTCAACGCTTATATGCAAGAGACTGGCAAAGGATATTTACTTTCTTTTGACCAACAAAGTTCAACTCAACAAGCGTTTAGCTCTGGTTTAACGCTGTTAACTCTTCCTCTTCCTTCTATACAAGCAGAATGTTCTGTACCTTTATCTTATGTAAGTCGTGTAGGACGCCATCGTCTCGCCGCTTTACCGAAAATGTGTATTGATGGCCAATGGCAAAAAATCAGTGCAGGAACCATTGTTAGTCTTTTACTTGAAGAGTTGGTTATTGAATCTCAATTCAAATTAGATGCTGCTTCATTGTTAGAGAAATGGATACAAAGCCGGGACGCGCTACTACAATTTTTAAAACAACGCCACAATGATTTCGACGATTTAGTAAAGGCTGGGCAGAATTTTATTGAAAGTGAACAGGCATTAATTTTGGGTCATAGTATGCACCCAGCGCCTAAAAGCCGGAATGGTTTTGTTCATGAAGATTGGTTGAAGTTTTCACCTGAACATGCTGGAAAAACTCAGTTACATTATTGGCTTGTTCATCAGAATTATATTGCTGAAGGTTGTGCAACTGAGCAGCCAATTTCAGATCAAGTTAAAGACGCAATCCGTTGGTATTTGTCCGAAAGCGATTTAAACCTGTTAAAGACTCATGTTGAATTTAAATTATTGCCACTACATCCTTGGCAAGCTCGTTATTTACAAGGTAAACCTTGGTTTGAGCAATTAAAACAAACAGGACAGTTAATTGATATCGGTTTACGTGGATGGCAATTTTCACCTACTACATCAATTCGGACCTTAGCAAGTTTTAACGCCCCTTGGATGATTAAAACTTCACTATCAGTCATGATCACTAATTCAATTCGAGTGAATTTGGCAAAAGAGTGTCATCGTGGCGAAATTTCTTATCGTTTATGGCACAGTGAATTAGGTAAAAAAATATTAAAACAATGCCCAACACTGAAAGCAGTTAATGATCCAGCCTGGATAGCTCTGCAAATAGACGGCGAGATTATTAACGAGACAATTTGTATTTTCCGTGATCAACCATTTGCAGTACAGCAACAAGTCACTTGTATTGCATCTTTATGTCAAGACCATCCAAATAAAGAGTTAAATCGTTTTAATGCTTTATTTGACCAAATTGCTCAGAAAAATCAACAAACGAATTTTAAAGAAATTGCTTTGGATTGGTTTGATCATTTCTTGAAGATTGGCTTGGCTCCGTTAATGTATGTTTATCATAAATACGGTATGGCTTTTGAATCGCATCAACAAAATGTATTGCTTGAGCTAGAAGATGGTTTACCGAAAAATCTCTGGTTACGTGACAACCAAGGCTTTTATTATATTGAAGAATTTGCAACTGAAATTGTAGAAGCATTACCAGATTTACTAGAAAAAGCTCATGCGGTTGGTCCTAAAGATTTTGTGGATGAACGCTTTAGTTATTATTTCTTTGGCAACACTTTATTTGGTTTGATTAATGCAATTGGAGCAACTGGCTATATCTCTGAAGATGAACTGTTAATCCATTTGCAACAAAATTTACTTCAATTATTAGAGCAATATCCAGATAGCACATTATTACAGGGTTTATTGTTTAACGATTCTTTACCGTATAAAGGCAATTTACTTACACGTTTACATGAATTAGATGAGCTTATTGCTCCATTAGAACATCAGTCTGTGTATGTGCAGCTACCAAATCCACTGTACGTTGAACAGAAGGATGTGAGTTATGCTTGATTTTATTGGAATTGGACTGGGGCCGTTTAATTTAAGTCTGGCTAGTCTGTTACATGATAAAAGCGAGCTGCAATATCGCTTTTTTGATCAGCGTGAGAAATTTGACTGGCATGCTGGTATGCAATTGCCTAATGCGATGTTACAAGTTCCTTTTATGGCTGATTTGGTTAGTATGGTTGAGCCAACCAGCCCTTTTAGTTTTTTAAATTATTTAAAACACCATCAACGTTTATATAAATTCTATTTTAGAGAAAATTTGTATATACCGCGTCAGGAATATAATCATTATTGTCAATGGGTTGTAGAACAACTTAACCATATTGAGTTTAGTAGCCATGTGCTGGATATTAAACCGATTAAAGGTGGATTTGATGTGGAGGTAGTGTGTAATGGGCACCACCAACATTATCGTACTCGACAATTGGTATTGGGAGTGGGTACAACTCCACATTTACCAGAAAGCTTACAACAGATTTACTCAAAATCAGGAACCTGCCTGCATTCATCAGAATATTTACAGTACAACTCCCAGAAGTTATCAGGAAATGTAGTTTTAATTGGTTCTGGGCAGTCAGCAGCAGAGATTTTTTTAGATCTATTTGATCGTCAGTATATGAATGGTCGAACTACACCAGACTTTCATCTTTATTGGTTAACCCGTTCTGCTGGTTTCTTTCCAATGGAAAATACACCATTCGGTTTAGAACATTTTAGTCCGGATTACATGCATTACTTTTACAATTTACCATCAGGTTTAAAGGCAGAGTTACCAGCGCAACAAGCAAATTTATATAAAGGTATTAGCAGTAAAACGCTACGTGATATTTATGAGCGTTTATATCATCGTAGTATCGGTGGAATGCCTACAGATGTTACGTTGGCTGGACATCATCAACTGCAATATGCAGAGCTCTTAGAAAACCAGAAAACAAAGTTGTGTTTTGAACATCGTCAGCAAAATAAGAATTATATTCTGGAGGCTGATTGTGTTATTGCAGCAACGGGTTATCGTTATCCAAACCCTAAGTTTCTACAAAATTTACAATCTTTGATCATACGAGATCAGGCCGACCATTGGCAGGTGGCTTCAAACTTTAAAGTCAATTATCAAGGTGAGGGATCTATATTTATTCAAAATATGGAAGTTTATCACCACGGCGTAGGTACGCCTGATTTAGGCTTAGGAGCATATAGGGCAGCCACAATTGCGAATCAATTGGTTGGTGAAGAGTTATTCAAACTTGATCATTCTCAGTCGTTCCAACAATTTGGAGTGAATGCATCAGTGCAAGAAGAAGTTTCTATTCGCAATATTGCAGCCTCAAAAATAACCGAGTTTTCAAGACCTTTAAATAAATCAGGGCCAATGCATCATTCTGCTTTGGGAGCGTATGCACGAAGTAAATTATCTGAGCATATTGAATAAGCTGAACAGAGGATATGTGTATGGAACGTTCTTCTGTGTCCGCGGCTCAACCTCATGAGCAAAGTTTACAACGCTACGTACTTCTGACGGTTATGCTTGGTACAGGTACGGTTAGTTTAAATAACAGTAGTTTCAACCCTGCAATACCTCATTTAATGTCCTATTTTCAGGTAGGTGAGGTATGGGCAAGTTGGGTAGTTGTTGCCTTTTTATTAGCAATGAGTATCAGTTTGCCTTTAGCTGGGTTCCTAAGCCAGCGTTTTGGTAAGCGATCAATTTATTTAATTGCCTTATTGGGGTTTGCTTTGGCTTCTACAGCAGGTGGTTTATTTAATCAGTTTGAATCGGTGTTGATTGCTAGAGCTCTGCAAGGCTTTTGTAGCGGATTAATGATTCCATTATCTCTTGGACTAATTTTTTCAGTTACACCAAGTGAACAACGGGGAAGTACAACAGGATTATGGGGTGCCATGATCATGCTAACCTTAGCAGTTGGGCCTATGCTCGGAGCACTGGTTTTGGTATGGCTTAATTGGAAGGCCTTATTTTTTATCAATTTACCTGTTGCTTGTCTGGCATTAATTTTAGGCTATGTTTTTCTACCTAAAGAGCAAGGGGACAATAAGCAAGAGTTTGACTGGGCAGGATTCTTTTTTCTCGGTTCAAGCATAGTTTTATTACTTGGGACACTGAGCCAAATCCATCAAATTCAGGACTTACTTCAACCTCTATATGGTGTGCTTTTAGTTCTAAGTGTGCTGCTTTTTATAAGATTTATTTTTGTACAAAAGAATAAGTCTATGCCATTAATCGAGCCAGCTTTGTTTGCTACGAAGGGTTTCCGCTACAGCTTAGTCATTTGTGTGGCACAAACAGTAGGCTTATTTATTGGTATGTTGCTCATTCCACTATGGATACAGCACCTTCTAAAGTTAAGTCCGCTTTGGACTGGTTTGGCGCTAATGAGCAGTGCAGTAGTTACCGGTATTTGTAGTCAACCTGCAGGAAAATATCTAGATCGTTACGGTGCTGCAAAAATCATGTCTCTTGGACTAATGATTACCGCGGCTTCTTTTCTTTTGCTTGCTTGGGCACCTGTACAAAATGTCTGGTTCATTGTGTTTTGTATGATATTACATGGCTTAGGAATGGGACTTTCTTATATGCCATCGACTACGGCAGGTTTGAACAGCTTACGCCAGCAGCAACAGCATCTAGTTACTCAAGCGGCCGCTCTAAATAATTTATTCCGACGTATTTTTGCTGCAGTGGCAGTCGTTATTGCCGCGTTATATCTTCAGCTAAGACAACAATCATTGCCGTTAAATACTCAAGCAATATTTACATCATTTCACACTATGCAGGAAATCTTTGTGTGTTGTGCAATTCTTATACTTTGCACTTTGCCTTTCGCATGGCGTTTTCCTGAACAGTACAGAATCGACCAATTAAAGAAATAGGATTAATAAAAATGGGACAATTACATCCAGTTTTATCAAATACACATGTGATTCAAAATGCTTTACAGGCTTGGCAGCATCCAAATTCGGATCAGGCAAAATATGTTGAGCAACGTGTTATTAAACAATTACTTCAAGCTTTAATTTTTGAAGATATTATTCATTCAGAATATGATGGAAAAAATTTTATTATAGAAATACAAAATAGTCAGTGCCAAACCATTCGTTATATCGCTGCAGGGCAAAGACAATATAGTTACAAACTGGTACGTCTCGCCCGTAATCAGGATGTATTTCGTCAAGATGAAAACGGTCATTATCAGATTGCTACTATAAATTTAGTTATTGATGAAATTCTTAGAACCATAACCGATGCAGCAAAAGTTGAAGATTTTATTTTTGAATTAAAACGAACATTTATTCATGATTTACAGTCTCAAGCATGTTTTGATCACTATGCTTTGCCAGCAATTCAATATCCATATGATATTTTAGAATCATATTTAATGGATGGTCATCCATATCATCCGTGTTACAAGTCACGTGTAGGTTTTAGTTTACAAGACAATGTACGCTATGGTGTAGAGTTCGCCCAACCAATCGCCTTGGTCTGGTTGGCTGTGCATCAGGACATTGTTGCAAAAAAACATTCAGAAGATATAGAGCCAGATTTATTTTTTAAGGAGCAATTGAATTCACAAGACCAAGAGCTATTCCTGCAACATCTCTCAGATCGTGATTTGAAGGCTGATGAATATATTTGGATTCCGGTTCATCCTTGGCAATGGGAAAACCATTTAATTTCTATTTTTGCTGAAGAAATCCTAAATGGCAAAATTGTTTATTTAGGGCAAAGTCAGGATCGCTATCTAGCCCAACAATCTCTACGCACTATGACTAACTTGCAGCATCCGGAAAAGCCTTATATCAAACTGTCGATGAGTCTAACTAATACATCAAGCTCACGTGTTCTGGCTAAACATACAGTAATGAATGGGCCAATTATTACAGACTGGTTGCAACGCTTAATTAAACAGAGCAAAACCGCCCAAGAGCTTGATTTTGCTGTATTACGTGAAGTGTATGGTTTAAGCGTGGATTTTACTAAATTGCCAAAATCACATGCTCAACAGGCCTATGGCACAATTGGATGTCTATGGCGTGAGAGTGTGCATCAATATTTACGTGAAGGTGAAGATGCAATACCGTTAAATGGCGTGAGTCATATCCAAAAAGATGGGCAAGCATTAATTGCACCATGGTTACAGCAATATAGTGTTGAATCATGGACACGTCAACTTTTGAAAGTTGTGATTACTCCTTTGATTCATTTACTTTTTGCGGAGGGAATTGCAACTGAATCACATGGCCAAAATATTATTCTTGTACATAAACAAGGTTGGCCAACGCGAGTTCTTTTAAAGGACTTCCATGATGGTGTGCGCTATAGTCCAGCACATTTAGCACACCCTGAATTGGCTCCTGAACTCGATCAGTTGCCGCCTGAGCATGCAAAAACCAACAGTATGTCATTTATTTTGACAGATGATTTAAATGGTATTCGTGATTTTAGCTGTGCCTGTCTGTTTTTTGTGGCTTTAACCGATATTGCAATATTTTTAAATCAAAACTTTGATCTTCCAGAAAAAAAATTCTGGCAATGGGCTGCGGAAGTCATCCAAAATTACCAACAGCAACATCCAGAGCATGCTTCACGTTACCAATTATTTGATGTTTTTGCCGAAAAATTGCGCATTGAGTCATTAACTAAACGGCGTTTATTTGGCGATCGTAGTATACAAATTAAATTTGTCGATAACCCGTTAGCTCCTTTTAAATTGCAGGTGAAGTGAGATTTATCTATGAATGCACTTCAGCCCGTTTATCAAGTAATGAACCAAGGAATCTTACAGGATTTTATCAATAGCCTACTGGTTGAAACGATTATTCCTGAACAGTTTATTTTTGATTTTGCGACTGCCCAAACTGCGCTAAATCAACATGGCAAAAATCTTCAAGAAGTATTTAAAAACACGTCTGAACAATTTTCTTTTGTGCTATTACACGAAGAGAATCGGCAAGGCTTGGTCATGTTTACGGTACAAAAAGGTATTACTCAAGCCTGGAAGTTTGCTAATGAAACAGAAGTTTTTCTATTGGAACGCACAAATGATCATGTTCAGATCAATGTGATTGGGATAATAGAACTTTTTGAGTTTATTCAAGCGATAGGTCTTTTTAATCATTGTAGTGCTGATAAAGTTCAAGCCTTTTATGAGCAGCTGCAAAAATGTTTAAAGCAATATCATTTATTACAACAGCATCGGGTAAATGCACATGATTTATTGAATCAAAGCTTGGCACATAGATTCCGCATTTTAGAACAATATGCAGGTTATCGGGACCGCCCATATCATCCTTTAGCCAAATTAAAAGAAGGTCTCAGTCAGCAAGAGTATATGCAATATTGTCCGGAATTCGCTCAAGAATTATCTATTCATTGGGTGGCTGTACATAAAGATAAAATGATGTTTGGTGAAGGGGTAGAAAATATTTTCAAACAACAGCCAAGCGAAATTTTTATTCCTCGTTCTGAGCGATATCAATTAAAACAGGAAATGTTTCAACGTGGGTTAAATGAAACCCACATTGCAATGCCAATTCATCCTTGGCAATTTGAGCATTTATTTCCCAAATTCTATGCGGATGATATTGCCGAAGGCATTTGTCATCCTTTGAATTTTATCTCTAAAGGAATGTATGCCAGTGCGTCTATGCGTAGCCTCTTATCAAAAAATGTTTTAGAAGAAAGTCTAAAATTACCGATAGGAATTAAGGCTCTTGGTTCATTAAGATTTTTGCCTATTGTGAAAATGATTAATGGTGAAAAAAATCAGAAATTATTACAGCAAGCCAAGGCAAAAGATGCTGTCTTAAAACAAAAATTATGGCTTTGTGAAGAAACACAATGGTGGTCATACTTACCCGAGAAGCAAAATGACCGGACAGCAGACAATGAGTGGTTATTTGTAGAGAAACCTACCCATTTGGCAGCTCAGCGCCGTCATATTCCAGCTGAATTATTGCAAGAACCTTATCAACTTATACCAATGGCAAGTCTTGGACATACAATTATGGATCAGCCTGCCATTTTTGATTATATTTTGCAGCTTCAACACAAGGACATAAATTCCAAGCAGATACTTATCGAGTTTGAGAAACTGTGTACATGTTTCTTTGATGTAAATTTGCGATTATTCCGCTTAGGGCTTATGGGTGAAATTCATGGGCAAAACATATGTCTTGTGTTGAAAAATGGCGAATTTGATGGATTGATGTTCCGTGATCATGATTCATTACGTATTTATTTACCTTGGGTAGAGCAAAACGGATTAAAAGATCCTAATTATTTGAGTCCACATGATTTTAAAAATACGCTTTATCATGAATCGGTAGAGGCTCTGTTATTTTATATTCAAACTTTAGGTATTCAGGTTAATCTAGGGTGTATTGTTGATAATTTAGCTAGTCATTATCAAATTGAAGTTAAGAATCTATGGTCTGTACTTGCTCATGCGTTACAGCAAGTTATTCAAAATCTAAACTTCCAGCCAGAGATTTTGGCCCAGCTCCAACATTTACTATTTGAAGTGCCTGAATGGCCATATAAGCAGTTACTTCGACCTTTGCTAGAACAAGATACACGGATTGGTAGTATGCCATCGGGAATTGGGAAAACCCGAAACCCACTTTGGTATGCCTTAAATTGTTAGTGATATCTGACGATGAATACGTCTTTTAAAATACAGGCAGAGAAGTGTGCAACTCTGCCTATATTGCAACAGCGTCTGAAATTAAATGTTCAAATACTACCTGAAAGTTCAACAACCTTAGATTGTCTGTTGAATGATGATGTATGTCGACAGGTGTTACAGGATTTTGCAACACGTATTCATGCTAAAAATCTAACTTGTGCGACCTCATTATTTGTCAAATATTGGTGTACAAGTTGGATCTTACCTTTTTTATATTGCCATGTGGCTGTTTTGCCATTTGTAAAATGGGATAGTTCAGCATTAGTTATAGACTTGCCGGAACAATGGTATTGGGATAGGACTTTACAGTTAAACCAAACAAGTTTTTATTCTTTTCAGATTATACATTTGCAAGAGTTTAATGACTTGATAGAACAACTGAATGTGCTATTTAAGCAGTTAGCGAAAATAGGTCGCGTACCTTATGTATTACTCTGGGAAAATGTAGCTGTTCGAGTAGTACAGTTTTATCATTCTTTTACAAATCAAAATCTAAATCCGGATATACAGTCTCGGTTAGAACAGCAAAAACAATTCTTTAAGTCAAAAGCTGCCGAAAGTTTTTATTTAACTGAAAATCCATTTGTGCGTTTATGGAATGGATGGCATCCAGAATTTAATACTTTTATGAGACAAAAATGCTGTTTTTATTTTCAGCTCGAAGAGGCTGAGCAGACCTTATGCCGTAATTGTCCCTTACGTTTAAAAGAAATCGGAAAATTTAAAGATGAATCAAATTGATACTTATAAAGCACTTGTTACAGCATATAAAGAAATAGCAACCTCTACTATTGGTCATGTACTTGATCAGGGATATATTCCTCAGGTATTCCCCTTAAGACCTGAAGATAAGGTGGTGGGGATTGTACGTACAGTTCGGATTGAATCGATCAATGCGAGTGGTTTAAGACAAGTCTTGATGAGTTGTCAACCAAATGAAGTTCTCGTTATTGATGCAAGATATGATCTACAACGTGCTTGCTGGGGAGAGCAAAGGAGCGTAGCTGCTATACACTGTGGTCTGGCTGGGGTTGTGGTCTTAGGTGCTATTACAGATCGGCAGGCTTTACTTAAACTCAAACTTCCTATATTTGCTCATACAACCAGTTGTTTAACCACTCGCAATGAAGGGGAAAGTCTCATTGAAATAGATGCCAAGATTCATATTAATCATACCATTGTACAAACTGGAGATCTGATTGTAGGGGATGCAGATGGAATATTTATAATAAAAATGGATGTGGCACAGCAATATTTAGATGAATTTCAAATGCTTGAGCAAAATGAACAAAATAAGAAAAATGAATTCTTTTTAAAAAATAAGATAGATGACTATTATTTTTAATAAAAATCATTCTCATTAATGTTCGTATTTAGTATGATGTCGTGCCTCTTGAAAAATCGTTGAGTAACATTTGGGCTAGGGAGAAATGGAAAAAATGAATGTAAACAATAAGATTGGGGTTAAATCACGTAATCACATACGTTCAAAACAAGTACTTTTTAAGATGACACCTTGTTGTCTTGCCATATCGGCTATTTTTGCACAGCAGGCTTATGCAGAAACCGTAACTCAAACGGCTGAGGTAAGTGAAAATGCAACACAAAAACCAGTAACCCAATTGCAAAAGATTGTAGTAACTGCGACTCGTACACCAAAAAATATTGCAGAGATTGCGGGTACAGTTCAATCTATTGATCAGAAACAAATTATCCAGCAAGCTACGGCGGGTCGTAAAGTTGCTGATATTCTTGCTCAACTTGTACCATCTCTTGCATCAAGTAGTGGAACAACAAGTAATTATGGCCAGACAATGCGTGGACGAAACGTATTAGTCATGATCGATGGCGTTTCACAAACAGGTTCTCGCGATGTTTCTCGTCAATTAAATAGTATTAGTCCTGGTATGATTGAACGCATTGAAGTAATTTCAGGTGCGACTAGTATTTATGGGTCAGGTGCTACTGGCGGTATTATTAATATTATTACTAAAAGAGCAGATACATCTAAACCACTTAGCTTTGAAACAAAAGTAGGCATTACATCTTCAGATACATTCCGTAGTGACGGCTTAGCTTATGAAGTCGGACAATCTGTCTCATTTAATAAAGGCAATATGGATGGTTTCTTAGGAGCTAATTTTACAAGTAGAGGGTCTCAATTTGATGGAAATGGCGATAGAATTTCCTTAAGCCCTTGGCAAGGTAGTACGATGGATACTGATACTATCGATGTAAATGGGCGTTTAAATTTCAATTTAAATGATACTCAGACATTGAGCTTTGGTGCCCAGTACTATAAAGATAAGCAGGATACTGACTACGGACCGGATTACTCTTATTTACCGACAACCTCTAAGAGTAATGATGCTACAACGCCAACTTATAAGGCAATTAAAGGTTTAAAGCTTAGTAATCCATTATTTACCGAGCGTTATGCTGTTAATTCACAGTATCAAAATCAAGACTTTTTAGGCCAAATACTAAATGTTGAAGCATATTATAGAAATGAAAAATCACGTTTCTTCCCATATGGCCTATCAAATAAATCCGTGACTTCTGTAAACCAGTCTCAATCAGAAATTGAAGTAGCTGGATTACGTTCAACTATGCAAACCGATCTTAATATTGCCAATCGGGATATGAAAATAACCTATGGCCTTGATTATGATTGGGAAAAAGATAAGCAATTTGTTGATATTTTGGCAACTCAATATCCTTATTTAGTGTATACGCCAACAGGCCAACGTAAAGGTTATGGACCAAACACTGAAATTCAAAATATTGGAGCATTTGTTCAAAGCGATTATGCAGTTACGGATAAATTGAACTTGCAAGCAGGTATTCGTTACCAATATATTCAAGCGGATACCGATGCTTATATTCCTAGCCGAGAGACAACAATGGTTCCGGCAGGATCAACACATGATGATAAGCCGTTATTTAATTTAGGTGCAGTTTATAAACTTACAGATGCACAACAGGTATATGCTAATTTCTCTCAGGGCTTTAGTTTCCCTGACGTACAACGTATGTTGCGCGATGTTTCTACTTATACCGTTTCAACAGCAAATCTACAGCCAATTACAGTAAATAGTTATGAACTAGGTTGGCGTTTGAATCAGGATGATGGCTTAAATCTGGGATTGACTGGTTTTTACAATACTTCGGATAAAACTGTCCAATTCAACAATCGTGCAGCAAAGGTTGTAGATACAGATCAAAGAGTATACGGGGCGGAAGCAACTATTAGTTATCCATTTATGGAAAATTATAAGGTCGGTGGCACTTTAGGATATACCCGTGGTCAGTATAAAGACGTGGCGAATAAATGGCATGAATTAAACTCATTTACGGTTGCTCCAGTGAAAGGAACCCTTTTTGCTGAATGGGATAATAATGAAGGGTATGGTGTTCGTGTTCAGATGCAAGCTATTAAAGGAACAAATAAAGCTTATAAAGATGACCGTGAATTAGCCGCATTTGCAACAACTCAAGATGAAGCTTTCCAAAACGCTGTAAAGAATGATGCGAATAGTGCTGCGCAAATCAAAGGTTATACCACTATGGATGTATTAGCACATTTCCCGGCTTGGAAAGGTCGTGTAGATTTTGGTGTTTATAATGTGTGGAACCGTCAGTATCGAACAGTATTTGCTCAGCAAGCAGCCGTCTCTAATGCTAATCCGTTGTTAGCAATCCCTGCAGAAGGCCGTACTTATGGTTTAAGTTATACTTTTAACTATTAATGCAACTAACGAAAGAGATGCCTGTATAGAGCAGGTATTTCTTTCAATCAAATCTGGCATATTTAAATTTTTAAGGCCATTTAAATGAGTCATCTAAAAAAACAAGAAAATTTTAATTTTACCTATAGCAGGATCTTTTTTATCTGTTTAGCCGCTTATTGCTACAGTTCATGGCTCAGCCTTGTTTTGGCCAAATGGTTACCTTTTGCTAAAGCAGAGAATGTTTATTTTTCGGTATTTATCAGTTTTATCTTTTTTATTTTTTATATTGTCTTTACGAGTTCCATTTTATCAAAACTATGGTTTTGGATGATCAATAGCTTAGGCGTAGTGTTATTAGTGAGCTATTGGCTATTAGCTAAATGGGGAGTGGCTTAAATGAATTTTCGTCAAATTCAGGCAATACTACACAGTTGGTTTGGAATTATTGTTCTTTGGGTTATCTTTTTCATTTTTTTTACGGGCTCTATTGCTTATTTTCGGACGGAAATTAATGTTTGGGCACAGCCAGAAGCAATCAGCCATATTCAAACAGTCCCTTCTGCACAACATTCTGCGCAAACTGCGTTTAACTATCTCAACCAACATGCACCAAATGCCAAAAGATGGCGAGTCACAGTAGCCAATGAGCGGATGCCTGTGAACCTACTTCAATGGCAGGATAAAGAGGGGAAACATCAAGAGTTACAAAACCCTAATACCGGAGAGCTATTAGAACCTGTACGGAAGACTTTGGGTGGAGATTTCTTTTTCAAACTACATTACACGCTTTATCCTTTGCCAAGCACGTTCGGTAGCTTAGTTGTAGCAGTTGTTGCCTTAATTCTATTAATTAGTTTAATCACAGGTGTGATTACACATAAGAAAATTATTAAAGAGTTTTTTACCTTTAGGGCTTTTAAAGGACAGCGTTCTTTATTAGATCTTCATCACATAACAGGAGTTATCACTTTTCCTTTTTATTTGGTGATGGCCTTTACTGGATTGTTGATTTTATTTTATCTAGTTTTACCGTGGGGATTATCGGAACAATATGGTAAAGCTGGTATATCTAAGTTCTATAATGAAATGCAGTTTACCGAGGTGGCAAAACCTCGAGAACCTTCCTTAACAGAAGCGATGCAACCTTTTAATCAATTCATGGCACAAATGCCTAAGCGAACAGAATCTGGAGCTATTTTAGATAAATTTGAAGTTCAAAAGCCTAATACAGCCGATGGCATGATTACATTTGACTATAACTATAAAAATATTATTACCTTAAATACTCCTCAATATATTTTTGCAACAAATACGGCTGAACGACTCAATCAGCCACGAAATTTAAGTGCAATAGCACAATTAGGTTCATCAAGTTATGGGATTCATTTAGGTTACTTTGCTTCTATCTGGATGCGTTTTATTTTTGCTTGTTTAGGAATAATCGGATGTGTCATGTTGGTTGCAGGCGCATTACTATGGCAAAAAAAGCGCATCAAAGAACAAAAGAAATTTGGATATAGATTAGTACAGCATTTGAACTTTTTTACTTTCTTAGGGCTGCCTTTTGCCTCAGCCTTTTATTTAATGGTTGGTCGGATTATACCTGCTTCATTTGAGCCGAGGGAACTATACGAGGTTTCTGCATTTTATATAGCATGGCTATTAAGCTTATTGATTAGCTTTAGCTGCTCAATAAGGAAGGGAATAATCATCATGCTATATATTACGGCTGCTGTTTTATTGCTTATTCCTGTTATTAGTGTCGTTCTGGTACCAGAAGCCTCTTTATTAAATAGTCTAAAGTCTGTGCATTGGTCTCTTGCTGGTATCGATCTGGCGCTCATACTGCTCGGGCTATTCTATTTAGTAGTATTACGCTTCTACCAAACCAAATTTATTACGTTAGGAGAGGCTAAATGAGCTTTGCATCATTATTTTGGGCTATTGCTGCCATAATGCAAGCATGTATGCTCAGCCAATTTGGTCAGAAAAAGCTTCAATATAGCTGGCTTACAAGCACATCTAGACGTGTTTTATATGGAACAACCATATTATTTTTGCTTAGTTCATTGTTTTGGAATTGCTCCTTTGAAGGAAGCTCAGTAGGAGTCTTATCATGGTTTTTTGCCATAATCACAACCGCTTTCTTTTTGCAAATTATTGTTTTTTATTTTTTTAGAAAATATTTTATTCCTATTTGGTTAATGGTAATCGTCGTTGCAATTATTTTCTCGATTGTTGAGTGGGTACCTTAAATATTAGTAGGGGGAAAGCTGAATTTTTTGTCCATGATTTATGCAATAAAAAAAATAGTAAAAATAAGCTTGCATCTTAAATAAAAATGATTATCATTATCAATTATAGGTTATGTCATAGCAAGGACCGTTATAATGCTTACGCTTTCACAAAAGCTCCCAGATTATTTTGAATATATTGAAAATGATGTTAGCTACTCATTACGTCAGGTTCAGTATCCTCAAGATATACCACTATTACACCGCTGGATGCATGAGCCACACGTTATTCCTCAGTGGCAATTAAATAAAAGCGAAATAGAACTCAAAGTTTATTTTGAAAAAATGCTAGCTGATGATCATCAACGTTTAATGATTGTAGGAATCAATGGTCAAGACGTGGGGTATGCCGAAATTTATGAAGGGAAGCGTGATCGCCTAGCTCGTTATTATAAAGGTGAAGACAATGATTTAGGTTGGCATTTACTATTTGGGGAGAAATCTGCTTTTGGTCAAGGCTTTTTGCGCCCAACAATTCGTTTATTGAATTTCTATATTTTTGAAAATTCCCCAACAAATAGAATTGTAGGAGAGCCAGATCATACAGTGAAGCCTTATGCGGCTGTAGTAGAAGACATGTGCTATGAAGAGCAGGGCTTAATTCCAATGCCGGAAAAAACGGCAATGTTGTATTACTGTTTCCGTGAAAAGTTCTATGACAGATTTTTTGAGTTATACCAGGCATCGCAACAAAAATTACAGCAAAAAGCGAGTTAATTTCTGGTATGGGTAGACCTGCAAGACATAATAAAAACAATGCAGGTTTGTTTAGCAGTAAATGGACCTAAGAAAAATAAACATGATCAGCGCATAAAAAGAAGAAGCAAAAGTAGTAAGCGAGGAAGGCTTGCTACTTTTGTGTTTAAACTCAGTTTCAGAATTATCTATATTGTTCAACCTTTTTGAGTGTTTAACTCTTCTCAGTAACAGATTGCTTATATTTTTGATTAAAAAATAACCACTAATGTTTCATTTATTATCATCCTGCCTTTTTTAGCAATTTTTTGTATACCCTGAATAAAACATGATCAAAAAAGAGGTAAAAACGTGCTTATTTTTCATGGAAAACCTGTTCATGGAGCTATCTTCGATATGGATGGGACAATGTTTGATACTGAACGGTTGCGGTTTCAAACATTGCAACAGGCATCTCAAGAACTCATTGGGCAGGAGGTTTCACACGAATATTTAATGCAATGTTTGGGGTTAAGTGCGACTACAGCGGAAAAGCTTGCACAACGTTTATACGGAGTAGATGTTCCATATAAGGAAATTCGAAAACGTGCCGATGAGATGGAACTAGAACATATTCGAAAACACGGCGTACCTATTAAAAAAGGTTTGGTTCAAGTTCTAGAGCGTTTAAGAAAATCTGGTTTAAGAATGGCTGTGGCTACTTCAAGCCGTAGAGCAATTGCCGAAGAATATTTAATTAATGCAAATGTTTATAAATTTTTTGATGTCATTACTTGTGGGGATGAAGTAGAACAAGGGAAGCCACATCCAGAAATCTTTTTAAAAACGGCTAGTCAACTTCATTTAGACGCTAACCAATGTTTAATGTTTGAAGATTCGGAAAATGGTTTAACTTCAGCCCACACATCGAAAGGTTTAACGATTTTATTAAAAGATATTAAAGAACCCAATGATGAAATGCTGGAAAAAGCGCATTTTTATTATGACCAGATGTATGACTTTTTAACCGACCTTGACCAATTTATTCCCGTTATGGATATGCCAGAGATACAGGAACCTTTTCCGCAAAGTCTGAATCAGCTTACTGTTGGAATACATGGTTTCGGTGCTATTGGCGGTGGTTATATAGCGCAGATCTTGTCGCATTGGGATGGTTATACGAAACCAAAACGTATAATTGCGTCAACACGAAATAGTCTTTTCCGAGAAGCTGTAAATGCGTTTGGAACCTATAGTATTCGCTATGGGCAATTTTCTTATGATGAACGTATTGAAAATATGACCATTGTTGATTCTGACAATGAACAACAAATGTTAGAGATGTATACTCATTCAAGTTTGATTGCATTATGTTTGCCTGAGCAAGCGATCGAACCTGAATCAAAGATAATTGCAAAAGGGTTATATGCGCGTTTTAATTCGCAACTTGAAACATGTATAGAACCTTTAACCTTTCTAATTATTTTAAATAAGGTTGGTGCGAAATATTTGGTTATGAAGCATCTTAAAGAAGCTCTACTAGAGTTAACCAACGATGAAGATGTAACCGAGCATATTTTAAAAGAGCATTACTTTTGCGACACCGTTGTAAACCGTATGGTTTCAAAACTTTCTAATCAGAATTTATATCGTCAACTTCGTATTAAGCATAATTTTCTTGAACAGCATTTAGAAGATGTGGAGCAAGAAGACCAAATCGAAATTGAAGACTGTAATAAACTAACTCCAGATCAACTAAATCAGGCTTCTATCTATGTTGATAACATGCGCCGTAATTTCCAGCCGGGACATATCTTACAAAGCATGGATTTAATCTTGTTCCATAGTGAAACTGATATGCCAATCTATGTAGAGAAAGGCAGTCCTTTACTTGAAAAGTTGCGTCAGGTGGTATTGGTTGACCAAATTACTGACATTCAACTCATTAAAAATCGTTTATGGAATGGTGTACATGCGATGCTTGCTTGGTATGCATCTTTAATGGGTTATGAATCTATTGGTATTGCCATGGGTGATCATTTAGTTAAAGCATTTGCAGAGAACTTAATTGCAGAAGTGAAGCAGGGACTTGCAATTGTATTACCTAACTATGCAAAAGATTTGGATCGAATGTCACAAAGTTTTCTAAACTCATGTGAATATGCATTTAAAGATCCTTGTCAACGCGTAGCTAGAGATCCACTACGCAAACTCAATCATAATGAGCGTGTCATGGCATCAATTGCTGTGAATATTCGTCATGATTTGTCTTATAAAAACTTAGTAAAAGGTGCTGCTTTAGGTTATGCCTATGCGATTCAATTTTTAGAAATTGAAGAGACTAAAGCTGTTGAACATCTGCAGCAGCAAATTCAGAACCTAGACTTGAGTACAACTCAAAGAAGACAGTTTGAAGCTGAATTGGTTCAACTTATCCAATATTTGTTTTCTGAACAAGGTAAACAACCTTTGGACATTAAGCTGAACAATACCAAAACTACATCAAATCAATATGTTTGAGTTTGCTTATTGAATTAACCTCAACAATTGAAAGACAAACATGTTTTAATACAAAATTTGAATAATTTTGAATTAAAACTGTGCTGTTAAAACCCTCCACACTCATGGTGCCAACACCTATACGGGATTATCCCGAATGGCACCTTGGGCGTCAAAATTACGCATTGTGGTATCTAGAAATTAATGATCAGAAATTAGTTCATTATCTAGATCAATTGCGTGCGCATTTTTCAGAATATCTAGTAGAACCTAATCACCGTCAATATCATGTCACGCTGTTTATATGTGGATTCTTGACCCATGAAAATAAAGTTCATGATGATGACTTTTGTTTTAGTGGCTTTGTGCAGCAAAGGGAAATTTTAAGAAAAGAAGATATTGCACCATTTCAATTAAAAATTGGTTCAGTTGATAGCTTTAGTAGTGCTTTATTTGTAGAAGTCCAAGACACCGAAAATAACTTATCTCTCATACGGCAAAAATTAGGTATAGTTTCTAATGAAATTGCCGCTTTAGATTATTGCCCGCACATTACATTGGGTTTGTATAAGAAAGACTATAGTAGTAATTTGATTTTACAAAAAATTTCTCAATTACCTGTACAATACACACAGGCTGAATTTGATCTTAAAGTTGAGCATTTAAGCTTTGGCTATTATCAAGCTCAAATTTTACAAGGTCAGCTGTATCCGTATCAGCATTTGTTTTTAGGTGATTCATGTTGCAATTGATTTTAGGTGGTGCCCGTTCTGGCAAAAGCCGATTGGCTGAACAAACGGCCATATCTATGCAATTAGCTGTCACTTATGTGGCTACGGCGCAAGCGCTTGATCCAGAAATGCAAAGCCGAATCGTCCATCATCAAAATCAGCGTCCTGCTCACTGGTCTTTGGTTGAAGAACCATTATTTTTAGCAAAAACTCTGCAAGAAATTGATCGACCTAACCAAATTATTCTGGTGGATTGTTTAACACTTTGGCTAACCAATTTGTTACTTTTAGAAGATCAAAACATTCAACAATTTGAGTGTGAGCAGCTGTTAAAAGTTTTACCCACACTCGAGTCAGAAATTATTTTAGTAAGTAATGAAACGGGGTTAGGCGTTGTGCCACTCGGTGAGATCAGTCGTCGGTTTGTCGATGAAGCAGGCAGACTACATCAAGCTCTAGGGCAAATTGCAAATAAGGTTGTGTTTTGTGTGGCTGGTTTTCCAATGATTTTAAAAGGTGAGAAATAAAAATGAACTGGTGGTTACAATCTGTGCAGCAACCTAATTTAGATACAAAACAACAAGCTGAGCAACATCAACTCCAACTTACCAAACCTACAGGTGCTTTAGGGGATCTAGAGCAGATTGCAATCATACTTGCCAGTTTACAGTCAAATACGCATCCACAAGTTAACCATCCATGGATTACAATTTTTGCAGGTGATCATGGCGTAGTTGAAGAAAATATCTCTGCATATCCTCAAGCTATTACTCGTCAAATGTTGCAAAACTTCACAACTGGCGGTGCGGCAATTAGTGTCATTGCCAAATATCATCAAGCTCATTTGCAAGTGATTGACTGCGGTACAGCAGGCGAAGCATACGAATATGCAGGTGTTGAACGTCATTGTATTCGTGCCGGCACAGCAAATTTTGCCAAACAAGCTGCAATGAATGCTGACGAGTGCCGTGCTGCCTTAGAGTTAGGGAAAAAAAGTGTAGATACTGCTAAAGCGAATGGAGCAGATATTTATATTGCGGGTGAAATGGGGATTGGAAATACCTGTTCTGCCTCTGCTTTAGCATGCCTTTTATTAAATGATACTGCCGAGCAATTGACTGGAGTAGGTACAGGAATTGGTGCTGATCAGTTAAGACATAAAATTGAAGTAATTGAAAAAGCAATTGAACTTCATCATAAACATGTCATTGGTGATGTCTTCAAAACACTATGTGCTGTAGGTGGTTTGGAAATTGCGGCAATTACAGGTGCTTATATCCGCTGTGCGCAAGTGGGTTTACCTGTGATTGTAGACGGTTTTATTAGTTCTGTAGCCGCTTTATGTGCTGTGCGGATGAATCCTCAAGTGCGTGATTGGATGTTGTTTGGTCATCAATCGGCTGAATATGGACATCGCCGTATTTTACAAGAACTCAATGCTGACCCAATTTTAAAAATGAATTTGCGTTTGGGGGAAGGTAGTGGTGCTGGCGCTGCTTTGGCATTGGTTAAAATGGCTTGTGCTTTACATAACCAAATGGCTACCTTCGCTCAAGCGGCTGTAAGCGGAAATAAAATTGGCTAAATTTAGGATTGATTTGCTCAGACATGGAGAAAGCCAGTATAGCCATACCTTACGTGGCCATTTAGATGATGAGTTAACAGCAAAAGGTTGGCAGCAAATGCAGGCAACCATTGAGCAAGTTTCAAATCAGCCATGGGATGTCATTGTAAGTTCATCATTAAAAAGATGTGTTTGTTTTGCCGAGCAACTGGCCAAAACAGCAGAACTCCCCTTACTTGTAAATCATGACTTAAAAGAAATGTATTTTGGTGAATGGGAAGGCATCTCAACTCAGCAAATTTATGAAACTTCACCCGAATTACTGGCAAACTTTTGGCAAAAACCAAGTCAATATTGTCCACCTCGCGCAGAAACATTAGACCAGTTTCAAACAAGGGTTCTTAAAGGCTTTCAAGATTTGCTGGAGCATATGCAAAAGCAAAACTTACAGCATGCTTTAGTTGTTACTCATGGCGGTGTGATTAAGCTATTGGCTTGTTTAGCCAGACAACAGCCTCTAGATGACTTACTTAAAATGCCGGCAGAGCTTGGAAAATTATATTCACTCGAATTTTCTGAAACAGATGGTCAATTAACTTTTAAGTTAAGATAGTAGTTTTATATTTTTATACACTTGTAAGTTATTATTTTTAAAATGTTATTTTAGCCTGTGTAATAGAACTGTCATTGCTAGTATCTAAGCTATTGGCATTTCTTATTAATCACACATCTGGCTTATGAATATTTTATTTAAAACAACTGTGCTTGCAGCATCATTATTGCTCGCGGCTTGTAATAACAATGATGATCAAGAAGCTCAAACTGCACCATCTACAAACCCATCAAAATATTATCAAACGAAAACGCCTTACCAACCTCAACAAGACTTAAAAAGCTATGAACAAGCGCCGACTGGGTTCCAGCCAGTTTTTACAGAGTTAGTGGCACGTCACGGTTCGAGAGGTTTATCAAGTCTGAAATATGATTTAGCACTTTATAATTTATGGAAACAGGCGAAAGCTGAAAATGCTTTAACGCCACTAGGTGAGCAATTAGGTGCTGATTTAGAAGCAATGATGAAAGCGAATATTTTGTTAGGTTATGGTGTTGAAGGGATCCGTCAGTACGGTTATGGAAATGAGACCATGACTGGTATTTTAGAACACCGCGGTATTGCCGATCGCTTATTACAGCGCTTACCAACTCTTATAAATTCACAGGCATCTATATTAGTACAAAGTTCTGGAGTAGACCGTGCGGTAGATAGTGCTAAATTTTTCACTGCTGAACTCATTAAACAACAACCCCAACTGAAAGATAAAATTGTTCCATTGTCTTATACCAATTTATCGAGTGAAAGCGTGCCAAGTATTGAAGATGGTGGCGTTGATCGTTTTAAACTTTATTTTCATAGCTTGAATGCAGACGAAGACTTAGCTCAACCACTGAGTGCTAGCCAACAAAAAATTTATGATGCTAGTCAGGCCTATCAAGATTTTGAAGAAAATAATAAAGATTTAGCTCAAAAGTTAGATGAGTTATCTAATAATACTCAGGCTGAAAAAACTGCCCAACTGGTACTCAGCCCGATTTTTAAAGCTGACTTCATTAAAAAGCTCGGTACCACTGGTTATAGCTTTAGCAATACCGGATCCTTTACAGTAACTTCGCCTAAAGGTGAGCAAATTACAGAAAAAGGTAAGGGGAAAAATACAATTGCCAGCGCAGTTGATGCAGCGGCTTATATTTATGAACTCTATTCAATTTTTGGTGGTATGAAAGATGAGTTAAAAGGTATTGATTTTGATAAATATATGCCTTTGGAAGCCGCAAAATTTTATGCTGAATTTAATGATGCCAATGATTTTTACGAAAAAGGCCCAAGCTTTACAGAATCAAATCAAGTCACCAGTGAAATCGCCCAAGGACTTAAACAAGACCTGTTCCAACAAGTTGATGCTGTTGTGAATAAAGCCCAACCTTATAAAGCAGTTTTACGGTTTGCCCATGCTGAAATTATTATTCCTCTGGCAACTAGCTTAGATTTGCATAATATGATGCAGCCGTTACCACTACGCCAGACTTATAATTACTCGACAAGTGCATGGCGTGGTGAAGTAGTTTCACCTATGGCGGCAAATGTACAGTGGGATATTTACCAAAATAACCAAGGCTCTACTTTGGTAAAAATGCTTTATAACGAAAAAGAAACTTTATTTAAACCTGCATGTAATTATGCACGTTATACACCAACCAGTTTTTACTATGACTACATCAAATTGAAACAGTGCTATCAAATGCAATAGATTTTCAGTTTTTGAAGTCTTTAATGGGAATAGGGATTGCTATTCCCATTTTTATTTCTTCATAATTCAATTTGTTTTTAAATATAGACCAGTTAGAGACTTGGATATGACACCTTTTTGGATAGCATTGCAATTTTTAACTGTTCTGCCTATTGAGCTAAAAACAATACCAACGGCGCAACAAAATGGTCGAGCTATTCTGTTTTATCCTCTAGTTGGTCTGATTATTGGGGGCATACTTTTTCTTGTTACCTGTATTTTTGTTAAATTACCCGCTCTTTTACTTGCGGCAATCGTACTCGCTTTATGGATCTGGCTGACAGGTGGATTGCATTTAGATGGGTTAGCAGATACTGCCGATGCGTGGGTAGGCGGTTTTGGAGATAAACTACGTACTTTACAAATCATGAAGGATCCAAGTTGTGGTCCAATTGGAGTTCTCAGCTTAGTTATCATATGTTTGCTCAAATTTGCACTAGTTTATGTGTTGATTGAACAGCATCAATCTTTATTTTTAATATGCATTCCTATCCTTGGGCGTGTGGTGCCATCTATTATGTTTTTAACTACACCATATGTCCGCGAAAAAGGCTTAGGCCGTTCTTTGACAGGCCATTTACCCAAAACTGCTTCATGGATAATAACTACGATAGTTTTGTTATTGGCTTTATATTGGGGGTGGCAAGGGCTTATTGCCATCATTGGTTTTTTAATCAGTCTTGTTTATTTAAGACATGTGTTTATAAAAAGGATTGGCGGTATTACAGGGGATACCGTCGGTGCAGCGATTGAAATAGGAGAAACTGTACTAATGTTTACTTTTGTCGTAAGCTATTTTTATTTAGTTTGATGTTAAATTCCACCTCAATAAAATAAAAAAAAGCCCTCAAAAAAATGAGGGCTTAATTTTCAATCTTAAAAAGATGAATTAGCGGTTTGGTAAAACTTCTTTTAAAGCTTCATGCATTTCAAGCAAGGTCTTTTCAGTAGTTTCCCAGTCAATACAACCATCAGTTACTGATTTACCATATTCAAGGTCACAAAGATTGTCAGGAATATCTTGGCGACCACCTTTTAGATGACTTTCGACCATAATACCTACAATTGACTTATTGCCATCTAAAATCTGTTCAGTAATGTTTTTAAGAACAAGCGGCTGTAAGTAAGGGTCTTTATTCGAGTTAGCGTGGCTTGCATCAATCATAATTTTGTTGCTCACTTTTGCTTTCGCTAAAGCGTTTTCTGCTTCTGCAACAGAGCCAGCATCATAGTTTGGTTTACCGTTGCCACCACGCAATACCACATGTGCGTAAGGGTTACCTTTTGTATTAATGATTGAAACCTGACCGTCTTCATTTAAGCCTAAGAAACTATGGCCATATTTAACAGACTGCATGGCATTGGTTGCGACAGTTAAACCGCCGTCTGTACCATTTTTAAAACCTACTGGTGATGATAGACCAGAAGACATTTCGCGGTGAGTTTGGCTTTCGGTTGTACGTGCACCAATCGCAGACCAAGAAATTAAGTCTTGATAGTACTGTGGAGAGTTAGGATCAAGTGCTTCAGTTGCACAAGGTAAACCTTTTTCATTTAACTCAAGCAAAAGTTTACGGCCAATACGTAAACCTTTTTCGATGTTAAATGAGTCATTCATATCCGGATCATTAATTAAGCCTTTCCAGCCAATTGTGGTACGTGGTTTTTCAAAATAAACACGCATAACCAGATATAAAGTATCTTTAACCTTTTCGCTTAGCGCTTTTAGGCGATCAGCATATTCGTGAGCAGCTTTTGGATCATGAATAGAGCAAGGACCAATAACGACAAATAAACGTTTATCTGAACCATCTAAAATATTACGAATAGTTTCGCGGCCTTTTAGAACAGTTTGTGAAGCAACATCAGATAACGGAAGTTCTGATTTAAGCTCAGCTGGTGTTACAAGAGTTTGGATGCTTTTAATGTTAACGTCGTCGATATCTGGCTTGGAAACGGAATTTGAATGTGTAGTCATTGCTGTCACTGGTTCGATCATACTAAAGGTTGTTTTGTGTACTGAATATACCATGAAATAATTATGAAAATACTACATCTCATGGCAATTCAGTTTGGAAAAATCCCATTGATTTTACTATCTTTCGGTCGAGTTGCCTGTTTTTTCAGCAACTACTGCTTGTTGTTGTACCACAGCTGCTTTTGGTTTGGCTTTGACTGGGTGGACCATAAAGTTAACACCAAGAGCAAATAGTGTAATACCCAAAATTTTACGGATTAAACGTTCCGGCATACGTGAGCTAATTAATGTTCCAATAATAATTGCCGGAATTGAACCTACTAATAACCACATAAGCAGCACAAAGTCGACATTACCGGCACTCATATGCCCAAGACCTGCGACTAGGGTTAAGAGTACAGCGTGTACGACATCGGAACCAATAATACGAATCATTGGTAAGTTAGGGAACATGATTACAAGTGCCATAATTCCAAAGGCACCAGCGCCGACTGATGATAGTGTTACGAATACACCTAAAATAATACCCATAATCACAATATAGGTACGCTTATTTTGAACAGATAATTGCTCATTTTCAGTTTGAGTATTCTCTTTATTTCGGAATTTATTAAAGAACTTTTCAATCCGAGTACGGAAAATGATGGAAACACCAGTTAAGGTCAACATAAAGCCTAATACCATGGTTAATACAGCTTTATAATGAGTTGACTGACTTAAATAATGCTCAAGTACCCACGCAGTACCAAAAGATGCCGGAATACTACCGACCGCTAACCATAAAACAATCGGCCACACGATATTAAGTTTTTTTGCGTGAACCATCGATCCACAGAACTTAGAGATCGCGGCGTAAAGTAAATCAGTACCAATTGCGATATGCGGTTCAATCCTAAAAAGACCAATTAAAATTGGTGTCATTAATGATCCACCACCAACTCCTGTAATACCTACACAGAAGCCAACTAACATACCTGCCAAGATAAATTCAAAAGCACCAGACATCTTTATCGCCACTTATCACGAAACGCAGATATCTTATTCCTTTTAGAGATAAACAGTTGTCATGAATAATGATTTACTTATGCAAAAAAAAGCTAAGCAATCAAAATCATGCTTAGCTTGAGGAAATTTTATTCAAATTGATGACTTAGAGGAAGTTTTTGATGGCTTGAGCGGATTAAGCCAAAGTATCAGCAAAAAGGTTAAGGGTGTTGCAAAGATCCACCAGCTGACAAAACCAATTGAAAAACCATATTTTTTGATGAGAATAAACCCGCTCAACGCAAATAGTAAAAAGGCCAATATCCTCAACAATGAATAATATTTTTGAGCAAATAATTTAAAATGGCCTGCCGACTTCGGTGATCTATATTTTTCAGTCGATATGAATAGTAAATACATACCTAGTAAAGTCAGGATAAACACAAAGAACATCATGAATTCACCTCAATATTTAACTTACTCAGCTTTTTTTGAATTTTATCTGAAGCTTTATTTTGAATAGGCTTAATTTTAAGAAATATAAAAAAGGCTAAAGCTGCAAATAACCAGAAAAATATATCTATACGTGCAAAATCCCAATAACCACTAAAGTTTTGAATATAATTATTTTTCAGTAAATAACTTATATTCAAGATAGGGAGTGCAATACTAAGCAGAATAAAAATACCTAGTTGAGTTGGCCATAAATATTGTTTTTTAGTGATGAGCGCAATAATAAAGCTCATGAGCCACACGAAGAAGAAACTATAAATTTCATAATTAACAGTGGTGGCCGTGACAGTAAACAATCGATTCGCATACAAATAAGCAAGAGTTGCACAAGGCAAACCTACAAAGGTAGCAACATTTAAACGGTCAACTAAATAGTACCCGAAATGAAACTGACTATTTTTACTTTGAAGTTGGCGTTTAAGACTCCAAAGCAACAAGCCAGAGGCAATCATTACACAGCCTAAAATGCCAGAGAAAAACAATCCTAAGCGAAGTAGAGGCTGAGCAAAAGTTGCCATATGGAGGCCATATACTCCCGCATAAAGAGTGGCAATAGGACTATGATTACGTGTATCACCCAAGACTTTAGCATTTGTAGCATCTAATGTGATTTGTGCTTGATTACGGGTAATAGAATGGTCTTCTTGCTGAATAAACGTAATTTGAGCCTGATTCGTATTTGGATTTTTAACACTCATAGTTGCTAAAGTTTGATTTCCCCAACGCTGTTTAAGTTGAGCTAATAGCTTTTCAACTGGTAAATTCTGTGCAGGATGCGGTGTTGTACTTTCTGTGACTGTTTTTGTACGTATATCATTGAAATATTGATATGGATTCTCTGGATAGAGTTTTTGCATTCCCCAAGGTAAATATAAATAGAAGAAAATAGCCAAGCCAGTAAAAGTGACCGTTAAAAAGAAGGGTAGAGCAATAACAGATGAAACATTATGAAAATCTAACCATGAGCGCTGTGATTTAAAGGTACGCAAGGTAAAAAAATCGGTGAAGATTTTTTTATGAGTAATGATGCCTGAGATTAAGGCAATCAACATAATAAAAGCTGCTAAAGATACGACCAACCGCCCAATTAATATCGGGACACCAAAAAGTTGATAATGGAAACGGTAGAAAAAGTCACCGCCTTCAGTCGCAGAAAGTTTTAATTCTTGACCAGTGTTTGCATCGAGGGTTGCATTCCCATAACTACCATCTGGTTTTTCCCAATACATCGTATTTACCGGACTTTCAGGTGTAGCAACAGTTAAATACCAAGATTTAGCATCTGAAGCATGTTTTTGTAAGTATTGATATGCTGTTTTAATTGCCACATCTTGTTTTATTTCAAATTGTGCAAGGGGTGGTTGCATCCACAAATTAATTTCATGGCGGTAATAAGACAAACTTCCCATTAAAAAAATAGCAAATACGAGCCATCCAAAAATTAAACCAGTCCACGAGTGGAGCCATGCCATAGATTGACGTATACCTTTATGCATAACCTACCGTCCGTGTCACAATAAAGAAAAGGGCAAATAATGCGATTGATAAAATGGTCAGTCGCAATAATGATTGGATGCAGAAACCAACAATCACGAAAAATACATAAAACAAAATAGAAATAAAGGCCGCCAAATAGATAGCTTCTGGTTTGTCTAAGTTCAAATGGAAAATTTCAGTTAGTCCAAGACTTAAGTACACCATACAGGCATAACCCATACCGAAAACAACTAAGAATCGATAGAAAACTTTTATGCGATATAACATGGGAAGATTTAAAGTTTTGGACATATTTACTGACACATAAAAAAATAAAAAGAAAGCCAACCCCAAAATTGGGATTGGCTACGCTATTAATATTTAAACTTTACAGCAACTGTATAGTTGGCTGGGGCACCATAGTAACCCTGACCACCAGATAAACCTGTCAAATACTTTTCATTTGTTAGATTATTGCCATTCACTTGGAACATTACATGTTCGTTTAAATCATAGCTGGCCATAACATTAAGCAATGCGTAAGCATCTTGTTTTACAGTTGAATAAGAGGTGTCATGTATATCATCTTGCCATTTAATGCTTGCACCAACTTTCAATTTTGGAATTTGGGGAACAGTATAAGAAGCTAAAACGTTAAGTGTTTGAGTTGGGATATTTGGTCTACCTCTTTCACCTGATTCCATATTTTTTAGACTAAATGTTGAGAAACCAAAAACTAAATCTAAGTTATCAGTTAATTTTCCAGTTAATCCAACTTCAACCCCTTGCGATCTAATCGTTCCTATTGGTGACGAGTATTTATTATAGAGCGGATCCCATAATGGGTTTAGTGCAAAGTTATCTTCGTCTGTTCTAAAGATAGCGATATTTCCAGTTAAAGCACCATCTAACCAAGAGCTTTTTACACCTACTTCATAACTTTCACCCTCTACTGGTACAGCGGTTTGTTTAGTAGAAAGATCGATAACCGTTTGTGGCCTAAAAATAGAGGTATAACTCATATAACCTGTGTATTCAGGAGTAAAGTTATATGTAATACCCGCATACGGGGAAACTTTATTCTTTTTATAATCCAAAGTTTCGATTTCAGTATAGTTAGCACCTAAGATAAATTTCAGATCCTCACCTAGATGAAGACGTGTGGCACCGTAAACAGACTTCATTACTCTTTCTTCTGGGTCAGCATAGGTAAAGTCTCCCCAAGTCGGTTCTTCAGGTGTCCAGCTTGGTAAGTCTGTAGTAATAACGCCTAAACTACTACCATACGAATAAACACTTTGAGCATTATACTTTGACCAGTTATAACCAATATTTGCTTCGTGTTGCTGCCCTAATAAATTAAACGTACCTTGAATATCTGCATTTGCTGTAGTTTCTTTAAATTTTTGATTATAAATTTCTGGTAATAGTGAAATACCAGATGTATTGTCTGTAGCAGAAGGAGAACCATTGAGATAAAGCATTTTATCTTTAACCTCTGATTTTTTAAGGTTATAACCTAACCTTAGCTTCCAGTCTCCCCATAAATTTTGTTCAATATTGGCAAAATAATTATCAATTTCCCAATCGTAGTATGTCCATGATGGTGCATAATTATAGTTGCGTGAATAATTTAATGGTTCTCCTTTTGAGTTAACTAAGGGTAGTGCACCCCATTGCGAACCATTAGCGTATTGACGAGTTTTTGAATATCCTGCTGAAATATTTGTAGTGTCTGTAACGTCAGCTTCTAAAATTCCTTGAAAACCGTTTTTTTCTTCTGAATAGCGGTCTAGATAAGAATCTCCGACTTTCTCATAACCTACGAGACGTCCTCGTACTCGCCCATCTTGTGTAAGAGAACCTGAGATATCAGCTTCATAGCGCTGCGTATCCCATGAACCATAGCTCACCCCAGCATTTGCTTGAAATTCTTTAGTAGGGCGTTTACGGATATAGTTAATTGTAGCCCCAGGATCACCTAGAGCATTTGTTAGAGCATCAGCACCTTTTACAATTTCAATGCGATCATAGAAATAGCTATCTGCATCACTATTATTATAATTATAGCTATCAACTTGAGGGATACCGATTCCGTCAACCAAAATATTTGAAATATCAAAACCACGAGCAGTATAAGTTGTTCGGTTTGTTTCTAATCCAGTTACTGTCACACCTGGTGTATTACTTAAAACATCACGAGTACTGGTAAGGCCAAAATCTTCAATTTGCTGACGAGTAACGACATTAATGGTTTGGGGTGTTTCCTTCGCCTCAATATTAAGCTTGGTTGCACTACTTGAGTTTATAACATTATATGCCTTGGTCTGTTCAGAAGACTGCTCTGCATTTGATGCTTTGACTTGAATCGTTTGCAAAGCTTGTACCTGTGCATCTTGGGCATAGGTGAGGTTGGCATAACAAATCGCGCAGGCGATTACAGACAACTTAAATGGTCGAGGTGGGATATTCATAAGATTAAAGATAATGTAAATAATTCTCATTTATTTTATTGTTTGTAAATGTAAGCTACAATTCAAACAACATTGTTAATTTAGATTAAAAGATAGTGTATGAATGTAATTTTAGATAGTGATGTGCTAGGGCTAGGTTTAGCTGGGATTGATTAGGCAAGTTCAAGATTAATAAGCCTCTATGCTAGAATGCATTATTTCAAATTCTTGGGTAAATCGCCTTGGCAAACCGAAAACTTAAAATAGGCATTGTAGTTGGAGAAGTTTCTGGAGATACGCTCGGCGTAAAACTCATGCGTAGTTTTCGTGAGCAGGGAATCGATGCTGAATTTGAGGGAATCGGTGGCCCTCAAATGATTGCGGAAGGTTTTAACAGTTATTACCCAATGGAAACTCTGTCTGTGATGGGCATTGTTGAGGTATTAAAAGACTTAAAAAAACTATTCGCCGTACGTGATGGCTTAATTAATCAATGGACTCAGCATCCAGTTGATATTTTTATTGGTATTGATGCACCAGACTTTAACCTCAGACTTTCGAAAAGTATCAAAGAAAAGAATCTTCCAATAAAAACAGTTCAATATGTGAGTCCATCAGTTTGGGCATGGCGCCAAGGGCGAGTACATGGCATCAAACAAAGTATAGATTTAGTACTTTGCTTATTTCCTTTTGAAAAAGTTTTTTATGAACAATATGAAGTTCCAGCGGCATTTGTAGGCCATCCATTAGCTAAACAATTACCGCTTGAGAACCCTATTCAAATTGCTAAACAAGAATTGGGTGTTGATGAAAATCAAAAGCATATTGCTTTGTTGCCTGGTAGCCGCAAAGGTGAAGTAGAAAGACTTCTTCCTATGCTATTGGGGGCAGCCAATATTTTGCATACAAAATATCCAGATATTCAGTTTTTAATTCCGGCAATTAATGATGCGCGCAAACAGCAGATTGAGCAGGGGGTTGAACAATTAGCACCGCAGTTAAAAGCAAAAATTCATATTTTAGAAAATACGGATAGCGAATCGAAAATTGGTCGTATGGTCATGAACGCGAGTGACATTATTGCCTTAGCGTCTGGAACGGCGACATTAGAAGCCATGCTCATGCATAGACCAATGGTCACTTTCTATAAACTGCATTGGTTAACTTATTTAATTGCTAAATTCTTGGTGAAAATACCTTATTACTCTTTGCCAAATATCATCGCGGGTAAAAAAGTAATTGAAGAGCTGATTCAGGCAGATGCAACACCTGAAAATTTAGCGGCTGAAATAGAAAAACTAATGAATGTTGAAACCGCTCAAATTCAAGTAATGCAACATTTAACTATGCATAAACAGCTTATTTCTGGAAATACAGAAGATCCGGTTCAAGCCATTTTGCAATGTTTGAATAGCTAATTTTTAAGATTTGATTGGCTAATTGCTTTTAATCCAGCTAATGAAAATTTTTTAAAGTGTTCAACTAAATCATGTAAGGGCATCTGAGCAATATTTTTAAGTGGCTCAGGTGCTTGAGCATTAGGTCCGGCAATAATAAGCATCATGCACGGGGTCATCACGCTTAAAATACAAGGTAAAACGGCCGGATCATTTTCATCTAAGTTCGCCACTTGACTAATCAACTTTCGAATAAGAAAAAATTTTCTCATTCCAGTTAATTCAATAAAACTTAATAAATGCTCAGACGGTGAAAACAGTTCGCGAATAAAAACTTTGCCATGCCAAACATCTTTTTCCGTCAACTTATGTAATAAAGTTTCAAGTAATAAACTCAATTTTTCTTCGGGAGAGTAAGTACTTTCAACAAGTTCTAGTAAGTATTGTTCATCTAGATAATGGGCATGAGCTTCCATTAACACTGCTTGGTATAGCCCATCTCGGCCATCAAAGTGATAATTAATTGCTGCTAAATCGACATTTGCTACTTTGGCAATTGTTTTGTTTGCTGTTTTTGCAAAACCATATTGGGCGATTAAGGGTCCTGCTGCCTCAATAATTTTAGTCTTTGTCAAATCACCATCACTTCGTCTAGATCTGGACATGTTTAAACCTAATTTTATTTCATCATAAAAGTATATCTTTTATTCAAAGATTAAGGTAATTTAAATTTAAATTGAATTTAAACTATGTAAATTTGAATTTAATAAGAAGGCCAATAAGATGAATAAAAAAGTGATTGCCGGCATTTTAGTGGTTATAGCTGTAGTTGCCATCGGCTTTTGGGTATGGGGATATAATCATAAAAAACAATTAGATAATAATGTATTAACTTTATATGGAAATGTGGATATCCGCCAAGTTTCACTTGCATTTGAACAATCTGGCCGTATTCAGAAACTTTTAGTTCAAGAGGGCGATAAAGTTCAAGCAGGTCAAGTACTGGCAACCCTTAATACCAATGCATTACAAATTCAGGCAAAGCAAGCTCAAGCACAACTTAAAGCTCAACAAGAGGCAATTGTTAAACAAGAGGTTGGAGCTCGCCCTGAAGAAATCACTCAAGCAAAAGCTCAACTTGCGTCTGCCCAAGCAGAGCTTGATAAAACCAATAAAAACTTGCAACGCTTACAAATTTTGGTAAGCAGTACGGATGGTCGAGCAATTAGCCAACAAGAGCTCGATTATGCCAAAAGCAATCAACATAGTGCTGAGGCAGCGGTCCGTGAAAGACAGGCCAATTTAGAATTGTTAATTAAAGGTGCACGAAAAGAAGACCGTGAAGCGACTAGAGCACAGTATGAAGTGACTAAGGCTAATTTAGATTTAATTAACTATAACCTTACTCAAGCAGAACTAAGGTCTCCTGTAAATGCAGTGGTACGAGCTCGGTTGCAAGAAGTTGGCGACATGACAACTGCTCAAAAGGCCGTTTATACATTAGCCTTGACCAATCCAAAATGGATTCGTGTGTATGTAAATGAACAAGATTTAAGTTCAATTAAAATGGGAGGCACGGCTCAAGTCATTCGTGATACTTATCCGAATCAGCCTATGAATGGAAAAATTGGCTATATATCTTCAGTGGCTGAGTTCACACCTAAAACAGTACAGACAGAAGAGATTAGAACAACACTTGTTTACGAAGTTCGGGTGTATGTACATGATCCGAATGATCAATTAAAAATGGGTCAACCTGTGACAGTAAAAGTCCCACTTGCTTTAAATGAGAAAGCCCATGATTGATAGTAAAGCAGTGGTTCAAGCCCTTAATTTATTCATGACTTTTAAAGCCGAAAATAAAAATTCAGCAGATATTAGTGCAATTGTTGATTTGAATATGCAAATCAAAAAAGGAGAACTTACCGCTTTAGTCGGTCCAGATGGTGCGGGTAAAACAACTTTATTAAGGTTAATTGCAGGATTATATAAAGCGAGTTCAGGTTCTCTTCATGTGCTTGGGTTTGATATTGAAAAACATCCTCAAGTTGTCCAAGACCGTATTAGTTATATGCCACAACGTTTTGGACTCTATGAAGACTTAAGTGTACAAGAGAATCTAAATTTATATGCCGACTTACACGGCGTTCCAAAAAATGTACGTAACCAAAGATTTAAACGTTTATTGGAGATAACGGATCTTACTCAGTTTACTCAACGTCTAGCAGGGCAACTTTCTGGTGGAATGAAGCAAAAGCTAGGATTAGCATGTACTCTAGTTCGTTCCCCAGAGTTACTCCTGCTCGATGAACCTAGTGTTGGCGTAGATCCTTTATCACGACGGGATTTATGGATCATTATTGAACAACTTGTTCAGGAAGAAAATTTAAGTGTAATTATAAGTACCGCTTATATGGATGAAGCAGAAAAGTGCGCTTACGTGTATATCATGCACGAAGGCAAAATTTTAAGACAAGGTTCACCTGAGCAATTAAAAGCGTTAGTACATGAGCAAACATGGCAAATAAAGCCTTCAGAGCAGATTAAGACTCGGATTGTACAAGCCCAGTTGCTTGGAAATTCTGGAGAGATTATTGATGCAGTGCCAAGAGGAGAGCAAGTAAACTTTATTAGTCGCCAAAAAGAACTATCAACAAATATTTTACCTCTGGGACTAGTGGCAAATAGGCGACCACCTGAACTCGAAGATGCTTTTATGATGTTGTTACAGCAAAATCAAAAACAACAAATCTCTATTTCTCAGCAGGCTTTTCGATCCGAACAAAACAATAATTCGCAATCAGACCAAGCGGTCATTGTAGTTAAAGATTTAGTCAGAACTTTTGGAGATTTTACTGCTGTTGCAAATACGTCATTTACTGTACAGCGTGGAGAGATCTTTGGGTTACTTGGGCCAAATGGAGCTGGTAAAACCACGACATTTCGCATGTTATGTGGGTTACTACCGGCAAGTAGCGGTTACCTAGAAGTTGCTGGTAAAAACTTACGGACGGCCCGTGCTGAAGCAAGAGCTAAAGTAGGCTACGTCTCTCAAAAATTTGCACTGTATAGCAATTTAACTGTGTTGGAAAACTTAAAGTTTTTTGGTGGAGCCTATGGTTTATCGGGCAAAAAACTAGATCAACAAATTGATAAAGCTTTACAGCAATATGATTTAGAGCCGCAAATTAAAAGTGGTGATTTACCTGGTGGTTATAAACAGCGCTTATCTATGGCGGCTGCATTATTACATGAACCAGAAATTTTATTTTTAGACGAACCTACGAGCGGAATAGACCCACTTGCACGGCGTTCATTTTGGTACAGCATTGGTAAACTCGCAAATCAAGGCATTACCATCATTATTACCACTCATTTTATGGAGGAAGCAGAATATTGTGACCGCATTGCTATACAAGATGCAGGAAAGTTACTAGTCCTAGGTTCTCCTCAACAGGTCCGCGAATTGGCAAGTAAAGATAAACATATTGTTGATATGAATGAGGCTTTTATTGCAATTGTGGAACAAGCACGTGCATTAAGGCATGCGGGTTAGGAGACCTACAATGAGCTTTGCATTTTGGAGTCGCTTGAAAGCCTTAGTTCGGAAAGAAACTAAACAGCTTCTTCGTGACAAAAGCAGTCTCGGAATTGGCCTAGTTTTGCCTGTTATCTTAATTTTACTGTTTGGTTATGGACTTTCTTTTGACTTGAACCAAGCACGATTTGGTGTTGTAGTTGATCAGTCCTCGCCGCAGGTCAATCAGGTCTTAGCTGGCTTAAATGGATCGCGATATTTAACCAGTCTAGAATTTCATAATTTGCCTGAAGCAGAACAGGCCATTCGAAATGGCAAAATTGATGCGATTTTGCATTTGCCTTCCGATTTTGCAAATCAGGCCCAACAAGGTAACGCAAAGGTTCAATTGCTATTAAATGGTAGATCGACCACCATAGCAACTGCTTTAGAGGGGTATGTCGCGGGTGCTTTGGCTACCGCGCCATCAATACAAATTGATCGTAGCCCCATATTAGCCTCTGCAAGCGCCGTTAAAATTGAACAAAGAATATGGTTTAACGAATCTGGTAACAGTACTTGGTTTTTAGTACCGGGTTTAATGGTACTCATTTTAACTTTAATTGGCGCCTTTTTAACGGGTCTGCTTATTGCCCGTGAAAGGGAACGGGGAACATTAGAAGCCTTATTTGTCACACCAGTACGGCCATTTGAAATTGTGTTGGCAAAACTCATTCCGTACGTTGTTGTCGGCATGATTGATATCGTTATTTGTATTGTTGCTGCACATTTTATTTTTGAAGTACCTATGCGCGGTTCATTATTCTCAATTTTATTTGCTTCATTTCTATATTTAATCGTTTCATTATTACTTGGTTTAACTATATCTGGCTTTGCCCAAAGTCAGTTTCAGGCGAGTCAAATTGCTTTGTTGGCAAGTTTTATGCCAGCGCTGATGCTTTCTGGGTTTGTTTTTGATACACGCAACTTGCCTTTGGTTGTACAAATTATTAGCCAGTTACTTCCAGCGACGCATTTTATGGTTTTAATTAAAACTTTATTTATGGGAGGTGATGATTGGAGGCTATGGTTTAAAGAATGCGGTATTTTATTGGGATATATCGTTGTTTTGATATGTGCTGTGAACTTTTCACTGAAAAAACGGTTGAGATAAAGTTATGTGGCAGCAATTAATCACGTGGCTGAAACACTTAAGTTTTTTAGTCAAAAAAGAATTCTTAACCATTTTTAGTGATCCTGCAAATAGGGCTATTCTATTTGTACCCGCCCTGATGCAAGCACTTTTATTTGGCTATGCGGCTACTTATGACGTTAACCATGTAGATTATGCAATTTTAGATCAGAGCAACGGGCAGGTTTCACATGAGCTGATCTCGAAGCTCGATGGCTCTGGTATTTTTAAGCGTGTTGCAACACTGGAATATACCGAACAAATCAAACAGGTCATTGATAACCGTCAGGCATTGCTCATAATTACGATCCCCAATGATTTCGAGAGTAAATTAAACAATAACCAAAGCGCTCCTATACAGGTCATTGTTGATGGTAGAAATTCATCTACAGCTATGGTCGCAGGGTCATATCTAAATAAAATTATTGGTCAGTTCAATCAGCAAAAGTTTAATTCAGCTTTACCGATTAGCCTTGAAACAAGAACATGGTACAACCCAAATCAGGAATCTCGTTGGAGCTTAATGCCTGCATTAATTGCAGCATTAAGTATGATGCAGACATTACTTTTATCTGCTTTATCAGTTGCGCGTGAACGTGAGCAGGGCACGTTTGATCAATTATTAGTGACACCTTATACGCCATTACAAATTATGATTGGTAAGGCTTTGCCGCCGATTTTTGTAGGCTTGATGCAATCGACCATTATTTTATTGATTATTTTGTTCTGGTTTAAAATTCCAATGAATGGTTCTATTGGACTGCTTTATTTTGGATTATTCAGCTTTAACGTGGCTGTAGTTGGTGTGGGCTTATCAATTTCAGCTTTATCTTTAAATATGCAACAAGCTATGCTTTTTACATTTTTATTGATTATGCCTTTGATGTTACTTTCAGGCTTACTGACACCTGTAGAAAATATGCCAAAAGCATTACAAGTAGCAACTTATGCAAATCCATTAAGATTTGGAATTAACTTGGTACAGCGGGTTTATTTGGAAGGTGCAAGCTTTGCCCAAGTCAAATTGAACTTTTTACCAATGATTGTGCTGGGAATAGTAACTTTACCTTTAGCAGCTTGGTTGTTTAGAAATAGATTATCTTAATTATATTGATTAAAAAGCCCCATTTTTATGGGGCTTTTTTTAAAGCGACTTATGCACGTACAATCAGCTCGTAACCTGTATATTTACGGATATTAATAACACCAATATCAAAAATTAAATATTGGCCCTTAATACCTTGCAATACTCCACGAATTTTTGGTGTTTTATCTAAATTTAAAGACTTAATTTTTTCAGGATATTTTTCAACCGGGTAAACAAACTCACGTGGCAATTCATTTTCTAGTAATTCAACCGTTTCGTTAAATTCAAGATTTTGGCTAAATTCTTCACGAATAGTTTGAATTTTAGGAGCGAATTCTTCAATTAGCTGATCACGTTGTTCAATCAAATTTAGAGGCTCAGCTTCGCCTTTGAGAAGTTTACGCCAATCTGTCTTATCCGCAATTAAGGAACCAAACATGGTTTCAAGCTGACCGGATAAACGACGTGAACCAACTTTTAAAATAGGTAAGGCTTGAGTTGCCCCTTGATCTAACCAACGACCAGGCATATGGCTAACGCGAGTAATACCTACTTTTAAAGCACTTGAATTTGCTAAGTAGACAATATGAGGCTGGAAACATACGCTGTGGGCAAAATCATCTTCACGACATGTACCCAAATGGTAGTGGCATGTTTCAGGTTTCATAATGCAAAGGTCACATTCCGCTTTCGTTTTAAAGCATTTAAAGCAGTGGCCTTGAGAATAAGACTTTGGTGTTTTAGCACCACAAGAGGTGCAATAAATATTACCTGTCCATTCGATTTCTAGTTCTTGTCCTAAATTAAAAGGAAGATCAATTTCTGAACGGTCTAATACAAATTTGTATTCAACATTTGCCTTGGTTGTCTGTTGATCAGTTACACTAGCATCTTTTAGGCCTGCATGCATTTTATGGCAAATGCCTTGTAGTTCCATAAAGTTTAAACTCACATCTTTCAATTAAGGGTTGCAGTTATGGCTGAACAAAATGTCATCACTTCTATGCTAGACGATTTATCAAACGAACAGCCTATTCATACTGCACTTTGTATTGGCCAGAAAATTGACCAGAATAACGCAATTCAATGGCACTATTTTACCGTAACTGAGCTGTTAAGTCTGCCTTTTACTCAGCGTTATGATTTGGGTTTTGTATTGTTTGATACTGATGAAATGCAGGACATCAGTGATGTACAAAAATCACAATTATTAGTAAAGCTAAGAGATTTATTAGCAAAACGAATTGTTGTCGTGAGCAAACGCAGTGATGAACAGCTTCTGCGTTCTTTAGGTTTTACCCAACTTATTGATAAGACTTCACATGATAGTGATTTTGCTTTATGGCAATTTAATATTTTGACCTATAAGCATGTCCCAGACTGGTTTAATTCAAAATTTTGGGCAAATCCAGAAAATTGGAATAAATTCCGTTGGTAAAAGACCTTGTAATCTCTTTCAAAATTTAACAATTTGATTTTTGCTGTCTTAACAAAAAAACGCGTATGCTCATGTATAAACCATACATAAGAGTTACTCATGACAAATTTAAGCAACATTGTAGAAGTTTTGGCTAAGCAAGCTTTAGGTGGGAATCAGCAAGCGTCGGGTCAAGGTGGTTTAGGTGGAATTTTAGGTTCTGTACTAGGACAAATGGGGGGTAATACTTCATCTGGTGCCCAAGGTGGTCTTGGTGGAGTATTGGGTTCTGTATTGGGACAAGTCACTGGTAATAACAACACATCTCAAACTGGTGGTGGTGTACAAAGTTTATTAATTGCAGTGGTACCTTTAATCTTAAGTTGGGTTCAGCAACAAGGTGGTTTACAAGCTGCTCTTGAGAAATTAAAAGGCGCTGGCTTAGGTAGCCAAGTTCAAAGTTGGGTTGATCCAAACCAAAGTAATAGTGAAGTTCCGACCCAGCAATTACAAAGTCTGTTTAATCCAGCAGACATTGAACAAGTTGCTCAGCAAGCTCAAGCACCAAAAGAACAAGTTTATGGTGCAATCGCTTCTGTCTTACCTCAAGTCATTGATTCTTTAACACCTCAAGGTGAGAGTACAGATCATCAAGAAGCTAACCAAGATATTCAAAATGTGATGAATCTTGTAAGTGGTTTCTTAAAATAAGATATAAATTTTTTAAAAGCCTATATAAAAATATCGGCTTTTTTGATAGCACAATAAAATAAAAGGGCATAAGCCCTTTTATTTTAGATCTGAATCGAACATAACTGATTAGAAGTTATATTCAATACCAGTACCTACAACAGTTTGTTTGTCGTCGTCGTTCAACCAGTCACGTTTTTGTTGAGCAACGATACCGTAGAAACGAGCTTGTTTATTGATTTGATAATCAAGACCTAAACCATACAAGTCAATTTTACGATCTGCCTGACCACTTACTTGTGTTTCAGCAGAAGCATATTCTGCTTTTACTTTAAGTTTAGTGTTAGGAATTTTATAAGCAGCAGTTACCGCGTATGCTTCTTCTTCTAAACCACGGTAAGCTTTACCAGCTTTATCGATTGAACCATCTGATTTATATGTTTGACCATATGCAGTCAAGTCATCAGTAGGTTCAGCATGTTGCCATAAAGCACCTACTACAAAACCAGATTTAGCAATGTCATAAGAACCAGTTACGCGGTAAGCGTCTGTATAAACATCTTTCAAACCGTAAGCAGCATATTTACCTTTAATACCGAAGTCACCAGCAGCAGCGATTGCTAAACCTAAGTCTTTATTTTCATAACCTAGAGAAGTCGAAACTGAATCGAAGCTATCATTTTTGCTGTCTTTACCAGTTTCGCCTTTTTTGCTATCAGAAGTGCTTTCACCAGTTTGAGCCATGATATTGAATGTTAAACCAGCTAATAATTTAGGGTCTAATTCAAAACCAACTACGTTATCTAAACGGTTTTCACCGTACATAATATTTGTAATATCTAAACGTGTGTCATCGTTAAAGATGTCTTGGTTGCTACCAGCAGAGGTTTTGAAGTAAGAGTCATATTTACCTACTTTTAACGTACCGACGCCTTCAGTTTTTAAACCAATAAAACGGTTACGGGCGCTAAGGTCAGTATCTGAACCAGAACCGTCAGTAGAAATTGCCCATTCAGCTAAATAAACAGCAGATAGCTTATCAGTCAACTTCTCTTCGCCTTTTACCCCAATACGAGAAGAGTTTGAGTTAACTTCGGTAACGTCACTTTTACCATCGAAATTTTTGTTGTCAACTTGGTTAATGGAAACGTTTAGTTTGCCGTACAAAGTTGGCGCTGCTTGCACCGCGTTTACGCTCAAAGTTGCAACTGCGGCAGCGAGAAGCAATTTCTTCATTGAGATTTCTCCAAAAGGTATTTTTAAATGGCGTATGCCTAGCTAACTTTTATTTTTTAGTTGGCTTATGTACAAAAAGTTACAGAAGCTCACCAACTTGCTAAGAAGTATCTGTAAACTTTGTGACAATGGAGTGAAGAAGAAATGACAGTTTTATGACAATTAAAAATTGGAAATACTTTATTTTCTTTTGATTTTATTACACTTTTTAAATAAAAAAAGCGGAGTTTAAACTCCGCTTTTATCTCTTAAAATCAAAGTGCTGCTTTAATTTTCTCAGCCAAAGCTTTGATTTTATCTTGGTCTCCTAATTGCGCCGCATGTTTGCCAAGTTGGTGAACATTTGTCGGAATTAGATGAAAATGAACATGAGGGACAGTTTGTCCGGCAGCTGCTCCTGATAACTGCATGAGCACAATTCCATCCAAATTTAATGCAGTTTCCATTGCCTTAGCAATTTTTTGCACGATCTGAATGGTATAAGCTGCCGCTTCAGGAGGTAAATCAAGTAAAGTTACTGCAGGAGTTTTTGGAATAACTAATGCATGACCATCGGCTTGGGGCATAATATCCATAAAAGCTAGAACTTGATCATCTTCATAGAGTTTTATCGCTGGAAGTTCACCACGTAAAATTTTTGCGAAGATATTTTGATCATCATATGCCATGTATTATTCCTTTAAATACTATTTACACTTCAATTCTTTTTGACGTTCTTTAATTGCGTCTAGACGTTGCTGCTCTTTATCAGAGAATTTTGGCTTAGTCGTATGACAGTTTTCATTACCATATTTTTCTTTAGCATCTTGGTCTTTAAAACAAAAGCCTTTTGACGCATAAATCAAATTGTAATCATCTTGCAATTTTTGACATTCTTGCTCAGGTGTTGCAGCTTGAGCACTGAAACCGGCAAGGGTCACCATTCCAGCGAATACCGCAACCATTAATTTATTCATGAGCTTTTCCTCAGTTAAAGGTATGAACCTGTACTCAATATAAGGTTTATTCCCAATATTTCAATGACTATTAATTACTCAAGTGTTATTTAAAGTCACATTTCACCTTATAATATAAAAAAGCTTTATATATCAAGATCTTTTTTATAATCTTTTTTAAATCAAAAGATTAGATATATTTTATATTAAACAATTAAAATATATACTTAACCAATATTTAAAGTCATGATTAAAATTTTTATAGTAATGAAATAAGTACGTTATATGATTAACATCGGTTCTTGTTTATGCGATAAAGTAAAATTCTCTGTACCTTGTGAAATCAAAACGGTTTATCACTGCCATTGCAGCTTATGCCGAAAACAAACAGGTACTGGAGCGAATGCCGCTACTTTAGTAAAAGAAAATCAGTTTAATTGGTTGATGGGTAAGGAATATGTGGCTACCTATAAAAAAGAAACTGGTTTTACTTCATCATTTTGTAATAGATGTGGTTCGCCTGTCCCTAATAAAATTAATGGTACAAACTATATATGGATACCGTTGGGGCTTCTTGAACAACCGTTTAAACCAGATTTAAAACTTAATTTTTGTATAGAGTCAAAACATGATTGGGTTGTGTTAGGGGATGCTCATAAAAACTTTGCACATTTACCTGAGTTAGAAGAGTTCTTAAAATATTTTGAATAACACTATTTAACTTTTTATATATTTTAATAATTTTTAAGTATTCTTTACATAAATGATGTGTGTTCACTGTTGAATATATCCGATATTTATTTGAGCATGAAATCACATAGCTTAAAAAAGGATGGTTCACATGATAGATGAAGAAAAGCCTTTAAATTTTGAAGATGATGACGAGCCTCTTGATTTTGAAGATGAAGAATTCATAGACGATAAAAAAGAGGACGAAATGTATAACTCGATTACTAAGGATGGCTCTAGTGTCGATCCTGCTGATGATGGGACACGACATATTCGTCCTGAAGACGGCGATCCGATTGAAATTGATGAGTAAATGCATCAGTTTAAAAAAGATTAGTCTTTTTAATCTTTAAGTATAAGTGTAATATCCGAGCGCTGTCACAAACAGCAAAAAGTCCTGAATGATCAGCGCAAAAAATCAAAAAGGGTAAAGCCTGCTTACAAAGCGGGCTTTTTTTATATTTATAAAAATCTAGACTAAAGAAAGTAAGTAAACGCTTTTAAGAAAATAATTAATTTTTTAAAAATATTTAGCAGATGAGAAGAACAGATACAAATACCTAGTGTTTGTAATGTGCATTTAAGAGGAGTACAAACGTAAATAACAAAAATAAGAAAAGTAAAAAGATCATAAGTTAAACATATCATTAAATTATTTAGGTATTTTACACAATTTAACACTTTATGCAAATTACTTTACATTTCATTGAGTTTTTGTAAAGAATTGGCTTAGTCTCAATCGTTTTAAAAATGTGACAATCAGTGGATAATTTGTTAGATTGTTTGATTTTTATAATAACAGGTGAGACAGATGAAGAGATTGTTACTTGTATTGGCTACAGGATTTGGTTTAGATGGGTGTGCATCGTTAACACAAAAAGCAGATGAAAATTATATTACTAAATCACCTGTTACTCCGGTCAATACTGCCTTTAATGGCACTAAAGTACTTGAACATGGAATTTTTACTGAGCAGGATATTGCTGATATGCCTGAACACTCAAATATAAATTCACGTTATAAAATATCTTTTTAAAACGATGCTGAAAATTATAATTAAATAGTTAAACTAAATAATCCTGGTAAATTAGCTAAAATCTAGAATTTGCTAAGAACATATTTAGTAGTAGCTATTTAGCATAAAACCACCATTTAGGTGGTTTTTAAAAAGATAAAATGTTAAATTTTAATCGTTGAAAAAATTGGTTTTATAAATGAAAAACGTCATTATTTTAACTTCTATATTGTTATTAAGTGGGTGCACAATTAATTCTAAGTTATTATCACCAGCAAAAAGTGATGATGACAAAATTATTGTAGAAGCAGAAAAGTACAAGCAACAATATCAAAAAAAGATCTTTAAAATTTGGAATGTTCCGCCTTCTTCAGTGGGAATGAGTGCTAGCGTTAAAGTCTTTTTAAGTGATACTGGTGAGATTGAGCAAATTATTTTTCTAGATAAAGAAGACCAAAAGTTTAAGTCGAGTATTGAAAAGGCGATATGGCGTGCAAGTCCCTTTGTTTTACCTTCTAATCCGGAAGTTAGAAAACAAGTAAGAAAGTTCAATATTAAATTTACTGCAAAGTAATTTTTAAATATGAACTTGGCTTTACATTAAAAAACCACCATTTGGTGGTTTTTTATTAAGAATTGATAGAGATACAAATTATAACTTTATTTTATTAATTATTGAAAAACTAATCATTATTTTTTATCTACTTTTTCTTTTATGGTTAACTCATCAAAGAAGAGGAATAAGCCATGTTGAATCAACATGAGATAAATTTAAAACAGTATCAAAATAAATCTTTAAGTTATTTGAATAGCACAGCTCACTCTGAAGGGGTCGAGTTTGATAAATTCATTAAAGAAATTGATGAATATCCAAATGCTGTTGTTTTAGATTTAGGTTGCGGTGGTGGTCATGTAGCTTATAACGTTGCTCGCCATGCAGATCTGGTTTTTGCTTATGATTTATCTCATGAAATGCTCGATACAGTTTCAAAAGCTGCCAATGCTCGAAAAATAAAAAATATTTTTGTACAGCAAGGTATTGCTGAAGATATGCCTTTTACTGATGAACAGTTTGATGTAATTATTAGTCGATATTCTGCCCATCATTGGCAGCATGTCCCAACAGCAATGAAAGAAATACATCGTGTATTAAAGCCAAATGGCACTGTTATTTTTGTTGATATTATTAGCTCAAGTTTCCCTATTTTAGATACATTTTTACAGACTATAGAAGTGATTCGAGACCCTAGTCATGTACGAAATTACAGTATTAAAGACTGGGTTCACTTTATTGAAGATGCTGGTTTTGAATTAACAATTTTAGAAAAACAAACTCTCAAACTAGATTTTGATAGTTGGGTACAGCGCATGAAGACACCTGAAGATCAAATAAAAACGCTTAGGTATCTCCAAGAAAATGCAGCAGATGTTGTTAAAAAGTATTTTAATATTCAAAAAGATGGAAGTTTTGAAAGTAAGGTCGGATACTTTGTATTCAAAAAACTATCCTTCTAGTGAGTTTTAGCTTAGATTTGTTTTCATAGAGAAAGCGTTAGATAAAAGCCCCCATATAGAGGGCTTTTTTTATGCCTAAATTTAGATTTTTGTTGAACGCTCACTCAGCCATGTTGCTAGCTTTGGCCAGAATTCCTGTGCACTTGCTTGGCTTGACATTAGACCTAAATGACCACCAGGAATAAGAGTAAACGTAACATCTTGGCTACTGGTTAACTGGCTTAATGGCTGAGCTGCATCAGCCGTGACCAGTTGATCACTACGACCAGCTCCAACTAAGAGTGAACAGTCGATATTTTTTAATTCGATTTTTTTATCTTTTAACTGTATAGAACCTTGTCTTAATGGATTTTGCAGCCAAACATTAAATAACATGTCCTGATTAATACCTCCTGGATAATCAATCATATTGTTTAAAAAACTGCTTAATGTGGCATGTTCTTGTACGAACTGAAGATCATTAAGGTTCTTAAGTAATTGAATATGACCATCGAACCAGCCTTTAGGGTCAAGAATTTTAAAGCCTAAGGAATTTAAAATGCCCGGAGTATGAATCAAACGCTTCGGTAAACCTGAGTAAATACGTTCCTGAAGCTTTTTATTGCGGGCAATAGTGTTGTTTATGGTTCGGTAGAGTTTTCCAATATAACCAGAAGCATAGCTATCGATTGGGCTACCTAAAACTATAAGGTTTTTGACATAATTCGGATGATTATGCGCTGTATATAAAGTAACGAATATGCCAGCCATACTCCATCCGTGTAAAGAAATTTGATTACTGCCTGAATGTGTGCGAACAAGCTCTATAGCTTTAGGAATAAAATCTTCAATAAACGATAAAAAGTTAAGATGTCTATCTTTAAAGCCTAAACGCCCCCAATCGACAAGGTATACGTCAAAACCTGCATTTTGGAAGTATTTGATAAGAGAACGATATGGATATAAATCATAAATCGCCATATTAATAGCTAAAGGTGCCACAAATACTAATGGTTCTCTAAAACTCTTTTCTGTAGCTGCATAATAACGAACACGGGTTTGGTTGAATTCACCAATCACTTCAAACGGAGTGCTTTGTGACAATACTAATGTTTGAGGACGAAATAGTCGGGTAGAGAGGTGCTTGATTTGACTTTGTTCTGAGACAAGGGACTTTAAGCGTTTCATCTTGTTTTACCAACTATACTAAAGATTGATTGAAGTCTAAGCGATAATTTTCAGGTTTACCTTGACCTTAAATACCTTAGGCACTCAAAATGATGATAGTTTTTAGTACATGACCAGTAAAGGCGAACATTTAATGAACCAGTCTGATGATTTAGAATACCAACTTGATACTTTAGCCATTCGTACCGGACACACTCGTAGTTTTGAAGGTGAGCATGGTGAACCAATTTTTTTGACTTCATCTTTTGTATATGAAAACGCTGCTGAAGCAGCTGCAAAATTTTCTGGTCAGGTTCAAGGAAATATCTATTCTCGTTTTACTAATCCGACTGTATCGATGTTCGAAAAACGTTTAGCGGCTTTAGATGGGGCTGAACGTGCCGTGGCTACAAGCTCAGGTATGGGAGCAATTCTATCGATTGCTATGGCGTATCTAAAAGCAGGTGATCATGTTATTTGCTCAAGAGCAGTTTTTGGTTCTATTGTCGCTTTATTTGAAAAATACATTGCCAAGTTTGGTGTAGATATCACATTTGTTGATCTACGCGATTTAGATGCATGGAAAAATGCAGTACGTCCAGAAACTAAACTATTATTTGTTGAGTCACCGTCTAATCCATTAGCTGAAATCGCAGATATCCAAGCGCTTGTAGATATTGCGCATGCAAATGGCGCATTACTTGCTGTTGACAATAGTTTCTGTACACCTATTTTACAGCAACCGTTAAAGTTGGGTGCAGATCTCGTGATTTACTCTGCGACTAAATATTTAGATGGCCAAGGCCGTGCGTTAGGTGGTGCAGTGGTAGGTAACCATCAACTCCTAGAAGAAGTTTTTAGCGTAGTGCGTACTTTAGGGCCATCTATGAGTCCGTTTAATGCATGGATTTTCTTAAAAGGATTAGAAACTTTACGTTTACGTATGAAAGCGCACTGTGAAAATGCTCAAAAACTTGCCGAGTGGTTGTCTACCCATGAAAAAGTAGAAAAGGTCTATTATGGCGGGCTTCCAACTCATAAAGGCCATGAACTTGCAGCAAAACAGCAAAATGGCTTTGGCGGGATTGTTTCTTTTGTAGTTAAAGGTGAGCGTGAAGGCGCGTGGAAGGTCATTGATAACACCAAATTTATTTCTATCACGGGTAATTTAGGTGATGTGAAATCAACAATTACGCATCCTGCTACAACTACACACGGCAAACTTTCTGCTGAAGCAAAACAAGCTGCTGGTATTCAAGAAGGCTTAATCCGCGTTTCGGTTGGCTTAGAAGATATTAACGATATTATTGGTGATATCTCACGTGGATTAGATTTGATCTAATAAAATTTATATATTTAAGAATTAAGCCACACTCATTTTAGTGTGGCTTTACTTTAAGGTAAGTTACTCACAAACAACGATTGAAATAAAAAAGCTACATTTTGTTGTAAATGAATTAAAAATCACAACGTATAAAAGTTCTAAATTTAATAAAAATAACAAAGTGAGTTTTTAACCATGCTTAAGCCTATAATTATTTTAGTTGCTATAGGGGCAATTGGTTTGGTTGGATACAAAGTATTTGCCCAAAAGGATGAACCGACTCAAATTAACGAAACTGTTCTATTGATTAATGATGCAAATAAATCAGTTGAAGAAGCTGATCATACAATAGAAAAAGCGAATGCCTCTTTTCAGAAAATTCCTTTGAATGAATACAAACCTGACAATAGCACCCTCCAAGCCTCGCAGTAGTTTAACTTAAATTTTAGAACTGGCCTTCGCAGTAAAAAGTTTCGTATAGAAAGCTTTAAATGGATGAGTTACCTAAAAGAGTTTCATAGATACCAATAGAAAACATTAATTTATTGTGTCAGAATTGCGGATTAATTTTGATTTAAACGTACTGACCTCAATGATCTTACTGATCGATAGGGGCGTTCAAAGAGTTTAAGTTCCGAAGTGTTATATGACTATCAATAATACTTGAAATATTTGATAGAGATACGGAGTTAGGTTTATGAATATCAATATGCTCATGCAGCAAGCGCAGCGCATGCAAAAAGATATGGAATCAAATATAAAAAAGGCTAAAGAAGAGCTTGCTCAAACTGAAGTACACGCTGAAGCGGGTGGTGGTTTAGTTAAAGTAACAATGACTGGCCGTTATATCGTAAAACGTATCGAAATTAATCCAGAATTACTTCAAGACGAACCAGACATGATTGAAGACTTAATCGCAGCTGCGGTGAATGATGCTGTGCGTCAAGCTGAAGTAGTTTCTGAAGAAAAAATGCAAAAAGCTAACTCAGGTATGGGTTTACCTCCTGGTTTAGCAGGCATGTTCTAAGGAAAATCAGTGTTTAGTGATAGATTTGAACAACTCGTTCAAGCTTTACGTATTTTGCCTAGCGTTGGACCGAAGTCGGCCCAACGTATGGCTTTACATCTTTTGATGAAAAATCGTGAAGGTGCATTTGCTTTAGCACATGCTCTACATGAAGCATCAAGTTATATTCATGAATGTAGTGTTTGCCACTCTTTAACAGAGCACGAAATTTGTGATATTTGCGCTTCAACAGAAAGAGATGACCAATTGCTTTGTGTAGTTGAGTCTCCGGCAGATGTTATGGCAATCGAGCAAAGTGGTAGTTTTCGTGGCAAATACCATGTGTTGGGTGGGCACCTTTCTCCATTAGATGGAATCGGGCCAGAAGAAATAGGTATTCCTTATCTAATCCAACGGTTAAGCCAAGGTACGATCGAAGAAGTCATTTTGGCAACTAATGCTACTGTGGAAGGTCAGGCGACAGCGCATTATTTGGTTGAAGCGACGAAGCATTTACCTATTCATATGACACGTATTGCTCAAGGCGTACCACAAGGTGGCGAGCTTGAATATGTGGATAGTCATACCTTAAGTCAGGCTGTTCATAACCGTATGCGTATGAAATAAGTACCTAGGTGCTTATTTCAAAGATTTTTTGAATAATATCGTATTATCAAAAAATCTTTTTAAAAGACAAAAACATATTTTTAAAAACGACTCAGTGAATATATAAATTAAAAAAAGCTTTTGTAAAAAATAAACATTTAGAAGGACATTAAATTTGAAAAATTTAAAATAATGATCAAAAAATTATCTCTTTTTTGGAAAACTGTTCAAAAATAGATTATTCATCAAGGATTCAGTAGCATTTTTCTAATCCTATGTTATATATACCAGAGTTTAAAGCACTCTTTGCATTTACTTGAGAAAGCATGTTTCAGTTTATCCAACAGCAAACCGAATTGGTTGATGTTCTTCAACAAATGGATCAATGTTCAACTTATGGGCTTGATACAGAATTTATTAAGGTTGATACCCTTTGGCCTAAACTTGGAGTATGTCAAGTCAATGTCAACGGAAATGTATATTTGCTGGATGGAGTGTCTTTAGATTTAAGCGAGTTTTGGAAAAAAATCTTTCTTGCTCAACAAAATATTTTTCATGCATGTGGTGAAGATATTGATTTAATCTATCACTATGCCGATGAACAAAACCTATTAAATGTTTTTGATACTCAAGTTGGATTATCCTTTTTGGGACATGGTTTACAAGTAAGTTATCAAGGTGCATTAAAGCTTTGTTTAGAGATTGATATTGAAAAGGACCAGACTCGATCGGACTGGTTGGCACGTCCTCTATCTCCGCAACAGCTATGCTATGCGGCAAATGATGTTTTATACCTTATGCAATTGGCTAACCATATTAAAGATCAGCTCAAACAAAAAGGGCTTTATGAGTATGTTCTTGAGGATTGTAGTAGTTTAACGAAAGAAATTATTAGTGAAACACCAACCCCATTGTTATATACAGATGTGGGCAATTATCGTCATTCACGCCGCCAATTAATGCAATTGCAAAATTTAAGTGAGTGGCGTGAAGAGGTGGTTAGAGCAACAAACCAGCCACGTAGTTTTATCCTTAGAAATTCGACGATGATTGATTTAGTCGAAAAAAATCCACGCAATAGTTTCCAATTATCTCAAGTAAAAGATATTCGTCCGAATGTTGTCCGTGAATACGGTAAGATTATTCTTGATCTTTTAAAAGACTTACCTGTTGAAGGACACTGGCCAGCTAAAATTGCTAAACCTTTTAAAATTACATCCAAAGAAACCCTAAATAAAATGGATGCATTGATTGCTAAAGCGATAGAACAAACCTCTATACCTAAAGAAGTTTTACTACGTAAGAAATGGTTAAATGCGATTCATCAGCATGTGCTTACTAAAGGTGATGAACAGGACCTCCCAGATTATTTATTAGGTTGGCGCTATGAGCTTTTAACTAAGCCGCTTATTCAGTTATTTAAAGAAGAGAAAGCCAGTCTTTTATTTTAGGTTTAGGTATTAAGAAAAATTTTCAGTTAAATTGAATTTTAAGATTCAAAATAACTTATCTGATTAATAACTGATCAGTTGGTGTTCGTTAATATAACTTTAAAATAAAATCATTTAATAAGTTAGTCTTTATAAGATTAACTTTTTGTTTAGTTTGAGTTTACATTCTGCTGATTTAATAAAGTTTAAATTATAAAAAGATGAGTTAATCTTAATTATAGAAAGTCATGCTGAATTAAATTAACTTTATTAGTGAGAAAAATTCAATTGTGTATATATACAGGTCTGTATATTCTTGGTAGCAAGAAAAACAACTTCAAAATAAACAATATATAACTATAAGTTTGTTTCGGTGCAGAAATATAGAGGCCTTCTCGGGGAGAGGAGGCCTCTAATTTTATATATGGAGGTGTAAAAAGTTTTTAAAATCAATAATAAGCTAATATTGAGATCATTTTTTTTATGTTATAAATGAAAACTACTAATAATTAGAGATATAAATATGACGAATAATTTTAATGCTGAACAGGCAAGAAAAAATGCGAAAGACGTAAAAATAGATCAAGCACTATTGTTAGAAAAAATTTTATCTGGAACCGAGGAAATCTCGAAAGAAGGTAAACGACGGGCAGTTTTTCAATTTCCAATAGATGCTTTGCATCCTGAACATATCACACAGGTAGAGGAAGAGTTAAAAACACGAGGTTTTAATGTCTCAACCAATATTGAGCAATCTGGTACAACAGTCAATATTGAAGTCAGTTTCTAAGCTTTTGTTCAATGAAAACGCCCATAGTTTTGGGCGTTTTTTATAATTTTTTACAATCTAAATTCATAATAATCAACATATTGTTTGACAGGTTTATCCTTCTTCTGTAGTTTTACTTTTTGAGTGGAATATGGATATGAACTTCCAAACAATACTTTCATCTTTCAAAAATCAATCTACTGGTACAGATGCATTTAAGAATTTAAAAAGTGCCTGTGAACACCATCTCAAACACTCATCAGACTTAAACGAAAAAGCTGTAATTTATCTCATTTATGGGTTTGCCCGTAGTTATGTCATCTTATATGAAGATGAAGCGGTAACTACCGAGTTCGCTCAAGCTTCGAAAGAAATGTTAGTGAATTATATGAATCGCTTAAATGAAGCCTTAAGTACTCAAGATGACCATATAATCTTAAAAACTCTAAATCAGGTGAGTAATGATTATATGCAAGGCTCAAGACTCTTTTAATGCTTGCGTTAGCATGTTGAAAAGATACTTCTTTAGTCATAGGCCAACTAAAGAAGTATCCAGTGGTAGTTTTAATGTGATTTTTTCTTGCCGCCGCCATCTTGTTTATTGACGGTAGACCATGCAATACGTTCAGCTTCTTCTTGAGAATGACCTCTATCTACTTCACTCTCAACAATATGTTTCGCCTGACGTTTTTGTTTTGCTGTATAAGATGATTTGTCGCCACGAGACATAGCATAGACCTCCATATTTTCTTTTAAGATCTTCTATTATTGAATCATATTAAAAATCAAAAACGGTTAAATAATGTCTTATCCTGTATACATAAGTTGAATCTTATTTAGGCCTTATTTAACTTTATACTTAACCGTAAATTTATAAAATTCAATAGATTAAATCAAAGCTAGTCTGCTTTAGTTCAAATTTTATTGTTTTTAAAATGTAAAATTTTTATTTTATAAAAGTCGACAAAAAGATTTTTTATGTAAAATTAAAGAGTTAATGAAGGTTGAAAATTTAAAACTTTGGAAAATTAAAAGTTATTTATCGACCTTAATGATTGTTGTAGGTTAATATTTCGCAAGAAAAGAAAAAACGACTGATGCGTAAACAAACCTGCGTGTGTCTGTCGTTTTTTTTCATGTATGCTGTCCTTAGTTCAAGAGTTGATTTGAAATGCACTGTGATATTTATAGATCGAGCAAAAAAGATGAAATGTACATTTATATTGCTCGTCCAAACTATCCTGATGAAACGGAGCAAGCCGATCCGTTTGAAAAAGTTCCAGAAGCTGTTTTACAAGCCTTTGGTCGCGCAACGTTTGTCATGCATTTAGAATTGGCTCCAACACGTAAATTAGCGCGTGTAAATGTTTTACATGTTCTAGACTCATTACAAACAAAAGGCTTCTTTATTCAGATGCCGCCAGAAGGGTTAATTAACCCAAATGCAGTTGAACCAGAGGGCTTACGTGGTGCGTGAAGATCAAGCTGGAATTTTAAATCAATTACTTTCTTCTCTCGATGCAATTCCTGAAGAGATTATTGCTTTAACAGCTTATGGCGTTGGCGCTATTATTGCCTTGTGGTGCTGGTGGCGTTTAATGCGCCGCTTACCTACCACTTTGGGCGCAATAAGCTGGTTAGTTGTTTTTGCTATTTTGGTGACACCGACTGTTTCGGAAGGGCCTAATGCATCTGTAGCGCCAGCTATTTTTGGACTACTATTTGGTGTTTTAACTAAAGACAGTCCTTTAATCTGGTCAAATTTATCCTTAATTCTGTTTGTAATCGGTCTAGGTTTGGTTATTGGCTATTGTTGGTCAAAATATATAACAAACAAAAGCATGCGTTCCATCTAACCATTGAAATAGAAAAATAAGGTCTCTACATGTCTGCTGATACCCAACATTTTACCGGTACAGATCAATATATCGCGACTGATAGTCTTAAACTTGCTGTAAAAGCAGCTCGTGCTTTGCAAAAGCCTTTATTGGTTAAAGGTGAGCCGGGTACAGGTAAGACTTTACTTGCCGAGCAAGTGGCAGAAAGTCTTGGTTTAAAACTCATTACTTGGCACATCAAGTCAACGACTAAGGCACAGCAAGGCTTATATGAATACGATGCTGTGTCTCGTTTGCGTGATAGCCAACTTGGTGATGATCGTGTTTACGATATTAAGAACTATATTAAGCCCGGTAAATTGTGGGAAGCTTTCACCAGTGAAGAGCGCTGTGTGCTTTTAATTGATGAAATTGATAAGGCAGACATTGAATTTCCAAATGACCTGTTACATGAACTTGATAAAATGTCTTTTTATGTTTATGAAACAGGCGAAACAATTACGGCTACTCAACGTCCAATCGTAATTATTACTTCAAATAATGAAAAAGAATTACCAGATGCTTTCTTGCGTCGCTGTTTCTTCCATTACATTGAGTTCCCAGATGAAGCAACGATGCGCGAAATTATCTCGGTACATTTCCCGAATATCTCTGCAACTTTGGTAAATGAAGCGCTTCAAGTTTTCTTCAAGCTCCGTGAAATTCCTAACTTGAAGAAACCACCATCTACATCTGAACTGATCGATTGGTTGAGTCTGCTTATGGCAGATGATATGCCTGAAGATGTACTACGTAATCGAGATACATCAAAAGCTATTCCACCTTTGTATGGCGCACTCATTAAAAACGAACAAGATGTACAACTGCTTGAACGTTTGGCTTTCATGTCGCGACGTTAAAGGAGGGAATAACCCATGTTTGTGCGGTTATTTTACACCTTACGAAAATATGGTGTTCCAGTCACGACTCGTGAATTGATTGATTTAAATCGTGCAGTAAGCGAAGGGCTAGTTTTTGCCGATCAAGAAGAGTTCTATCAACTTGCTAAAACCATTTTAGTTAAAGATGAACGTTTTTTTGATAAGTTCGATCGTGCCATGAAAGATTACTTTGATGGCATAGAAACCTTTGATATTGATGAGTTACTCAAACAAGTTCATAAATTACCAAAAGACTGGTTCGACTTAGAACTTCTAGAAAAGCATTTAACACCAGAGCAAAGAGCTGAACTTCAAAAAGCAGGTTCTTTAGAAGAACTGATGAAAATGCTAGAAGAGCGTTTACGTGAACAGCATAAAAAACATCAAGGTGGTAACCGTATGGTTGGCACGGGTGGAACTTCACCTTTTGGTGCTTTTGGTGACCATCCGGAAGGCGTCAGAATTGGTGGGCCGGGCCGTAAGCGTTCGGCGGTTAAAGTTTGGGAACAGCGTAAATACCAAAATCTAGATGATGACCAAGTTCTTGGTACCCGCCAAATGCAAATTGCTTTACGACGTTTACGTAAATTTGCAAGACAAGGTGCTGCCGAAGAGTTAGACGTTGACGGTACAATCCGTGAAACGGCCAAGCAGGGTATTCTTGACGTTCAAATGGTACCAGAGCGTCGAAATCGAATCAAAGTGCTCATGTTGTTTGATGTAGGCGGTTCGATGGATGCACACATTGCCCAATGTGAAAAGTTATTTAGCGCAGCTAAAACAGAATTTAAAACGCTTGAATACTTTTATTTTCATAACTGTCTTTATGACTATGTTTGGAAAGATAACTACCGAAGAACAGCTACTCGCATGAACACATGGGACTTGTTTCATACCTATGGACGTGACTATCGTGTAATTGTCGTAGGTGATGCCAGTATGGCACCGTATGAGCTGAAATCGGTAGGTGGTTCGGTTGAATATATGAATGATGAAGCAGGTGAAGTTTGGTTACGTCGCCTACGTCAGCATTTTGATAAAACAGCATGGTTAAACCCTGAAACAGAAGGGTATTGGCATTACACTCAAACAATTGGTTGGATTAAAGAGATTTTTGAAAACCATATGTATCCAATGACCCTAAAAGGCATTGAGGATTTGACGCGTTACCTTTCTCGATAAACTTGATAACTTTAATAATTTAAAAAGAGGGATGATATGCAACATCAAATTAATGGTATTGCTTTACCGAATGAACAAGGATTTTTTGGTGAATATGGAGGGCAATTTATTCCTCCACATTTAAAAGAAGCAATGGATGAAATTAATGTTGCTTATGAAGAAATTCGCCATACGCCAGAATTTCAAAATGAATTAGCAGACCTCTTTGCAAATTATGTCGGCCGTCCAAGTCCTTTATTTTATGCAAAACGCCTTTCAGAACAGTTAGGTGGCGCGCAAATTTATTTAAAACGTGAAGACTTAAATCATACCGGTGCCCATAAAATTAATCACTGTTTAGGTGAGGCTCTACTTGCTAAATATATGGGCAAAAAGAAAGTTATCGCCGAGACTGGTGCGGGTCAACATGGGGTTGCTTTAGCAACGGCTTGTGCTCTAGTGGGTATTCCATGTGAGATCCACATGGGTCAAGTTGATATTGAAAAAGAACATCCAAATGTGGTCAAAATGAAAATTTTGGGCGCTCATTTGGTGTCAGTAACTCGCGGTACAGCAACCTTAAAAGATGCGGTTGATAGCGCGTTTGAAGAATATTTAAAAGATCCTAAAAATTTTATTTATGCGATTGGTTCTGTGGTTGGTCCACATCCATTTCCTAAAATGGTTCGAGATTTTCAATCAATTATTGGTAAGGAAATTAAAGAGCAGACGCATCAACGATTTGGAAAAAATCCAGATTGTGTTGTCGCATGTGTCGGTGGCGGTTCAAATGCAATCGGTGCGTTTACAGCTTTTTTAAATGATTCAGATGTGAAACTTGTAGGAGTTGAACCTGCTGGGCATGGGCTAGATACAAATATGCATTCGGCAACCCTAACATTAGGTAAACCAAGCCAAATTCATGGTATGGCATGTTATGTTCTTGAAAATGAGGCTGGTGAACCCTTACCTGTGCATTCTATTGCTTCAGGATTGGACTATCCTGGTGTTGGGCCACAACATAGTTTCTTAAAAGATTTAGGCCGTGTGGAATATAGCACTGCAACTGACCAAGAATGTTTAGATGCGTTTATGACCTTATCACGAGTTGAAGGTATTGTTCCTGCGCTTGAAAGCTCACATGCTGTCGCATGGGCAATACGTGAAGCGCCAAAACTGCCGAAAGAAACCATGATCGTGGTGAATCTGTCGGGCCGTGGCGATAAAGATTCTGATTATGTGGCAGAAAAACTTAAGCTTTAAACTAAAAATACTTAAAGAGCGGCCCATTTTGAAAGGCCGCTTTTTTATTTTATAGACTAAATTTCACCCTACTTAAAAGTTCATTATTTCTTAATTAAAACAAAGTATTTTGTTTTTGAGCCGTGACTGTTCGAGATAGATATGTAAAACACTGGTTCACAAGGCAAAGCGTTGCTTTGCACTACCTCACTCAGTAGAATAGTCACTTTGCAAAATTTGCCTTTGGAGACGCCTAAGTGGAGCGACCGACGATTAGCCCTGAACATTTACAGGAAGCTGCTGAAAATTTATCAACAATTCGAGATTTTATTCGTTTTGGGGTGTCAGCATTACGTCAATATGATGCACATTTAGGACAAGGTACTGAAGATTATTTCGCAGAAAGCTCTGCATTAGTTTTACAAACCTTATCTCTTGAATGGTCAGCAGATTCAGAGATTTTAGATGCGAAGCTTTTACCAAGTGAAAAAGCAGAATTCTTAAGCTTGTTGGAACGCCGTATTAATGAGCGTATTCCGACTTCTTATTTATTAAATTTAGCTTATTTCTTTAATAAGCCATTTTATGTGGATGAGCGCGTACTTATTCCTCGCTCACCAATTGCAGAGTTAATTGAGCAACGTTTTGCGCCATATTGTTTAGATGAAAATGGCCAAATGCGTGAAGCGCTTAATAACTTACCAGAAAATACCAAGCCTAAAACGCCACAACGTATTTTAGATATGTGTACAGGTTCTGGCTGTATTGCGGTAGCTTTAGCTTATGCTTATCCAGATGCAGAAGTAGATGCAACAGACATCTCTAAAGAAGCTTTAGAAGTAGCATCAATTAATGTTGAACATCACAGTAAACAATACCAAGTTGCATTACTTGAGTCGGATTTATTTGAAAAAATTCCAGCTGAAAACCAATACGATTTAATTGTAAGTAACCCTCCGTATGTTGATGCCGAAGACATGGCTGACTTGCCGGAAGAGTTTTTACATGAACCTGAACTTGCATTAGCAGCAGGTCAGGATGGTTTAGACCTGGTTCGTAAAATGCTTGCTCAAGCGGCAGATTACTTAACGGAAGATGGTCTTATTGTTATTGAAGTCGGTAACTCTGAATGGGCAATGCGCCAAAACTTTAATACAGTTGATTTCAACTGGCTTACTTTCCAAAAAGGTGGTTCAGGTATTTTTGCTTTGACTGCTGAACAATGTCGTCGTTATAGAAAATTATTTGAAGAACAAGTTTAAGGAGTTGTACATATGGCAGGGAACAGTATTGGACAACTCTTTCGTGTGACTACATGCGGTGAATCGCATGGGGTTGGTTTAATGGCAATTGTTGATGGAGTGCCACCAGGCCTTGCATTAACCGAAGAAGATTTGCAAAAAGATCTCGATCGCCGTAAGCCGGGAACCTCCAAATTTGCGACGCAGCGTAAAGAGCCTGATCAGGTTGAAATCATTTCGGGTGTGTTTGAGGGTAAAACTACTGGTACGCCAATTGGTTTACTCATTCGCAATACAGACCAAAAATCGAAAGATTATGGAAATATTGCACAAACTTTTAGACCGGGTCACGCAGATTACACTTATACGCAAAAGTATGGTTTCCGCGACTATCGTGGTGGTGGCCGTTCAAGTGCTCGTGAAACTGCTATGCGTGTTGCAGCGGGTGCTATTGCGAAGAAATATCTAGCAGAAAAATTTGGTGTTTTGATTCGCGGTCATGTGACTCAAATTGGTAATGAAGTTGCTGAAAAACTAGATTGGAATGAAGTTCCAAATAATCCATTTTTCTGTGGCGATGTAGATGCTGTTCCTCGTTTTGAAGCATTAGTTACATCTTTACGTGAGCAAGGTACAAGTTGCGGTGCTAAGTTAGAAATTTTAGCCGAAAAAGTTCCTGTAGGTTGGGGGGAGCCTGTCTTTGACCGTTTAGATGCTGATATTGCACATGCAATGATGAGTATTAATGCGGTTAAAGGTGTTGAAATTGGCGATGGTTTTGCTGTAGCAGGACAGTTTGGACATGAAACACGTGATGAATTGACTAGTCATGGCTTTCTAGCGAATCATGCTGGTGGTATTTTAGGCGGTATTTCAAGTGGCCAGACCATTCGTGTGGCGATTGCACTAAAACCAACAGCAAGTATTACAACGCCAGGTAAAACGATTAACTTAAATCGTGAAGATACTGATGTGTTAACTAAAGGCCGTCATGACCCGTGTGTGGGCGTTCGAGCAACTCCGATTGCAGAAGCAATGTTAGCAATAGTTCTAATGGATCATTTCTTACGCCACCGTGCTCAAAACGCGGATGTTGTTCCTCCATTTGCGCCAATTGAACCATAGTTAGTTCTAATCAGCGTATTAAAAAGCCACATAATCAAAAGTATGTGGCTTTTCTATTTTTATTGAAATCACATGATTACCTTAAAAATAAATCATTAAGTTAGATCTACAATTTGTTCTTCATTCAAAGCAATTTGATATTGGTTACGGCCATTTGTTTTTGCCTGATAGAGCGCATGATCAGCACGACTAACAAAAGCAGAAATTGAATCATTTAAACGTGGAATTGTGGTCGCCACGCCAACACTAATAGTTACGTATGGTGAAACACTACTACATGGATGAACAATAGCAATTTTCTTAATTGCATTCATTAATCTTTCGGCCTGAATTTTGGCTTGTTGTGCATTTGTCATCGGGAACAAAAGTAAGAATTCTTCACCGCCATAACGGGCAACCAAATCGCCACTACGAGCAGCAATTGAGGAAATTGCAGTCGCAATATCTTTTAAACACTGATCACCTTTGAGATGGCCTAAGCTATCGTTATATGGTTTAAAGAAGTCTATATCAACCATCATAATAGTAAGAGGGGTCTCATGGCGTAATGCGCGTCGCCATTCATTATCAAGTGTTTCATCAAGATAACGTCGGTTAGCAAGCCCGGTTAAAGCATCTTGTTGAGAAAGCAGTGACAGTTGTTGAGCTTGTTGCATGAGTTCAATACGGTTGAGCTCAATCATACAGTTTTGTAAATAGTTTTCACGGTGCTGACGATCCGTAGCATAGGCAAGGGTCATGCCTAAGAAACTACTAAACGTATAGGTACGGTTTAAGAAGGTCCAGTCTATGTCTCCGTTCAAATAGGTACTTACCAAAATACCAATAAGACCGCCGACCCATCCTGCAATAGTGGCAGTATAAAAACGCATGCCTACCGCACCATAGATAATCACAATGGCATACATCATTGCTGCATGAAAAAGTACATTATCTTGGCCATTTTCTAAAACGTTAATTAAGATAAATGTTATGGCAACGGCAGCGGAAGAACCAATTCCGACATAATAATCAAACCACTGATTTAATTTTTTAATAAATGATAAAATCCAAGCGATTAAAACAATTATGCCTACCCAAGAATAATAGCTTAACCAGGATAAAACTTGTTCGGTTGGTAAAACTTGGTATATACCAAAGCTTAAAAATAAATATAATATTAAAATAATAGGTGCTCTATAGCGAAACTCATAGGCTGCACCATTTTGATATTGAAAACGATATATCGTTTCAAGTTGCTTTGGAAACCATACGAAATTTAATCCGCGTGTGGTTAATAAATCTATTTGTTCCTGTCCCAATATATTGGAACCTTGCAACTTCATAATTAATGCTCTCTATATTGGAAGTTGGCATAAAATGAGACTTGTTTTATTAAAGTTCCATCTAAAAGTATTGGTTATATAATGTGTGGTTTATTTAAAATAATAATACAGATTTTTTAAAAAAGTAATGATTTTTACGCCCCCTAATTGTGATAAAAATCACGACATTTCAATGATTAGCGTCACAATTATCTAAAGATTCGAAACCTTTGAGAAAAAATTACAAATGGTCGATTAAAGATTGTATCTTTATCATTTTCGGATAGACTTATAGCCGTGAAGTACAGATGATTGCTGTCATATAAATAGGAAAATTAGCAATGACTGCTCTAAATCAATATGGAATGAGTTTAGAAATTACGCCGCATAATGGATGGTCTCAGCGGTTTTGGGAGGATCTTTTGCCAGTTAAGGAGCGGGTGAGTAAACATCCGTTTTTTACTGAAATGGCCAATGGGGGATTGAGCCTAGAAAGTTTCCGTTATGCTTTACTTAATTTCTATCCATTAGTAGCGCATTTCCCGTCATATATGGCTGGTGCGTTAGCTAAAGCAACTGCTTTTGCAGAACCTGGCGTTACTGAAACAAGAGATTGGTTAATTCAAAATATTAAGGTCGAAGAGCGCCATTTACAGTGGTATCGGGATTGGGCTAGAGGTTTTGGATTAACGGTAGAACAACTCGATAGTGTTCGCCCACCAGCTTCGATGAATGCGGTGAATCATTTTCTTTGGAATATGAGTCACCGTGGCAACTTGGCTGAATGTCTGGCTGCGACTAATTTAGCAATTGAATGGGCGACAGGTGATTGGTCTATTCAAGTCTATAAAGGCATACACGCTTATACGGATCATCCGGAAGTTACCATTGATAAGCGTTCTTTAGCCTGGTTACGTGCACATGCTCATTATGATGATTTACATCCTTATGAAGCCATGGAGCTGATTAAACGGTTGTGCAATGAACGTCCTGATTGGCAGCAAAAAGCATTTCATGCGGCGGAAGAAGGGCTGCGGTATTATGAATTAGCTTTAGACGATTGCTATAGAGTACAGCTTCAAGCCTCTGCTTGATCTCATCTTAAAAAGGGAGAATATTCTACATATTCTCCCTTTTATTTTATTCAAGCAATTTTAAGAGCTTTGCCCGATAAGGTGTTTCTTCAGGCAGAAGCTCAAGTAAGCGTTCAACGGCATCAACACGGTCGGGAACACGGCTAACCACACGTAATAGTTGGTCTACATCATCAATTTGATAAATCACATGACTCAAGCGGGCATCAAAGCAATCTCTCCAAGCACACAAAAACGGACTTTCTGACTTGGCTAAAAAACTACCTCTATACAGTGTTAAAGTGGTTGCAGTAAAACCTAAGTTTAGTGCTTGCTCAGCCATGAGAAAGTCACATTGAATTTCACAGTTAAGTCTATATGGTCGTGACTCGATCACATCGGGAATCAGGTTTCGAAGCTGTGAGAGCTCAGCTTTTAGTGTAGTGGTACTCACTGGTCGATCGCCATATAAGGCATAGTGAAGCTCTTCTAAGTTTATGCCTTCCGGACATAAAGCAAGAATACATAAAATTTCGATTTGACGCTGCGTGAGTGTCAAGCCATGTTGATTGTATTGAACCTTAGGCGTGCCTAGCGCCTTAATATATAAAATGTTCTTTTGATGAAGTTGAATGGCTTGTTTTACAATATCGGCACAGCGTTCAACAGCTAAAATTCCAAGTGAATTATGTTTTTGATATTTAGTTGATAAGTTCATAATGCCATAAAACTGGCCTGTGTTTGCATCGGTGATCGGGGCTGCATAACATACCCAGTCTCTAACGCTGTTCATCTGATTTTCATGTGAATAAACACAGCTTGCAGAATGTGTATTTAGGGCAAGACCAATTGCATTTTGACCAACTGCTTGGGTTGACCATTGTCCACCTTCAACAAAATGGACTTGTTCGGCAGATGAACGCATAGGCGTACTACTCCATGTCCAGAGTAAAGTACCGTGAGGGTCAGTCACCCCAATTGCCATATCTGCATCTTCAGCAATGTGCATCAAATTTCTATGGCACTCTTGGATTGAACGACCAAATAAGGAATGTTGCCATTCATGATCTAGATCAAATATAGGAGCCGCATCTAGATCGAGTGACGGCTTTTTTCCTAAACAAGGGGTTTCAGAGATTGTTTCCGGTCTAAAGAAAGACGGAAGGTTGTCTGTAGAAGGCAATAATAATTGTTTTGACATATCCATATCGAAGTTCCTTTATCGTTGAAATGGCGTATCCGTGGCCGCTCAACAGGTTTAGCTTTCTTATTGTGACTATTTCCTCGTTATTTCATTTACCTTAAATAATTTTAAACGGTTTGACTATTATCCTATTGGGTAAGTTTTGTTATTTCGCCTCGCCCTATGACAAAACATCCTCTCTTGAAAATGGCTTTGGGGCAGGTTCTCCGAAATATTGCCGATCGGCAAAATAGCTAGAACGGACCATCGGCGCACTCCAGATATTTTTAAAGCCTAAACGCTGACCATGCTGAGTGTATCTTTCAAACTCTTGTAAATTCACAAACCGGTGAATAGGGGCATGTGATTTAGAGGGCTGTAAATATTGTCCAATAGTCACTAAATCTACATCATGATCTTTTAAATCGTTGAGTAGAGCAATAACCTCAGCTTCAATTTCTCCTAGCCCTACCATTAGACCGCATTTAGTTTTGATATCAGGACAGTATTTTTTAAAACGTTTTAATAAATTTAATGAATGCTGATAGTCCGAACCGGGGCGCATCGCTTTATATAAACGCGGTACTGTCTCAATATTATGATTAAATACATCGGGTGGTGATAAGCTTAATGTAGAGAGTGCTGTTTCTAAACGGCCACGAAAGTCCGGAACTAAAATTTCAATTAGCGTATCTGGACAACGGTTTCTGATTTCTTCAATACACTTCACAAAATGTGCTGCGCCCCCATCATGTAGATCATCACGGTCTACAGAGGTAATGACTACATATTTTAAGTTTAGGTTAGCGACCGTCTCAGCTAGATGTTTAGGTTCATTTTCATCTAAAGGCATTGGACGACCATGTGCTACATCGCAGAAAGGGCAACGTCTTGTACAAATATCTCCCATAATCATAAATGTTGCCGTACCACCACCAAAACATTCAGGTAGATTTGGACATGCAGCTTCTTCGCAAACACTATGTAGCTTTTGTTGGCGTAATAAATTTTTGATACGTTGAATTTCTTCGAAATCAGTTATTTTTGCTCGAATCCATTCAGGTTTTTTAGGTAGTTCTTCGGTAGGTAAAATTTTAATAGGAATACGAGAAACTTTATCTATTCCTCTTAACTTAATACCTGTCTCTATTTGCCTTTTTAAGTCCATATATAAAATTCCATTTTATATTAAATTAATTTGCAACTTGACTGGTTATAATAAAAAACTTTATTTCTATAAATAAGAAATAAAGAATTTATTAATGCGTATAGTGCACAGCAAATATTATAAATTAATAAAGGTTGGTTAAAGGTTTGTTTTACAAGTGTATGAAATGAATTAAAATTTTTTAATTTTATTTTTGCGGTGTAAGTTTGTGATAAATAAAAATTAATAGCTAAAAAACTTATTTGAAACTTTTTAGTCTAATAGCATATTAAATTAAATTGAGCTTTATTATTTATAGCGAAATATATAACACTCGCTGAAACTTGGTTGATTTTTAATAATCAAGATAATAAAGGAAAAGGATATGCAATTAACGGAAGAGCAATTACTCGCAGCATATAAACGCATGCGTGATATTCGTGAATTTGAAGATCGACTTCATGAAGAAAATACCAATGGTGATATTCCAGGCTTTATTCACTTATATAGCGGAGAAGAAGCTGTAGCAGTCGGGATTTGCGAAAACTTAACCGACAAAGACTATATCACTTCAACACACCGTGGACATGGACACTGTATTGCAAAAGGCTGTGACATTCACGCCATGATGCTGGAAATTTTCGGTAAAGATGACGGACTATGCCGTGGAAAAGGCGGTTCTATGCATATTGCCGATTTAGATAAAGGTATGCTCGGTGCCAACGGGATTGTGGGTGGTGGGCCTCCTTTAGCAATTGGTGCAGCGTTGACAGCGAAAACTTTAAAGACTGGTGGCGTCGGTCTGTCTTTTACAGGTGATGGTGGTTCAAACCAAGGCCTTACTTTTGAAGCGATGAACATGGCTGTTGTTCTTAAACTTCCTGTGATTTTCGTTTTTGAAAATAACGGTTTTGGTGAGGGGACTGGTCATGATTACGCTGTAGGAAGCAAAGACATTGCTGGTCGTGCAGCAGGCTTTGGTTTACCGGCAGTTAAAGTTGATGGTACAGACTTCTTTGCCGTCTATGAAGCCGCTCAAACTGCCATTGAACGCGCGCGCCGTGGTGAAGGTCCAAGCGTGATTGAAACCATCACAAACCGTTTTTATGGCCACTTCGAAGGTGACCCCGGCTTGATTCGTTCTAAAGAAGAAGTCGAGTTCATCAAAGAAAATAAAGATCCTTTGAAAATTTTCCGAGAAAAAGTCAAAGGCAAAATTGATGAAGCCAAACTAGACGAGATTGATGCAGCTTCAAAGGCAAATGTTGATGATGCCGTTGCTAAAGCCCGTGCTGCGGCATATCCGAAACCAGAACAACTCCTTACTGACGTCTATGTCTCTTACTAAAGGAATAGTAAAGATGCCAAATAAAAGTTTTCGTAATGCAATTAAAGAAGCCATTGAATCAGAAATGCGCCGTGATCCAACCGTATTTGTTGTTGGTGAAGATGTTCGCGGTGGGCACGGCGGTAAAAACACTGAAGAAAACCAGTTAGAAGGTTTCGGTGGTGTATTGGGCGTAACCAAAGGTTTATGGACAGAATTTGGTTCGGAACGTGTTATTGATACCCCAATTACCGAGTCTGCAATTATTGGTATGGCCGCTGGTGCTGCTGCAACAGGTTTACGTCCTGTTGCCGATTTAATGTTTATGGATTTCTACGGCGTGTGTCATGACATGCTCTATAACCAAGCCGCTAAATTCCGTTATATGTTTGGTGGAAAAGCAAAAGCACCCATGGTTGTACGTGGTATGATTGGTGCAGGTTTTTCTGCGGCAGCCCAGCATTCTCAGTCACCATATAACGTATTTGCCGCGGTTCCGGGCTTAAAAGTTGTGGTTCCATCTAGCCCATATGATGTGAAAGGGCTATTAATTCAGGCTATTCGTGATGATGACCCTGTTGTGTTCTGTGAACATAAAATGCTTTATGACATTAAAGGCGAAGTTCCAGATGATGCATATACCATTCCTTTTGGTGTAGCAAATTACACCCGTGAAGGGACAGACGTGACCATTATTGCTTTAGGTTTGATGGTACATCGCGCTAATGAAGTGGCAGACAAACTGGCAAAAGATGGCATTTCGGTTGAAGTGGTCGACCCTCGCACAATTTCACCTCTGGATGAAGAAGGAATTTTAGAATCTGTTGCATCGACTGGGCGTGTGGTTATTGTGGATGAATCAGCGGCACGCTGTGGTTTTGGTCATGATGTTGCTGCACTGATCGCGCAAAAAGGTTTCCACTATTTGAAAGCACCTGTTGAACTCGTAACGCCACCACATACGCCTGTTCCATTCTCTCCAGTTTTAGAAAAAGAATGGATTCCAAGTGTAGAGCGTATTGAGCAAGCTGTGCGAAAAACATTGGAGGCTTAGGATGAGCGAAATTAAAACGCTGGAGATCCCGAAATGGGGATTATCCATGGAAGAAGGCACGATCGCCCAATGGTTGATTAAAGAGGGTGATAGCTTTAATAAGGGCGATGAAATTTGTGAAATTGAAACCACAAAAATCGTCAATGTGTTAGAAGCGCCTTTTGCTGGAACGCTCCGTAAAATTTTAGCGAAAGATGGTGATACTTTACCTGTTGGTGGTCTTATTGCAGTATGTGCTGATAGTGAAGTTTCTGATGCAGAAATTGAAAAGTTTATCGCATCAGTAGGTGGTTCAGCAGCTCAAGCACCCGAAGCACCTTCGGAGCAAAGTAAAGCGGAAACATCTGCACCTGTTGCTGAAAAAACAGCACAACCACAGACTGCAGCAGCTAGTGCTTCAGCTCCTGCAAAGGTAGCGAAAGATGACTACGCTGTACCAGAGTCATTACAAGGCTATCAAACATCTGATGAGTTGTTTGCAACACCACATGCGTTAAAGCTTGCAGAAAAGCACAATGTGAACTTAGCGAAAGTCACAGGTTCTGGTCGTGAAGGACGTATTAGTGTTCAAGACATCCAGAAGGCTGTACAGGCTGCTGGTGGTCAGTGGCCTGATATTAAGCAGCAAACTCAAGCTAAAGTGGTTAAATCTACGGCCGATGATAGCCAAGTTTTAGCAACGCCTGTAGCACGTCGTTTAGCAAAGCAGTGGGGCATTAACCTAAATGACTGCCGTGTTTCAGGTACTCGTGGCCGTGTCTGTAAAGAAGATGTTGAGGCCGTTTACTATCGTAATAACCCAACGCCAGTAAATGAACAACCTTTGCAATGTGCAACTCAACCACAATCAACCGTTACGACGGTGGCAATGAATGGAATGCGTAAAGCGATTGCTTCACGGTTACAGGCTGCAAAACGTAACGCACCGCATTTCCGCTTAGTGGTCGATCTCAACGTAGAAGCTTTGCAAAAACTACGTAAGCAGATTAATGAGACTGTTCCCCAAGTGAAACTTTCTATTAATGACATGCTAATTAAAGCAGCTGCCGCCGCGCTGATTAAAGTACCTGAGGTGAATGTTCAATTTGATGAGGCGACTCAATCAATTTTACAGTTCTCTCAAGCGGATATTTCGGTGGCCGTAGCGATTCCAAACGGTTTAATTACACCCATTGTAAAAGCAGCAAATCAGAAGTCTTTAGCACAAATTTCCGATGACATGCGTGATTTGGCAACGCGTGCTAAGACTGGCAAGTTACAACCTGACGAGTTTCAGGGAGGCAGCTTTAGCATTTCAAATTTAGGAATGTTAGGCATTAAACAGTTCGATGCCATTATTAACCCACCGCAAGGTGCAATTATGGCATTAGGTGCTTCGGAATCTCGCGCTGTTGTCGAAAATGGCAATGTAGTGGTTCGTGAGATTGTCACAGCGACGTTGTCATGCGATCACCGAGTTATTGATGGCGCAGTTGGGGCGAAATTCTTGGCCAGCTTTAAGCAGTTTGTTGAAAACCCTGCTTTAATTTTGGTGTAGGAGAACCCGCATGTCAGAAGCTCAATTTGATTTAATTGTGATTGGCGCGGGACCGGGTGGGTATGTGGCTGCAATTCGTGCAGCCCAGCTCGGGTTAAAAACCGCAATTGTAGAAGAGCGACATTTAGGCGGGATTTGTCTAAATTGGGGCTGTATTCCAACCAAAGCTTTGCTTGCAGGGGCAGAGCTCGCAACCCAGTTTAAACATGCCGGACAGTTTGGTTTTCAGGTATCCCAACTCGATTTTGATATTCAAAAGCTTGTGCAACATAGCCGACAAGTGTCAGCTCAATTAGTACAAGGCATCGATTACTTACTGAAAAAGAATCAGGTGACGGTTTTTAATGGTCGTGCTCAGCTTACGGCAAAAGAAAAACTTGAAGTGACAGATGCTCAAGGTAATAGGCAGGCTTTGAGTGCACCACATATCATTTTGGCAACTGGAGCTAAAGCCCGACATGTTCCTCAACTTCCTGTCGATGGAACATATGTCTGGAGCTATAAAGAAGCGCTTGTTCCAGAGCAGTTACCGAAAAGTTTACTGGTTGTAGGTTCAGGTGCAATTGGTAGTGAGTTTGCTAGCCTTTATCAAGATTTGGGATGTCAGGTGACCCTTATTGATTTGGCTAAACAAATTTTACCTACTGAAGATGTGGAAGTTGCCCAATTTGTCAGAAAACAATTTGAACAAAAAGGTATGAAAGTCTTAACCGATGCTGTCGTTCAAAGTATTCAGATTGAAAATGAGCAAGTCCACTGTGTGGTTGAAACGGCAAATGATGTTCAAACGCTTGTTTTTGACCGCGTGCTTTCGGCAATTGGTGTACAGCCGAATACCACAGGGCTAGGACTAGAACGTTTAGGTGTAGAACTCAATCCACAAGGTTTTGTGGCAATTGATGACTATTGTAAAACCAACGTAGCAGGGCTTTATGCCATTGGTGATGTTGCTGGAGCGCCTTGTCTCGCTCATAAAGCGAGCCATGAAGCCATGGTATGTGTCGAGAAAATCGCTGGTGTGGCAAACGTCCATTCACTCGACCGTAGCCAGATACCCGGTTGTATTTTTACACATCCACAAGTGGCAAGTATTGGTTTAACGGAAAATGCAGCAAAAGCTAAGAAACTACCTATACGTATTGGTAAGTTTTCTTTAACTGCAAATGGTAAAGCTTTAGCAATTGGAGATGCGTCAGGTTTCGTTAAAACGGTGGTACATGCAGAAACGGGTGAATTACTTGGTGCACATATGGTGGGCCATGAAGTGACCGAACATATTCAAGGATTTGCGATTGCGAAATATCTAGAAGCAACTGATGAAAGTTTAGCTCAAGTGATTTTCCCGCATCCAACATTATCAGAAGCCATGCATGAATCCATTTTGGCTTCAATGCAACGAGCGATTCATATGTAGAAATTCTACATTTACAGGAGTTGAACATGGTTAAGGGATTACAAAATAAAGTCGCTTTAGTGACTGGGGCAGCCCAAGGCATTGGCCGTGGGATTGCCCTGCGCTTGGCGCAAGAAGGAGCACATATTGCATTAGTTGATATGAAACAAGATCGACTGAACGATGTGCAGCAGGAAATTCAAGCTTTAGGTGTAAATGCGAGCACATTTATTGCTGATGTAAGTGACCGCGAGCAAGTGTATGCTGCTATAAATCATGCTGAGCAGGCTCTTGGTGGGTTTGATGTCATGATTAATAACGCTGGAATTGCACAAGTTCAAGCGATTGCTGATATCACACCTGATGAATTCCAAAAAATTGTTGATATTAATATTGGTGGCGTGCTGTGGGGAATACAGGCTGCTGCTGCAAAATTCAAGCAACGCCAACATAAAGGAAAAATCATTAATGCTTGCTCAATTGCAGGCCACGACGGATTTGCTTTACTCGGTATTTACTCGGCAACCAAATTTGCGGTACGAGCACTTACCCAAGCTGCGGCAAAAGAATATGCCAGTCACGGTATTACGGTAAATGGATATTGTCCCGGAATTGTCGGAACTGATATGTGGGTTGAAATTGATAAACGTTTTGCTGAAATTACCGGTGCCGCTATAGGTGAAACTTATAAAAAATATGTAGAAGGCATTGCTTTAGGTAGAGCCCAAACACCAGATGATGTAGCTGCATTAGTTGCTTTTCTGGCAAGTGAAGATTCGGACTATATAACGGGTCAATCCATTTTAACGGACGGCGGAATAGTCTATCGCTAAAACAACATCCTGATTTGAGGGAGATAATAATGAAAGCAGCGCGTTTTTATGACAGAGGTGATATTCGTATTGAAGATATCCCTGAACCAGAAGTCACTCCCGGCACTGTAGGCATTAAGGTAGCTTGGTGTGGAATCTGTGGTACAGATTTGCACGAATTTATGGAAGGGCCAATTTTTATTCCACCGTGTGGACATCCGCATCCTATTTCAGGTGAATCTGCACCGATTACCATGGGACATGAATTTTCAGGTGTGGTTTACGCCGTAGGTGAAGGTGTTGATGATATTGAAATTGGTCAGCATGTCGTCGTAGAGCCTTATATTGTGGCCGATGATGTGCCGACTGGACCGGGTGATAATTATCATCTTTCTAAAAATATGAACTTCATTGGTTTAGGCGGTCGTGGTGGTGGTTTATCGGAAAAAATTGCGGTTAAACGCCGTTGGGTGCATCCAATTTCTAATAAAATTCCACTGGATCAGGCAGCCTTAATTGAACCTTTATCGGTTGGTCATCATGCTTTCGTACGTAGTGGTGCAAAGGCTGGTGATATTGCACTGGTTGGCGGTGCAGGTCCAATTGGTTTGTTGCTTTCGGCAATTTTAAAAGCGAAAGGTCTTAAGGTCATCATTACTGAGTTAAGTGCCAAACGTAAAGAAAAAGCCAAAGAGTCGGGTGTTGCAGATTATATTTTAGACCCGTCAGAAGTTGATGTTGTTTCTGAGGTTATGAAAATTACCAATGGCGATGGTGTTGATGTCGCGTTTGAATGTAGTAGCGTTAACAAAGTATTAGATACTTTGGTTGCGGCAGTGAAACCAACAGGCGTCATAGTTATCGTTTCGATTTGGAGCCATCCAGCATCAATTAATGTGCATAGTGTAGTAATGAAAGAGCTTGATGTACGAGGCACAATTGCCTATGTAAATGACCATCAGGAGACTATTAAACTGGTCGAAGAAGGTAAAATAAATCTGGAACCTTTTATTACGCAGCGCATTCAACTTGATGATTTGATTTCACAAGGTTTTGAAACCTTAATTCATAACAATGAGTCAGCTGTCAAGATTATTGTACATCCATAAATAGACACTTAAGCCTATAAAAAAGAGCGATGATTCGCTCTTTTTTATTAAAGTAAATTGTTGTCTTGGGCTTCAATAATAGGGGGTAATGGCTGTCCTAAAGAACTTAGAGACTCACGTTCAATCAAACGCACAATAGAATCGAGCGGTAAATCATTTTCTTGCAAACCAAAAGGTTCTTCAATTTGAGCACTTAACGCATCTAAACCTAAAAACATATAAGCGATTAAGCCCACAATAAGCGGTGTCCAAATACCTAAAGCTGCTTCAAGGCTAAATGGTAGAATGAAACAGAAACAGTAAACGGCGCGGTGCAAAAGTACTGAATATGAGTAGGGTAAAGGTGTCCCAGCAATACGGTCACAACCCGCTTGAATATTACCTAGCTCAACAATATGGCGTGTCAGAGTGCCATAGATAATGTCACTAATTTCGCCGTCTTTTAGAGCTTTGACTAAATCTTTTTGAATATTTTCGAGTACAAATTGAGGTGCATTAATATGCTCATTTAAATAATTAAGTGAAGAGTTATTTAAATAGGCATGCTCAAGAAATTTTGTGGGTTCGACTGTTTGTTGACGTAAACGATCACGCAACAAGTTACTAAAAATTAAGACCTGATGAATTAAATGTTCACGTTGTTCATTAGATAAAACATGGCTGTCTCTAACAATATGTCTGGCATTGGCAATTAAAGCACCCCAGAGCTTGCGGCCTTCCCACCAACGGTCATAACATGCGTTATTTCTAAAACCTGTACAAATCGAAAGAATCACGCCAAAGATGGTAAATCCGATCGCGGGTACGGTAGGAATTTGAATCCAATGATAATAAGAGAGCCAGACCACACAGGCTGAAATAAGTACCACAAAACTCAGTGCAGGCAAAACCTTCGGCAAAATTGTTCCTTTCCAAGCAAATAAGAGTTTAAATACATTGCTTTTATCACGAACAATCATATAAAGCCTTTGAACTAACGAACCTAACCAAGTGCAATATGATACGCCTTAGATGAGCTAAATACCTAGCTAAAGCTTATGCTTTTGTCTGTATCGCCAAAGAGTAGTGCGGCTAATTCCAAAAATATTCGCGACCATATTCAGGTTATGGTTATATTTTTCTAAAGCGGCTTGCACATTTTCTGGACTAAGCTCTGTATTTGTCTCGGGTAATTTAACGTAATCCTCTGCATTTAATAGTTCATTTGGTAAGTCTTCAACTTCAATTTCATCTTTACCATTTGCCATGGTTAAAGCATAAAGCAGGGTGTTTTTTAACTCACGAACATTTCCCGGCCAGTCATAGTTCAATAAAACTTGCATGGCTTTTTGATTAACATGGCGAGGCATTGTGTCGAGTTGAGTGGAGCTCTCTTTTAAAATTTGATCGACAATAAGAGGAATATCGACTTTTCTCTCTCTGAGTGGTGGTATAAAAATTGGAATCACACGCAAACGGTAGAGTAAATCATGGCGGAAACGCCCAGCCTTAGCCTCTTCGCGTAAAGCTTTATGTGTGGCTGTAATAATGCGGACATTGGCCTGAATCGGTTTTTCACCACCGACTGGAGTAAACTCGCCTGTTTCTAACACTCGTAATAATTTAGCTTGAAGCTCTAAAGGAATCTCGGCAATTTCATCTAGAAACAGTGTTCCACCTGCGGCACGTTCAAACACGCCTTTATGGTCACGAATTGCTCCTGTAAAAGCACCTTTCACATGCCCAAATAGTTCACTTTCTAGAATATTGGCATTAAGAGCTGCACAGTTAATCGCTACAAAAATCTTATTTTTACGTTGGCTATAATCATGAATTGCTTGTGCCACCAGTTCTTTACCGCTACCAGATTCACCGCGTACGAGCACTGGAAACTCAGTAATTGCCACTCTTTGAATAATTGAAAACATACGAGTCATTTCTGGTGAACAACTATTGAAAATTTTAGCCAAGTCTTGCAATTGTTCTGTGAGCTCTACTTCATCAACAATATCATTCTCTATGCTAACGGGCTGTAGAATATGCAATTTCCCGATAATTCGATGCTCTGCGATGTAAATATCATGTTCTTGATAGATAAATCGCTTTCTCATTTTAGGAGTATTGATCTCAAGATATTGATTGTGATGGTCTTGAGTAAGCGCTGCTATGTTCTCTACAGAAATATCGTCTGTATTAAATTTATAGTGAATTGCTTGAGTCGTTGTGTCTGCTAAAAACAGACTCGCATTTGGGAATAGAGCTTTAAGCTGCTCAAATAAAATATAAAAATCCTGTTCTAACTCAAAATTTAACTTTGCCATTATCTTTGTTTCACAATCGTTTCATTGAAACATACTTGAGTTTCAAAGGAACATCAAGCTGTGTTTGTTTTCTAACTTTAATTTTACTTGTTGTTTTAAATATTTGATTTTTATATTTATTATTTAATTTTAAATAATTGGCATCTTATTTGCAAAATATAGGAAAGAAATAAATTATTAGGGTATAAATCATGTTCTTTAAGCAGTTTTTTGAAAAAGAAAGTTCGACTTATACATATATGCTTGGGTGTGAAGAAACACGAGAGGCTGTTTTAATTGACCCAGTTGCATCAGATATAGAGATTTATGCAAAAGAATTAGAGCAGCATCAATTTACGCTCATCTATACCTTAGATACTCATGTTCATGCAGACCATATTACCGCTGCAAATTTACTTCGTGAACGTTTCCATTGCAAATCGGTTTTACACCGAAACTCAGAAGTAAGTTGCGGAGATATTTTAATTACTGATGGTTGCATGCTTAAAGTTGGCAACCTCAGTATTGAAGCGCGTTACACACCAGGTCATACCAATGCTTGTACGAGTTACCTAGTTGGAAACATGATTTTCACTGGTGATGCATTATTAATTGATGGATGCGGTCGAACCGATTTCCAACAAGGTAATGCAGGCACACTTTATGACAGTATTCATAAACAACTTTTCAGCTTACCTGACAGCACTATTGTGTATCCGGGACACGATTATAACGGTCATCTATCTTCAACAATTGGTTATGAACGCATAAATAATTCACGTCTAGGTCAGAATCGCTCGCGTGAAGATTTTATTGAATTAATGAATAACTTAAATCTGCCATATCCAAAACAAATCGATAAAGCACTTCCTGCTAATCAGGCTTGCGGCTCAATTTCACAATTATAAGGTGGCAATATGGAACTTAAACGAGTTAATCAAGATTTTTATGTTGCTGGCCAGATTACTGCCAACGATATTGTAAAAATTGCAGACCAAGGAATAAAAACTCTGATATGTAACCGTCCAGATGGAGAAGGTGCAGATCAACCCAATGTGATTGAAATTAAAGAAGCAGCTCAGCGACATGGCCTAAACGTAATCTACCAGCCCGTTATCAGTGGCAAAATTACTGATCAACAAGTTACCGAGTTTAAGCAGCTTTATCAGAATGCTCAGAAGCCCGTTTTAGCATATTGTCGCTCTGGTATGCGTGCAATCAGTTTGTGGGCTTTGGCTGAAGTTGCCCCACAAGATGCAGCACTGTTAGTTGAGTCGGGTAATAAGCTTGGGTTTAACTTAAAAGGCTTGGTGCCACGTATTTTAAAACGTGATCATGAACCAGCCACAATTCCTTGTTATAGCGTTGTGATTGTTGGCGCTGGGGCAGCAGGAATTTCTGTAGCGTCTAGTCTTTTATGTCGTGAACCTCATTTAGATATTGTCATTATTGATCCCGCAGATACACATTATTATCAACCGGGCTGGACCATGGTTGGCGGCGGTATTTTCAAATCACAAGTAACCGCACGCTCAATGACAAGTGTGATACCTTCAAAAGTAAAATGGATGAAAGCTGCGGTTGCTGGATTCGACCCTGAGCATAATCAGATTATTTTGGAAGGATGCCAACCCATTCAATATAAAGCTTTGGTCGTCTGTCCCGGTTTAAAACTGAATTGGCATGGCATTGAAGGTTTAGTCGAAACCTTAGGAAAAAATGGGGTGACGTCTAACTATCGTTATGATTTAGCGCCGTATACATGGGAATTGGTGCAATGGCTAAAGGGTGGGAAAGCAATCTTTACCCAGCCACCTATGCCGATTAAGTGTGCCGGTGCCCCTCAAAAAGCAATGTACCTTTCAGCCGACTACTGGTTAAAGCAAGGCAAACTTAAAGATATCTCTATTCATTTTTATAACTCAGGCGGTGTTTTATTTGGTGTGAAGGAATATGTACCTGCACTAATGCAATATGTCGAAAAATATGGTTCAGAACTGCATTTTAACCATCAACTTGTCAAAGTAGATGGGCCTGCAAAAAAAGCATGGTTTAAGGTAGTGAACGATGAAAATGCAGCATTGGTCGAAACAGATTTCGATATGTTGCATGTTGTTCCACCGCAACAAGCCCCAGACTTTATTCGTGCAAGTACTCTTACTGATGAAGCCGGCTGGGTGAGTGTGAATCCTCAAACCCTACAACACACACAGCACGCCAATATTTTTGCTTTAGGTGATGTGATGAATGCGCCTAATGCCAAAACTGCTGCTGCGGCACGGGCACAAGCTCCGATCGTTGCGGTTAATGTTATAGCCCAGCTCAAAGGTGAGCAAAACTTCTGCGAGTACAACGGCTATGGCTCATGTCCACTCACAGTAGAGCGTGGAAAAATCGTTCTGGCTGAGTTTGGCTACGGCGGCAAATTACTTCCAAGTTTTCCAAAATGGGTGATTGATGGACAAAAACCATCTCGTTTGGCATGGCTGCTTAAAGAGCAGATTTTACCTCCGATTTACTGGCAAGGCATGCTCAAAGGCCGCGAATGGATGGTCAAACCTGAGCGAGGTTAAGCAAAGCAACGCTTTGTACGAGCGCAAGGCGAGAGCTATGCTCGAGTGGAAGAGGATAAGTAAAGCAACGCTTTATCCTGAGAAGCGACTAAAGCTTCGCAAGAAGACGAGAACTATGTTCGAGTTAAGAGGATAAACAAAGCAACCTTTGTCCTGAGAAGCGACTAAAGCTTCGCAAGAAGACGAGATCAACTCACTCATTAACCAGCAGTCTACTGCAAACGATGTATATGCAATTTTAGGCTTTTAATATGTTATTACTTGTCGTTGAAGGCATTGTGATTGGCTTTTTACTTGGTCTTACCGGTGCGGGTGGTGGCATTCTTGCTGTACCCGCGCTTATGACCAGTCAAGGCTGGAGCGTGGCGCAAGCTGCGCCAATTGGGTTATTGGCGGTTGCGCTATCTACTCTCATAGGAACCATTGAAGGCTTATTTAAAAAGATTGTTCGTTATCGTGCTGCGATCTGGATTGCCTTAATTGGTGCTCCTATGGCACATATCGGCATTTTAATAGCTAACACGATTTCACCTATTTGGCTCATGTTAATGTTTAGCTTGGTCATGTTTACAGTGGGCTATCGACTTATCAGTAACCGAGTTTCAGATTTTCATAACCCGCCGTGTCAGGTCAACCCAAGTACGGGACGCTTTATCTGGAATTTTAAAACTGGTGGTGTGCTTGCAAGCATCGGGATTATTGCTGGGCTTTTAACGGGGATGTTAGGGGTTGGAGGCGGCTTTGTAATTGTACCCGCGCTTAGAAAAGTCACAAATTTGGATATGCATAGCATTGTTGCAACCTCACTTATGATTATTTTCCTAATTAGTGGCATGAGTATTGTGATGCATATTGCAGAGGGCTTTCACTATCCAGTCGCCATTACTAGTGCGTTCGCGCTCGCATGTGCATTCGGTATGTTATTAGGACGCCGAGCTATTCGGTTTATTCCGTCTGCAATTGTACAAAAGGTCTTTGCTTTAATGGTTTTTGCTGTCGCAATTTATATGGTTATTAAGATTGTTAATCTAACAAATATCTGAGCGATATAGTATTTTAACCTTCTCTATAAATAGCAATTTTTCCAAGATGAGATATTAAAATTATCTTTGGAAAATTGATTTAAACCATTTAATTTTTTGAGAAAGTGAAATGAAGCGAATTAACGTGGCAATTTGTGGTTTTGGACGGATTGGGCAACAAATTGCAGAGCTTCTTTTAAATCGATCGACATACTATAAACAAAAATATCAAATTGATGCCCGTTTAGTGGGTGTTTGTAACTCATCATCAGGCTTAATTGACCAAGAAGGTTTACAAGCTTCAAAGTGGCTAGATAAAACACAATATCAAGCAGGCCTAACAGAGCAAAAGTTTTTAAAAAAGGTTCAAGCAGATGTCATTATTGAGACTGGACCAAGTGATTATGTGACAGGTGGGAAAGGCCTATTTTATTTAAATTATGCTTTAACACATAGCATGCATGCGATTGCGGTATCTAAAGGTGCTTTAGTCGTAGAAGGTAAAAAACTAATTAACTTGGCACATCAGCACAATAAAAAACTATTTTTTAGCGGTGCCACTGCTGCAGCTTTACCGACTGTTGATTTGTTTGAATATAACTTGGCTGGTTGCCAAATTTTAGAAATAGAAGGTGTGTTTACAGGTACCACAAATTTTATTTTAAATGATATGTTGCAACACGAATGCGCATTTGCAGAATCTCTTGAAAAAGCTCAAACAAAAGGGATTGCAGAACCTGACAGCTCTTTCGATGTAGATGGATGGGATACTGCTGCCAAAATTACGATACTAGCCAATACTGTTTTGGGGGCTGATGTAAAAATTCAAGATATTCCAAGACAAGGAATTAGTCACGTTACGGCTGAACATATTCGTGGTTGGAAAAAAGAAAATGTAATTCCTCGTCTGGTTGGTTTTATTCATATTAAGAATCAGCAAATTCAAACAGGTGTTGAATTAAGGTTAGTCCCAGCAAATCATCCGTTTGCTCATCTGCAAGGTTCTAATAAATGTATTCGGGTGTTAACGCAAGAAATGGGGGAATTTGTTGTCAGTGGAGGGGCATCTGCGCCATTAGCCACAGCCGCTGCAGCTTTAAAAGATTTCGAGTTGATACTAAAAACGGGCTGCTAAAATTAATTATGATTTATAAAAAAAGCAGGCTTTTATGCCTGCTTCTCACAATTTTTTTGATTGCTAAATAACTTCTTTCCAATTTCAAACTTACTAAACATTAAGTAGTTACCAAGTAAGATGAGTAAAATTCCAAATACAGCATTTAAAGTCCACTCATATCCTTCAAAGAAAGTAGAAACTGTTAGAGCAACTAAAGGAAAGAGCAACGTGCTATAGGCTGCTTTGGCTGCACCAATTCGTCCGACCAGAGAAAAATAAGCTGAAAACCCAATAACCGTGCCAAATACAGCTAAGTATAGTACCGAGCTTAAAAATGGGAAATTCATCGGCGGCATTAAATCTTGTCCTGTAAATAATGCCAGAATTAACATCACCAATGCACCATAAGTCATTGCATAACAGTTTGTTGAAAAGATATTTAGGCCACGTTTTTGGTGTCTAACACTAATCATGTTCCCTAAAGAAAAACCGTAAGTGCCTATTGCACATAACCCAATACCCATTAATAGCTGCGCATTAAACTGGCTATTAATCAGATCGTGCCAAAACAGTAAAATAATACCACTTAGGCCCAAAAGTGCAGCTGGTGCAAAGTTTGGGGAAGGTTTCTGCTTAAAAAAGATAAGCGCATTAATGGCATTAAAGAAAACAGCCATCGAAAAAATGACAGACTCTAAACCGCTATTTAAATATTTAACCGCAGTATAAAAACAAATAAAGTTTAGACCAAAAACGCAAAGGCCTTGCAGCATACAAAACAAGTGATCTTTTAAAGCAATTCGCTGTAATTTTCCTGAAAATAGTAAAACAACCCAAAGTAATAAGGCTGAAATAGCAAAACGCCATAAAATTGCGACAACGGGTGTTGCATAATGGCTTTGAACGGCAATTCCAATCCATGTTGTTCCCCAAATCAACACCACCGCAACATAGAGTAAAATATTCATAACTTCATCCTCAATTACCAAACTTAAGTATCTAGGAATGCTTAATTTTTCACGTATATATTCTTGTGTTGTACATGCAAGATCTTGCGTTTTTTATAGATCTAAACTAGCTGAATTTTGCTGAATATGGTTAACTTAAGCTCAATCATATTCGTTTTAATTTTGCATGGCTTATCAAACTTTAGAACAGCTGCAGCAGTCTAAAGCCAAGCTTCACGAAACTGTGGTGCTTGATGAAAATATGCAACTTGCATTTTGGTCTAATCAGCAAGATCGTGTAAGTGTCTGTAGCGATCACCACACTTTAAGTCTTTATATTCAAGATGGCTATGAAAGCTATCAAAAAACACCTGCGGGCTGGAAAAATGGCGGTGGACCAGGACGTTTTTGCCTATTGCCCGAGCATCAGGAGTCGACTTGGGACATACGTGGTGGGCTTAAATTTGTCCACTTGTACTACACCGACCAACATTTGCGTGATGTTGCTGAAAAAATATGGGACAAAGAGCCGAATCAAATTGAACTAAACGAAGTTGTATTTAATGATGATGAACGGATTCGGGCGTTATATCAATTTTTCTTATTAGATTGCGATTGGCAAGATTCTTCAAATCATTTGCAAATGAGTACAACGGCAAGTTTATTGTTGAATCACTTAATTCGAAAATATAGTAGTGTTCAATGGCAACAGCCTACTATCAAGGGCGGCCTGGCACCCCATAAACTCAAATATATTCAGGAATGGATTGAAGATCATCTAGATCAGGCACTCACTTTGTCTGATTTGGCGAATGTTGTGAATTTAAGCGAATACCATTTTGCTCATATGTTTAAACAGTCCATGAATATGGCGCCTCACCAATATGTCATGCAAAGACGCTTAACTAAGGCCAAAGGACTAATTCAGTCATCTCAGCTTTCTTTGCAAGATATTGCCCTAGTATGTGGGTTTAGTTCAGCAAGTCACTTAAGTCATCGCTTTAAACAATTTTATGGCATGAGTCCTTCGCAGTTACGTTAAGTGTCTAATGTAATTGATTTCTCCTGAGCTGCATCAAATGCAGCTCTTGCCGCATCAATATCTGCAATATGCTGCTGAGCCCATTGGCCTAAAGCAATTACAGGTTCTGTAAGTGAATGGCCCAGTGGAGTTAATTCATATTCAACATGAGGTGGAACTACAGGATAAACCGTACGTTTAACCAACCCATCTCGTTCTAAACCACGCAAACATAATGTAAGCATACGCTGCGATATTCCATTGATACGTTTCTTTATTTCAGAAAAGCGATGAGGATGTGATGCAAGTGTCATTACAATGAGTATACTCCATTTCTCTCCAACTCTAGCCAACACTTGACTAACTCTTTGGCAATCTGAACTTTGGATATCATGAGGTATGGTTACAGTCATATTACTTGGTTCCCTAAATGTGCCTTCTTGTGCATAAGAATAATAGTAGTAACATAATTAGCTCAAGTAACAATTTTATACTGTAGGTATAAGCGATGAAACTACTTCAAATTGACACAAGTATTTTAGGTGAGCAGTCTGTTAGCCGCCAACTCACCTCATCTGTTATTCGTCAGCTCAGCACAGCTTATCCAGATGCAGAAATTATTCATCACGATTTTGCTTTAGAGCCAATTCCTCATTTGTCTGATGCTGAGTTTTTAGCATGGCAAGGTGTTGAACCTAATAATGAAACAGCGCAACAACGTGTTGCACGAAACACCCAATATTTGGATGAGTTCTTATCGTCAGATATCGTTGTAATTGGCGCACCTATGTATAACTTCAGCTTCCCATCACAGTTAAAAGCGTGGCTTGACCGACTATCTGTTGCTGGAAAAACATTCCGTTATACGGAAAATGGTCCTCAAGGTTTAGTAGAGGGGAAACGTGTCATTATTGCTTCTTCACGTGGTGGTGTGTATTCAGAAGGTTCACCAGCTGAAGCTTTAGACTATCAAGAAACATATATCAAAGCGTTTTTCAATTTTATTGGGGTGACTGATATCACTTTTGTGCGCGCGGAAGGGATCGCTTTCGGACCAGAAGCACGTCAAGCTGCCTTAGATAATGCAGCAGCGCAAATTGCACAGTTAGCAGGCTAAAAATATAAATAGCCGAACAGTAATGGGGCTGTTCGGCCTTATTGAGATTATGATTTTGAAAAATCAATTCAATCAGTAAATAACTAGAAGAAAGTGACAGCGAGCCCAACCAGGGCTGAAGCAAAAATGACATATAGCACATTAATGTTAAATCGGAATAAAGCAATAAATGCTGCAGCAGTAATTATTGCTGCAATAGCATCAAAATGGCCTGAAAAGCCTTGTGGCCATAACACGTGATAACTAAAAAATAGTGCTAAATTTAAAATGACGCCGACCACAGCTGCAGTAATGGCAGTAAGGGGTGCAGTAAATTTAATTTCGTTATGTGTAGACTCAATAATGGGCGCACCCGCAAAAATAAAGACAAATGAAAATAGAAAGGTAAACCAAGTCACAATGACTGCACCGAGTGCTCCAGCAAAAAATAAATGCTCAGAGCCTAGTAATGAATGATTTACACCTCCTAAAAAACCAACAAAGGCAACGACCATAATCAGTGGACCGGGTGTAGTTTCACCAAGTGCCAATCCATCAATCATTTGTGTAGGTGAAAGCCATCCAAAATGATTGACAGCCCCCTGATAGACATAAGGTAAAACCGCGTAAGCGCCCCCAAACGTAAGCAGCGCAGCTTTAGTGAAAAACCAAGCCATTTGGGTATAGGAATGATGCCATCCAAAATATGCGCCTAAAGCTAAAATTGGCAATAACCATAAAGCGATTGCCACAAAAATAAGTCTGGCTAACCGTGACCAATGGAATTTAGCGTGCTCTGGTGTTGGGGTATCATCATCAATATATGCCGGACCATAATCTTTTTGACTGGCTTTATGTCCAGCCGCTGAGGAAAATAGTTCTGGGTACTTTTTACTCGCTAAATAGCCAGCAATACCAGCTGATAGAACGATAAGCGGGAAAGGAAGTTTTAAGACAAAAATGGCAAAAAACGCTGCAATCGCGACGACCCATAAAAACTTATTTTTAAGCGAACGACTACCTATACGGTAAGTTGCATGAAAGACAATTGCAGTGACGGCAGGCTTTATCCCGTAAAAAATACCTGCAATAACAGGCACATCTCCAAATTTTATATAAACCCAAGATAGCCCAATTAAAATAAATAAAGAGGGTAATACAAATAGAATACCTGCAACCAATCCTCCCACAGTTCTATGCATAAGCCAACCAATGTAGGTTGCTAACTGCTGCGCTTCAGGTCCGGGTAACAACATGCAGTAGTTCAGTGCATGTAAAAATCTTTTTTCTGATATCCAGCGCTTTTGTTCAACCAGTTCCTGATGCATCACAGCGATTTGTCCAGCTGGCCCCCCAAAGCTAATAAAACCAAGCTTGAGCCAAAATAAGAAGGCTTGCCAGAAGTTGACTTGTTCCACTGAATCATCAGGGGTATTTAATTGTTTTTGTTGCATATTATCCCCTAAAAAATAATATTAATTTTTACGTTTATGGCATAACGGAGTATGTTTTATAGCATAACAAACACAAATGTATTTTTTATGATAACCATTCAACTTTTATAGATAACTATTTATTAATTTGTTGATATTAAATGAAATTATTTTTTTAACTAAAGTTATCGCTTTAAATTATTTCCAAAGCTGAAACATTTTAAACATTATTTGCTCAAGTTGTTATAACAGGTTGTGAGCCGTGAGCCAGCTACCCCAAGATCCCAAAAATCACAAGCCTCTTTACGATCAGTTAAGGGAACTCATCCTTAACAAAATTGTAAATGGTGAATATGCCGTGCTGAGCCAAATTCCATCTGAAAATGAGTTTGCTGAACAGTTCGGTGTAAGCCGAATCACAGTTCGCCAAGCACTCAATCAATTACAGTTGGAAGGCTATATTTTTAAGGTGCCAGGTAAAGGGACCTTTGTAAGCAAGCCAAAAACGTTCCAGAACATCTCAAGTTTGCAGGGTTTTGCAGAAGCAATGTCATCTGCTGGTCACGAAATTTTAAACCGTGTCATCTCCGCCGAGCTTAAGCAGGTCCCGATGCATGTTGTACCCAAATTAAAGTTACCAGTTAAAGCCAATGTGTATGAAATTCAACGTGTCCGTTTACTCAACCGTCAGCCAGTGTCGTATGAGTTGACTTATTTGCCTGAACATATTGGTTTGAAGCTTAAAGAAAAAGCGATTGATTTACGTACAACCGATATTTTTAAGGCATTAGAGCAAGAGTGCGATATTCCTTTGGGACATGCGGATTTAAGCATTGATGCCACGGTAGCGGATGAAGAATTAGCGGCTTTGTTGCAAGTCGAAATCGGAACTCCGGTATTACGGGTCGAACGTTTGACTCATGATGCAAATGGTCAACCGATTGACTATGAATATCTCTATTTCTCGGGCGATACCTTCCAGTACCGTTTACGTATTCATCGTTAATAACTCAAATAAAAATAAGGAATATTCAATGGAAACTAAATATCTTGAGTTCGATATTGTGGTTATTGGTGGTGGAACTGCTGGACCAATGGCTGCGATTAAAGCAAAACAAGAAAACCCGAATTTAAAAGTCTTGCTGATTGAAAAAGCGAATGTAAAACGTAGTGGGGCGATTTCAATGGGAATGGACGGTCTGAATAATGCTGTCATTCCGGGCTATGCAACACCTGAGCAATACACCAAAGAAATTACGATAGCCAACGATGGGGTAGTTAACCAAACCACTGTATATGCATATGCAAAGCATAGTTTCAAAACTATTCAACAACTCGATCAATGGGGCATTAAGTTCGAAAAAGATGAGACAGGCGAATTTGCAGTAAAAAAAGTACATCACATGGGTGCATATGTTTTACCAATGCCCGAAGGCCATGACGTTAAAAAAGTTTTATATCGTCAGTTAAAGCGTGCTCAAGTCAAAATTAATAATCGGATTGTCACCACAAAGCTTTTAAAAAATGAGCAAGGTGCAATCAATGGTGTACTTGGTTTCGACTGTCGTAGTGGCGATTTCTATGTCATTAAAACGAAAGCTGCCATTTTATGTTGTGGTGCCGCAGGGCGTTTAGGTTTGCCAGCTTCCGGCTATTTAATGGGCACTTATGAAAACCCAACCAATGCAGGTGACGGCTATGCAATGGCATACCATGCAGGTGCTGAGCTTGCTAACTTAGAATGCTTCCAAATTAATCCTCTAATTAAAGACTATAACGGTCCAGCTTGTGCCTATGTGACCGGACCTTTAGGAGGTTATACCGCCAATAGTAAAGGTGAACGTTTCATTGAATGTGACTACTGGAGTGGTCAAATGATGTGGGAGTTTTACCAAGAACTGGAAAGTGGTAATGGCCCTGTTTATTTAAAAGTAGATCATCTGGCCGAAGAAACCATTCAAACCATCGAAGAAATCTTGCATACCAATGAGCGCCCAAGCCGTGGTCGTTTCCATGAAGGCCGAGGAACCAATTACCGTCAAGATATGGTGGAAATGCATATTTCAGAAATTGGTTTTTGTAGTGGACACAGTGCTTCTGGCGTATGGGTCAATGAAAAAGCCGAGACTTCAGTTAAAGGATTATACAGTGCTGGCGATATGGCGGCTGTACCTCATAACTATATGCTTGGTGCATTTACCTATGGTTGGTTTGCAGGTGTAAATGCCGCGCAATATGTGAATGCAATTGAAGATAGCGAATTAAACCAAAGCGAAATAGAAGCAGAAAAAGCTCGAATATTTGCGCCACTGAATTGCTCAGAAGGTTTACCTCCAGAACAAGTGGAATATAAGCTGCGCCGTTTTGTAAATGACTATTTGCAGCCCCCTAAAACTCGCCAAAAAATGCAAATTGGGCTCAAGCGTTTTGAAGAAATTAAACAGGATATTAAGCGAATTTCTGCAAGAAACCCGCATGAGTTGATGCGTGCTGCTGAAGTTTCTTTTATTCGAGACTGTGCGGAAATGGCAGCCCGAGCTTCACTGTTTAGAGAAGAAAGCCGCTGGGGACTGTACCACTATAGGGCAGATTTCCCTCAAAAAAATAACTCGGATTGGTTTTGTCACGCGCATTTGAAAAAAGATGAACACGGCAACATGGTCAGTTTCAAAAAACAAATCGAGCCTTATGTAGTTTCGATTAATCAAGATGAAGCTGTGTCGTATGACCGTTTACGTATTCAAAAAGATGTTGCTCTAGCAGACTAAATAAATCAGGAATTTAAATCATGGCTTTTATTTTTAAAGAAGTTCAGCACCGTACTGTCGCACCCGTCATTATCGATGAAGATAAATGTATTGCTGATAAAGGATGCACCGTCTGTGTAGATGTTTGTCCAATGGACTTATTGGCAATCGATCCAATAACCCAAAAAGCTTATATGCAATTTGATGAATGTTGGTACTGCATGCCTTGTGAAAAAGACTGCCCAACGGATGCAGTCAAAGTAAACATCCCATACCTACTCAAATAATTAATTTGGAATACTCAACATGAGACAAAATAAATTGATCAATAAAAAATTATTACTCAGTAGCTTAATTGGTGCCATGGTACTCGGCACTTTGGGGTGCGGCAGTAAAACAGAAACTGTTCGTGTAGCGATTGGTACGCAAGACACAACCATTAACTGTGCAACAGGTGGGTTGCTGATTCGTGAATTGAATCTATTACCAAAATATTTACCTAAAGATGGTAAATACAAACATGTTAAATATGACATTCAATGGAAAAACTTTACCTCTGGTGCACCACTTACCAGTGAGATGGTGGCTGGGCGTTTAGATTTGGGAGCAATGGCTGACTTTCCTGCGGTTAATAATTTAGCGGCATTTAAAAAAGCTGGAAAAGAAAGCATATTTTTAGCGCCATTGTCGGGCAGTATTAATGGTAGCGGTAATGCGATTGTTGTTGCAATTGACTCAAAAGTCACTTCACTTAAAGAGCTAAAGGGGCAGACTATTTCTGTACCTTTTGCCTCAACTGCTCACGGACTATTATTGCGAGCAATTCAAGCTGAAGGTTGGCAACTTGATAAGGATATTAAAGTGATTGCTCAGGCGCCAGAAGTGGCAGGGCCTGCGTTAAAAAGTCATAAGATTGCTGCACATGCTGACTTCGTGCCATTCGGAGAGTTATTTGCTTACCAAGGTTTTGCTAAAAAAATCTATGATGGTTCACAAGCAAAATCACCGACATTTCATGGTTCGCTTGCCAGCAAGGATTATGCACAGCAGCATCCCGAAGTCATAAAAGCTTATTTACAAGCAACTATTGAAGCGAATCGTCTGATTCAGGAACAACCAGAAAAATATAGTGAACTTATTGCTGAAAAAACAGGTATTCCTGCCGAAGTTGTTTATCTATTTCATGGCCCTTTAGGTCTGCAAACTCGTGACTTAACGTGGAAACCTGAATATCGAAAAGCGACTCAAATTGCGATAGATACCTTAAAAGTTTTAGGCAAAAACGACGGTACGCTTGATGTAAATAAATTTATTGATGATCAATACATTAAGGATGCATTTCAAGCATCTGGACTTAATTACAGCCAGCAACTGGCCGACTATGCAAAATCACCTTTGGTTGCCAATGACGCTTTAACGGGCCAACCCATCAAAACATTTGATCGGGTAACTCAAATTTGGGTAAAGGGTGAAGAAAAAGTGCGTAGCTACGAAACGCCTGAGCATGCTTTTTCTGATTTAAAGAAAATACAAGCCGATGGAAAAATGGTGCGTGTGGTTTATAGCCAAGATCATCAGTCCGACATTAAGTTACTTGCTAATTTAGCATGGTATGCCACAGACAAAGCAGGACAAATTCAAGCCTTTTTATTAAAAGATGATGCTGAAAAATGGGCTAAACAACAGGGTGGAAAAGTATATGACTTTAAAGCTATTCAGCTTGTAAAACAGAGCTGATGTGTTGTCTTACCTAATGATCAGGAGGTGACGAATGAGTAGTTTGGTCCAAACAAAACCTAAAAACCAAAGTACATTTTTGACTAAATTTTTTCAGCAGTTGAGATCATATCCAGCGCGTTTAAAAAGCCATGTGATTGCTTTCACATCTATAGCTTTTTGGATAGTCATTTGGCAAGGACTTGCTCAGTTTAAAATAAATTTAGGCTTTGTGAACTTTAGCAATGTCCCGACACCTTTAGATGTCATTCATGCGCTATGGGCTTTTTTTCAACTCAGCGCTGCATTTGAACATGTTGAATCTAGTGTGTTTCGTGTAGTGATTGGTTTTGTGCTTGCGGCTCTAATTGGTGTAGGTATTGGTTTGTTGGCAGGACGTTATCAAAAACTGGCTGCCTTTCTAATGCCACCATTAGAAGTATTACGTCCAATACCAGCAGTTGCATGGATTCCTTTAGCAATTCTGATTTTTCCATCCTCAGAAGCTTCCATGATTTTTATTACCTTTATTGGGGCTTTATTTCCAATTTTATTAAACACCGTACATGGCGTTGGTGCAGTTGACCCAAGGCTCGTTGCGTCAGCGAAAAGTCTGGGTGCTTCTGATCTTGCCATTATTCATGAAGTCATTATTCCGGGGGCATTACCGAATATTATTACTGGTTTATCCATTGGAATGGGTACTTGCTGGTTCTGTTTAGTGACTGCCGAAATGATTTCGGGGCAACATGGAATTGGATACTTCACATGGGAATCTTTCACCTTGCAAAACTATAGCAATATCGTGGTTGGCATGGTGCTAATAGGAGCGTTAGGTATGTTTAGCAGTACATTGGTGCGTGTGATTGGAAACCGATTTACTCCATGGTATCAACTAAGGAAGTCTTAAAATGTCAATTACACAAGGCCATGTAAGTATTCAAAATCTATCTCTACATTTAGGGCAAACTAAAAATCGTTTTCAGGCATTAGATCGGGTTAATTTCGAAATACAACCAGGCGAGTTTATATGTCTACTTGGCCCATCTGGTTGTGGAAAATCCACATTATTAGGTGCTTTGGCAGGGCATTTACCGATTAGTTCTGGGTCTTTAACGGTCGATGATGAATCGATATTTGAACCGCATCCAGATAGAGGTTTAGTGTTTCAGCAACATACCTTATTTCCGTGGAAAAGCGTGCTCGAAAATATTGCCTTTGGTTTAAAAATGAAAGGCATCGCCAAGCAAAAGCGTATTGAACAAGCTAAGAAAATGATTGATCTGATCGGACTTAAAGGTTTTGAACATAAATTTCCAGCTGAACTTTCTGGTGGCATGCAGCAACGAGTTGAAATTGCGAGAGTACTGATTAATCAACCTCGCATTTTATTAATGGATGAGCCTTTTGGTGCGTTAGATGCTCAAACTCGTTTAAAAATGCAAATGCTATTACTCGAAATTTGGCAAGAAATTCAAACGTCGGTTTTATTTATTACCCACGATATTGATGAGGCACTTTTTTTAGCCGATCGAGTGTTGATTATGAGCCATCGACCTGGACGAATTATTGAAGAAATTCCGCTTAAGTTTGAACGTCCACGGGATGTTGAGCTTGTAACGAGTAGTGAATTTACCTCCATCAAAAAACATTGCATCCAGACTTTAAAAGAAGCCACTCAACAAGAAGAGTTAAGCCGTTTAAATCCATTAGGGCTTGGAAAGAAATCACAAATTAAGGAATACGAATGAGTTTTTATTATCAAGCTTTAGAAGATGATATCGATGAATATAATCAGGAATTTCTTGCGCAGCTCAATCATGCAGATGAAAAGATCCGCTTTGTCGCTTTAATGAATATTGGTGATGAAGAAAATCCGAATTTACTTCCTTGGTTGCATACAGCACTGCAACACGACTCTTCAGCTTTAGTCCGTGAAGAGGCGGCAAAAAAACTAGAAAGTTGGGAAGATCCAACCAGTTTGCAGGTATTAGCTCGAGCCTTATTTGATGTTGATCTGAATGTGAGACAAGCTGCCAGCCAGAGTTTAAGTGAAGTCAAAAATCCAGCATCGGCCCAGATACTGGCACCGTATTTAAAGCATACGGATACTTTTGCTCTTAGTGCAATTCTCCGTGCTTTAAAACCTTTACGACCACAGCAATTATTTGAAGAGATATCTGCTTTGGTACACCACGAAGATGCATTTGTACGCCGTGAGGCAGTCAGTGCATTAAGTTGGTTACAACAAGACCAAGCAATTACGATATTGGCAAAAATTGCCGAAACAGATACAGATGATGAGGTCCGCCGTATTGCAACAGGTGGTTTAGCTTATAGTCAGAACATATCGGTTGAAGTTATCCGAGCACTTCAACATTCTTTAACTTCGGAAAGTTGGCAACTAAGAGTGGAAGCTGCTCTTACGATTGGAAAATTACGTATTGTTCAGCTCGAAGCTCCTTTAATTCATGCTGTATCAGACTTGTATTGGCAAGTACGTATTGCAGCAGTACGGAGCTTGGGACTACTTAAATCACATCTGGCAGTTGCTCATTTGACTGATAACTTTAAGCATGAAATTAGTAATTTGCGTAAAGAAGTCGCTTTAGCACTCGGTGAAATTGGTACAGCAGAAGCTCAGAAGCTATTGGAACAACATCAAAATGATCCAGATCCTGAAGTACGAAAAGCGATTCGTATTGGATTAAATCAAATTGGTGAGGTGAAGTATGCAAATCAGACCTGATATCCGTGTCGACACTATAAATAAGCAGGTTCACTTTATATGGACCGATGGCTCAAGCGTATGTCTGAGTCATCAAAGTTTAAGGGAAATTTGCCCATGTGGCTTTTGCCGAGCGAAGCGGATTAAACAAATTAAAATAGAACATCAAAATGTTGAAGTGACAGCTATGTTTGATCAAGGTTATGGTGCCCAAATTTGCTTTAGCGATGGGCATGATAAAGGGATTTTTCCGTGGGCTTTTTTAAAAGAATTTGCTAAGAGCTAAAAGATGCCTTCTGCTTGGGGCAGAAGGCATCTTATTTAATTAATGATCATGTTCTAAATAATCTGGTTTTTTCGGAAGCGCAAGGCTACACAAGAAACAGATAATCAGCATGACAATGACATATATAAAGAAGGTGTTTTCGATTCCGGCAGCTTTGAATTGCAAAGCAACCGAAGGTGCAGAACCACCAAACAGCGCATTACCTACTGCATATGAAAATCCTACCCCGAGTGCGCGTACGTGAGGTGGGAACATTTCAGCTTTTACCAAACCACTAATAGAAGTATAGAAACTGAGTAACATCATCATAAAGATGAGTAGCAATGTAATGATGATTGGAGAATCTATATAGGCACGCATCCCGATCACCATGACGGGATAAATAAAAATGGCGGACAATAAGCTAAATGCTAACATTGAAGAGCGTCGCCCAATACGGTCTGAAATTGCACCAAATACAGGTTGAGCACACATATAGACAAATAGGGAAAAGGTCATGATATAACCAACGGTTTTTCCATCCATCCCTAAATTGGTTAAATAAGTTTTTGAATAAACAGTCTCTACATAAAACGTTAATGAACCAGCAGAAGTGTATCCAACTACCAATAAAAAGGTTTTCCAGTGCTTTTTAAAGAGTTCTCTTAAGCTACCAGACTCTTTTCGTTCGCTGTCTTGATGAGAAAGTGTTTCTTCTAAACGACTACGTGCAAGCAAAGATAAGATTGCTGCGATACCACCAATAACAAATGGAATACGCCATCCACCATCATGTAATTGTTGTTCACTTAAAAATGCCAACAAAATAACGCCCAATAAGCTTGCGAGTAACTGACCACCAGAGAGGGTGACATACTGAAAAGACGAGTAAAAACCTCGCTGGCCTTTTAAGCCTAACTCACTCATGTATGTTGCTACGGCGCCATATTCACCACCAACCGATAAGCCTTGAAGTAAGCGCACTACAAGTAAAAGAAAAGGAGCAAATAAACCGACTTGATCATAAGTAGGCAAAGCTGCAAATAAAAAGGAGCTTAGAGCCATTAGACAGATTGAGATAATCATCGACTTTTTTCGACCATGTCGGTCTGCAATTCGTCCAAATACCCAACTACCAATCGGACGCATAAAGAAGCTTGCAGCAAACACACCCCAAACATAAATAGACTTGGTCGTACTATCCATATCTGGCGCGGTTAAAGCTTGAGTAAAGTAAGCAGCAAATACTGCATAAATATAAAAATCAAACCATTCGACTAAATTACCAGAGGCTGCGCCTACAATCCCACGTATCCTGCTACGTTTTTCTTCCTGAGTATATGTCATATTTCTTCCATCACTTTGTAGACAAAAACTAGGAACTTTTTAGGTGGGCTAAACAGAAAATAGAATGAACTTTTTAAAAATCACTCAACCCTGAGCACGTCCTTAGAATTCCTAACCATTCATTTTTTCTAATTTTAAAATTCGATTCTAGTGAGATTACGTCCTTTTGTTCGATTTAAAGAATTTTTTACCAATGATCGAACACTTCCTTTTATTTAACTGCATAATTAATTGTTTTTAAAATCAGTAAGCTAATTTAATACCAGTATTTTTCTATTCTGTTTCTCCTTTTAAGTGCCATTTTGAGCTTAAGTGTATTTTGAATATTTGGTAATACTTAAAAAGTTATAGTATCAATTCCCAAGAAAATAAAGGAAATTCATAGAATGATAAGTTGAAAAAGTCGAACTAAATTCACTTAATCGAAAAAATACAGAATATATTGTTTCTCAATATATGTAGCTGTATTCTTGCGTGGCTAAAAATCGGCTCAGCACTTATTTCTAGCGCTTCAAATTATGCACGGTATGGCAGGTAGTTATTCAATGGAAAGACGTTCGTTAAATCTTCACTTTATAATATGCTCTAAAACAGCATTGGCTTCATCTATTGCACTCATAACATCTGTCGTTTATGCAAATGAAGCAGAGGTTTCGCAGCTCCCAACCATTACTGTGAACGCTACACAAAATAGTGATGCACTATACACATCAAAAAAAGTGAGTTTATCTGGTTTTCAAACTGGTGATGTAAAGAAAGTACCTGCATCTATTACCACCATTACATCTGAACGTATAGCAGATCAACACGCAAAAACACTGACCGATGTGATTAAAAATGATTCATCCTTAGGCGATGGCTATGCTGCAATTGGCTACTATCCAAATTTTGTAGCACGTGGTTTCGCACTCGATTTAGGCTCAAGCTATCTCATTAATGGCCATACCATACGTGGCGAACAAAATGTAGCTTTAGAAAATAAAGAACAAGTTGAAATCTTAAAAGGCATTTCTGCAATTCAAAGTGGAATGTCGACACCAGGTGGTGTGGTTAACTATGTAACCAAAAGACCAGCCGATGTTAAAAACATTACTGTAGATGCAAATTCAGAAGGCGGCTATACACTGGCAACAGATGTTGGCGGCTTTGTTAATGATAGTCTTGGTTATCGAATCAATTTAGCCCATGAAAGCATCCATCCAAATGTTCATCATGCAAATGGTAAGCGTGAGTTTGGTTCAGTAGCTTTAGACTGGAAAATTAATGAGCGTTCTAAATTATTGTTCGATATTGAAGCCCAGCATCAAAGTCAACGTTCAGTACCCGGTTATCAACTGCTTGATGGGCAAGAAGTACCAACAAATGTAGATCAAGACCGTTTATTGGGTTACCAGTCTTGGAGTAAGCCTGTTGTAAATAACAGTCTAAATGCGAGTTTGAAATATCAATATGCATTTAACGATCAATGGAATGGTAGCTTAAGTGCGTCTCAAAGCCGTGTTGTGATTGATGATTATATTGTATTTCCTTATGGAAGTTATTACTCATCAGGTAATGAACTTGCAGTATTCGACAAAGATGGCAACTATGACATTTATGATTATCGCAGTCCAGATGATGCACGTATAACCAATCAGTTTGCTGCTGGGTTAAATGGTCAATTCAATACTGGCAATATACAGCATCAAATCGCTTTCGAATTACAACATACTTATAAAACTCTAAAACACCATACACCACTTAATGGATTTATAGGAACAGGCAATATCTATGAAAATACGGTCGACTACAATCCGTCATTGGAAAGTCCAGGCGATCGTTACAAAGCTCTACAGAGTGATCAGACTGCATTTACTGTATCTGACCGAGTTCAATTTAATGATCACTGGTCAACCTTACTCGGTGGGAAACTGATTCATCTTGATGAGCAAGCTTATAATTCAGATGGGCAGCAAAGCCGTGATACGGATTTAAATAAGTTCTTGCCACAATTAGCGCTCATGTATAGCCCAACTTCTACGACTAATCTATATGCTTCATATGCTAAAGGTTTATCAGACGGTGGCGAAGCTCCGTGGTATACAAATAATATTAAAAATAATATAGGCCCTTCAGTACTATCACCTAGAAGCTCTGAACAATATGAACTTGGTATTAAGCAACAAATTCGGAACTTCTTGTTAACAGCAGCTATTTTTGATTTAAAACAAGACAATCAATACAGCAAGATTAATATTGATAGTCCTCCAGATTTTATTGAGCAAGGCGAACAACACAATCAAGGTATTGAGTTAGGTTTAACAGGTGCCTTAACCGATACACTTGACGTAAGTTCTGGCATTACCTATACCAAATCTCGTCTTATTGATATTGATACTGACAGCTACAAAGGTCATCAAACTCAAAATGTGCCGAAAGTACGTGCCACAGCCCAGTTATCTTATAAAGTACCGTCAGTTGAAGGTTTAAGATTACTCAGTGGTATGCAATACAGTAGCAGTAAATATGCAAATAAAGAGGGAACTGCAAAAGTAGGCGGATATAGTGTCTTTAATATTGGTGCTGCCTATAAAACAAATTTTGCTGGGCATGACACAACTTTTAGATTCAATATTGATAACTTGTTTAATAAGAAATATTGGCGTGATGTAGGGGCATTTATGGGTGATGACTATTTATTCTTAGGCAATCCACGTACAGCCCAGTTCTCTACAACTTTCAGTTTTTAAAATATAGAACAAATAAAAAAGGAGCTTATAAAAGCTCCTTTTTTATTTTCAGGAATTAAGCCGACATTTTTGGTTTAACCATATTATTAATCGACAAGATATCATCAAGCACTTGTGCCGATAATAAACCTTCATTTTGAACTAAAGCCAATACGCTTTGCCCAGTTTCGTTTGCTGTTTTAGCAATACGAGTTGTAGTTTCATAACCTAGGTATGGGTTAAGTGCAGTCACAATACCAATTGAATTTTCAACCAAAGCTTTACAGTGTTCAGGGTTCGCCGTAATTGTATCAATACATTTGGTTTGGAACATTGCCATTGCTTTACCAAGCAAGTCCATCGATTCAAACAGTTTGAATGCAATAAGTGGTTCCATTGCATTTAACTGTAATTGACCAGCTTCAGCAGCTAAAGTTACAGCCAAATCATTTGCAATAATCTGGAAGCAAGCAAGGTTCATTGCTTCAGGAATAACTGGGTTTACTTTACCTGGCATGATCGAGCTACCAGGTTGACGTGCTTCTAAATTAATTTCATTAATGCCAGTACGTGGACCACTTGAAAGTAAACGCAAGTCATTGGCAATTTTTGAAAGTTTAGTTGCAGTACGTTTTAATAAACCAGATAAAAGAACAAAGTCACCCATATCAGAAGTGGCTTCAATCAAATCTGGAGCTGACTTAATTTTCTTACCAGAGATTTTTCCAAGTGCTTGAATCGCGAGTTCACGGTAACTATATTCAGTGGTAATTCCCGTACCAATCGCTGTACCGCCAAGATTCATATAAGCTAAAACATTTGGAATAAGCGTATTAATTTGCTCAAGGTCTTTTTGTAGAGTTACCGCAAAAGCACCAAACTCTTGACCTAATGTCATAGGCACCGCATCTTGTAACTGAGTACGACCCATTTTTAAAATGTGTGCAAACTCTTGAGATTTATTCAAGAAGCTAAGAATCAAATTGTTAAATGGAAGATTTAACTCATCTAGGCTAAGTAATAAACCTAAACGAATTGCAGTAGGGTATACGTCATTTGTTGACTGCGACATATTAATGTCGTTATTTGGATGCAAGTATTGATATTGACCTTTAGAATGGCCCATATATTCTAAAGCAACGTTTGCCAATACTTCATTTGCATTCATATTGGTTGAAGTGCCAGCACCGCCTTGCATCATGTCGATTGGGAACTGGTCATGGAAATTACCACGAATAAGCTGATTACAGCTGTATTCAATCGCTTCAAATTTAGTTTGATCTAAGTTTTTAAGATTATAATTTGCTTCAGCACAGGCAAGTTTAACCATAGCTAATGCTTTAATTAAATTAGGGAAATTTCCAACTTTGCTATTTGTTAAGTTGAAATTTTCTAAAGCACGTACTGTTTGAACTCCGTAATAATGGTCATTGTTGATTTCTCGATGACCAATAAGATCCTTCTCAATACGGGTAGTAATATCAGCGTTCATCATTAAACTTCGAATTAGTTAAGATGATTCATCTTAGAATTCGAAATGCTTCACTTCTAATGCATTTATTAAAGCAATTATGCATTTTTTGCATAATAAAAAAGAGGGTAGTCGAGAAATAATCGTTGGTATATGAGCGTATATAGAATGAATACTTGTTCTAAAGTTTAATATATTCAAATATTTATTTAATTTTATAGATTGGTCAAAGGTGTGGAAATATAAGTAAATCAAAATTTATACAGAAAACTAAGCAATCATTTCCGTGTATTAAAATCAAAAAAATATTTGATTTTTCATGTGAAAGTTAATTTATATAAGCAAATAATGAGTTTTGTTTAATAAATTTTAATAAAATTGTGATGCATTTCACATAAAAATACTTATAATACAGAAAATTTTGATTTATTAAGTTTATGTTAAAAGTAACTGCTGCTTTATTAATATTGGGAAGTTTTGCTTGTTATCTCCTTTGGGGTAATGAAGAAAAAGCTGAAACTAAAAGTTCGCACATGCTTAAAGAAGCTGAGCAATCAATTAAGAATGCTGAGTTATCTATTCAAAAAGCTAAACAAAATATCCCTACTGCATCGTATCAATAATTTAGGCATTCAAGATTATTGTCTGTTAAATAATCTTTTGACTGAAATTTTATAAGGTGTAAGCACGCTGTAAAGAGACAAATGCATGAGAATGAAGTTTATTGCATATGACCCTAATTCTGGTGAGAAACTCAGCTTGAAAGAGCATATTCATCACATGGATAAATACACAACTTATGTTTTTTTTAGTGATGAAAAAGACAATATGGTTTTCAATCCACAGAAAAAACAGATATTTGAAATCAGTCAATATACTTCTAATATGATGGTTGAAATTTCAAGAAAGTTATACTACTTGATTGGTGAATATTAGGTCATTTTGATCAACCCGTCTGCGAAAATCGTCACCGCTTTTAAAGGGGACTCAATACGTTTGCGTACACTCAAATAGATACTTTAGTATAATAGTCGGGATTATCTTTTTATCTTATACTCTTTTCAAATATTGTATTTAAATACAATCAATTATTATGACTGCTTAAATCCTGAAATGAGGTAAGGTAATCATTTTCTTATCAATTATTACCTTACCAACCCATTGAGTGAGTAAAAAAAATTATTTTTCATATTTTTTGGGTTAGGCAAAGTAAAAAGGGTATGAAAATAGATTTTTTAACTACCTTTTATAGTGGAAAAGTATCTTAATTAAGATTCTGAAAAATTTAATCAATAACATAAGGATTGGTTATTGAAACAGTTTACAGTCCGCATTCTTCCCCAAGGTGCGGACTTTTTTTATCAATAAAATGTACAAATATAAGTTCGTGCTTATTTCTAAAAGTTATCTTTTCAAGATCTCTTATTTATTTTTATGATGGCTTTTTATTGTTTGATTTAAATAATTTTTTTAGCTGAATTGTACTTATGTTCATCTCTTGTCTCGTGAAAACAAAACCTATTATTTTCTTATCTTCTTTCCTATGTCAGAATTATTAAATACTTAATTTTATAGATTGGCTTTGTCCTTTCACTTCTCGCATTTTTGCAGGTACTCCCTATGTTTTATCATTCTTTCTCATCACTAAATTTATTTATGCTACTTCCCAAAAATATCAATTAATAAAATTACAAATCTAAAAGGGAATAGATAAGATGAATTTAGAAGTCCGTTGGGTAGAGGATCTCCTCACATTAGAACGTGAACGTTCAATCTCAAAAGCAGCAGAGAAAAGATTTATTAGCCAGTCTGCATTTACTCGAAGAATTCAACAAATTGAAGAAATGATTGGTGCTGAAGTCATTATTAGGAACAACAAAAACAACATCGAATTTACAGACATTGGTCGAATTTTATTAGTGATGTCTAAAAATATTGAAAAACAGGTAGAGGAGACCGCAAAACTCATTAAAAATATTAAAAATGAAACTGAATCGACCATTCGTTTCTGCGTTGTTCATTCTTTAGCTTCTGGATTTTTAACTACTTTTTTAAAGAAATTTCCTACACTTATTCGTGATTTAAAAATTGAAATTGTCGCAACGAATAGTGGAGAAGGCCTGTCTTTGTTAAAAGAAGGTGCTTGTGACTTTATGATTTGCTATGCAGATAAAAGCAATATTAGAAAAGTGGGGGATGATATTTTAAGTGGGATTAAAATTGCTGAAACGGTTATTGTACCAGTTTCTGCAACTGAACCCGACCACAGCCCTAAACATACAATACAAAGTAACTTTGCTCTGCTAGCGTATAGTAAACACGCGTACTTAAGAAAACTGGTAGATCAACTGATTGAAGGTAAACTTATATATAAAACGTTATATGAAACAGATAATGCCACCAATTTAAAAGAGCTGGTTTTACAAGGTCTAGGGGTTGCTTGGATTCCAAAAATTAATGTTGAAGAAGATCTTGCAGCTGGAAAATTAGTCATTTTAGACCAACAAGAATATTGCCTTGCTCAAGATATTTATATCTTCAAAAATAATTTGAGTGATAATAAGTCGGTACAGAAAATATGGAATGGTTTTAAAGGCCAGCAAGACCTATAACGTCTACTCATTTGAAATGATGAAGTACACGATATTTATATATAAATTAAGCAAATAAGTAGATTATGCTTTGGTCTTTACGATGAAAGGCAGTATAAAGCATTGCCCCTTGTCTAAATTCTTTGATAATTTAGAGTAAATTTCAATAAGTCAAAAGTAGAGTATAGGAGTATTTATCTCTTTCATACCTACTTTGAACTTATTTCAATGGATTATTGAGTCCAAGCGGAGACAATTTTGTTTGATCTAGACAGTAGATTATTAAATATTTTTTATCATATTTATCGGTTCAAAAGTGTTTCAATGGCTGCAGATGCTATTGGTTTGACACAGCCGAGCGTTAGTAATGGTCTAAACAAAATCCGCCAACATTTTAATGATCCTTTGTTTATTCGAGTCGGTAATGAAATGATTCCGACTGAACTGGCAAAGCAAATTTTTCCACTCATTAGCGAAGTTATTGATAAGGTTGAAAGCATTAATAATTTTAATGTGAACTTTGATCCGTTGACCTCAGATCAGTTGTTTACGATTGCGATGACTGATGTATCTCATTTGGTTTTATTGCCGCAACTGACCAATTATTTAAAAGAAAAAGCTCCTTTGATTCGTTTAAATATTAGGCCGATTACACCAGAAACTAGCTATCAAATGGCAAACGGTGAAATTGATCTAGCCATAGGTTTTTTACCGCAGTTAGAAGAAGGTTTTTATCAGCAGAAGTTTTTTCGTCAACACTATGTCGTAATTAGCTCAAAAAGCCATCCACGTTTAGACCCAAATAATTTCACTTTAGAGGATTATATGCGTGAATCTCACATCGATATTGATGCGGGTATTGGGCATTATCACATTAAAAATGAGCTGCAGAATAAAGGGCTGGACCGAAATATTTTAATTCGCTTACCAAGTTATTTAGGTGTGGGATTGGTCGTTCAGGAAACAGATGCTATTGCCACTGTGCCATATTATTTAAGTCAGGTTTTATTGGTTAGAGAGAACTTACAGATTTTACCGGCACCGCTTGATTTTCCAACTTATGATGTTAAGCAACATTGGCATATGTCTTGTCACCACAAGAGTAGCCATAAATGGTTCCGTCAAACCTGTTATGAACTATTTAAAACTGCTTAAGAGTTTTAATTATAAAAAAGAAGATGTAAGAAAATCCTTACATCTTCTTTTAATTTTAAATTAAATTTCAATCGCAACGGCTGTTGCTTCACCACCACCAATACAAAGGGCAGCGACACCTTTCTTTTTACCTAAGCGTTTTAATGCATAAATAAGAGAAAGAATAATTCTTGAACCTGTAGCACCAATTGGATGGCCCAATGCACATGCACCACCATGGACGTTTACTTTTGCTTCATCAATTCCTAGCTCATGAATTGGTGCCATTGCCACCATTGCAAAAGCCTCATTAATTTCCCAAGCATCTACTTCATCAACAGACCAACCAGCACGCTCAAGTACTTTTTGAATTGCACTAATTGGAGCAATTGTGAATTCGCTTGGATGCTGAGAGTGAGTCGAAGTTGCCACAATTTTTGCTAAAGTATTTAACCCGTGACTTTGAGCATATTCTTCAGTGGTAAGTACTAATGCAGCAGCACCATCAGAAATAGAGCTTGAGTTAGCGGCTGTAATTGTGCCGTCCTTGCTAAAAGCAGGGCGTAAAGTCGGAATTTTCTCAAGATTTGCTTTTAATGGTTGCTCATCTTGATCAATAACTTCGACACCTTTACGGGTTTTTACTTCAACAGGAACAATCTCTTCTTTGAAATAACCTTCCGTAATCGCAGTTTGCGCTTTTTTAAGTGAAGAAATTGCAAAGTCATCCATTTGCTCACGGGTAAAGCCTTTGGTATTTGCCATGTCTTGAGCAAAAGACCCCATTAAACGACCTGTTTCTGCATCTTCGAGGCCATCTAAAAACATATGATCCTTAATTTCGCCGTGTCCCATACGATAACCACCGCGAGCTTTAGGCAAAATATAAGGTGCATTCGTCATAGATTCCATGCCGCCAGCCACAATAATATTGGCACTGCCTGCTTTTAAGGTATCTGATGCCATTAACACCGCTTTCATTGCAGAGCCGCAAAGTTTATTAATGGTCACAGCTCCGACATGATCAGGCACGCCAGCTTTACGCATGGCTTGACGAGCAGGGCCTTGACCAATACCTGCACTGAGTACACAACCGAAAATCACTTCATCTACTTGTTCAGGCTTAACACCTGCACGTTGGATCGATTCGCGGATGACAGCAGCGCCAAGTTCTGGAGCAGTTAGAGAAGATAAACTACCCTGAAAACCACCCATTGCAGTACGGCTACCTGAAACTATAACAATTGAACTCATCTTAATATCTCTTATTGGTGTATTTGCTAAATTTGCCTTTAGCATAAACTAAAGGCGCCACTAAATTAAAAAGTTGGAGGGGTATAGCTGAGCGTTCTACCAAAGAACCACAGCAAGAATAAAACTAAAGGAAAATGCACAACGAGTTGTGTCACTGTAAAACCAATCACATCTTTTGCTTTTAGTTTTAAAATGCCTAACATTGGAAGCATAAAGAATGGATTGATTAAGTTTGGTAAAGCTTCGGCTGCATTATAAATTTGTACAGACCAACCCAAATGAACCTTTAAATCATTTGCTGCTTGCATTACATATGGGGCTTCAATGATCCATTTTCCACCACCTGAAGGTACAAAAAATCCAAGTACCGCAGAGTAAATTCCCATCACAATTGCAAAGGTTTCTTTTGAAGCGATTGAAACGAAAAACTCGGCAATATAATGTGACAGCGATAAGTCTTGGCTATTTAAAGCTTGCGTCATAATAAAGGCGATACTTCCGTACAGTGGAAATTGAATTAAGATGCCCGATACTGCCGGAACTGCTTTTGCAACAGCATTTAAAAAGTTCCGTGGTGTGCCATGTAAAGCTAACCCAAGCATTAAAAACACGAAGTTGTAGGTGTTGAGACTTGAAATGGCAATGATGGGATTGCTTTTTGAAAATTCAAAAAACATCCAGATTAAGCCTAAAACCACCACAATAATCGTTAAGATAGGCGAATTTTCTAACCAGTCACCTGGACGAGTAGATTTTGCTTCATTTGTTTTTTCTTCTTCAAATTGCACATCAAAACTATCAATGGTTTTAACGCTATTGCCTTTTGGGGCAGACCAATATGCAATAGCGATTGAAACAATCACTAAAATAATGGTCATTGCAATTGATTGCCAAAGGAAAATCGTTTCGGTAAATGGAATAACACCAGTCAGGTTATAAATTGACTCAGGTAAACTGGTTTTATTTGCCTGAAGCTGTGCTGCTGATGAACTAATTCCAAGAGCCCAAGTTGTTCCCATACCAATGATTGCAGCTGCCGCAGCAGCACGATAATCCATATTCAGCTCTTTACGTTTTGCTAATGCAATCACTAAAAGTGCAGTAAGAATCGTACTTATTGCCCAATTGACTAGTGAAATTAATAAACTAACGGTTGCCACCAAAACAATAGCACCACGTCCAGAACTTGGAATACGCGCCATTTTTTGGATCAGGAATTTTACGGGCTTAGATACAGAAACGACATAACCTACAATAATGAGCATAGTCATTTGTAGGGTAAAGGGAATAAGACTCCAGAAGCCATTACCAAATGAGGTCGCTACATCATGGATTGGAGCACCAATACCCAAGGCGGCAACAGAGACAATAATGACGCCAAGCAGAGCAAAAATATATGAATCAGGAAACCATTTTTCAGACCAGTCACTAATCCGAAGAGCAAATCTTTCAAAAATTCCTTGCTGTTTTTCCATAGCTGAAAAAATCCTTCTCATTCTTATTTATAGACAGCACATCCGGTGCTTGATAGGGCTAAGACTCAAGCTCACTTACTAACTTGAGTCTTGTACAGCTAACTAAGCCTTAGAATTTACGCGACTAAGGTTTTATAAAACTCGACACCTGTAGCAGCTTGAATTTGTTCGAGCGTTACGTCTTTAGCAAGTTCAATGAGCTCTACACCTTGTGGCGTAATATCCATTACGCCTAAGTCTGTAATTACGCGATGAACAACACCTTTACCTGTTAAAGGCAAACTACAGTTTTTCACGATTTTTGGTGTACCGTCTTTTGCGCAGTGTTCCATTAGAACAACAACTTTTTGAACACCAACAACCAAGTCCATTGCACCACCCATACCTTTGACTTTTTTACCCGGAATCATCCAGTTCGCTAAGTCTCCTTTTTCAGAAACTTCCATTGCACCTAAAATTGCAATGTTGACATGGCCACCACGAATCATGGCAAAAGATTCTGAGCTTGAGAAAAAGGCTGCACCAGGGCGAGCAGTAACCGTTTGTTTGCCGGCATTAATTAAATCGGCATCGACAGTTTCTTCAGTCGGGAATTCACCAATACCTAATAAGCCATTTTCAGATTGAAGCCAAACATTAATATTCTCAGGAATATAATTGGCAACAAGGGTAGGTAAGCCAATACCTAAATTGACATAAAAACCATCTTCAAGTTCTTTTGCAGCACGCTGTGCCATTTCATTACGTGACCAAGCCATTTTATACTGCCTCCGTGCTTAAAGTTTTATGCTCAATGCGTTTTTCAGGTGATGCGTTTAATACAATGCGGTTCACATATATACCTGGTAAATGGATTTCATCCGGATCCAATTCACCAATTTCAACCACCTGTTCAACTTCTGCAATTGTAATTTTTCCAGCCATTGCGCATTCGGGATTAAAATTCTGAGCAGTTTTACGAAATACTAAATTACCTGCCTTGTCTGCCTTATATGCTTTAACAAGAGCTACATCGGCTGTTAAAGATTCTTCTAAAATGTAATTTTTGCCGTTAAAAATACGTTCTTCTTTACCTTCAGCAATGAGTGTACCTACACCAGTTTGTGTGTAAAATGCTGGAATTCCAGCACCTCCAGCACGTAACTTTTCAGCTAAAGTACCTTGTGGCGTAAGTTCTACATCAAGTTCGCCATTTAAATATTGGCGCTCAAACTCTTTGTTTTCACCTACATAAGAAGAAATCATTTTTTTGATTTGTTTGGTTTGAAGCAAAATGCCTAAACCAAAATCATCTACACCTGCATTATTCGAAATACAAGTGAGACCAGTCACACCACTTTGCTTAACTGCAACAATTAGTTTTTCTGGAATTCCACACAAACCAAAACCACCAACAGCAAGTGTTTGATTGTCTGCAATTACATCTTTCAGTGCTGCCTCTGCGTTGGCATAAACTTTATTCATTCTGTTGTTTTCCTATATCCCTTAGTGTTTCTAGTTTTAGCATCACATTTTGTGTTATAGAAGTTAATTTTTTTAAATGATTAATAAGTATAATCAATGAATAATATCAAATTAAGTACAAAACTTAAGACACATACAAGCTAAAAAATTTAAAAATTACTCTACAACATATTGAAAATTATAAAAATTAAAGAATTTAACTTATCCATAAGCTTAACTTATACTAAAAGACAATCTTTAATTTTTTAAAATTTATATTGAACCAGTGCCTCAATAAATTGAGCAGAAATATTTGAAATTTCAAAGTTCTTTTTATAAACAATTCCTACTGTTTTATGAATGGCTTCGTCTTTTAAATCAATCAGTACGTTATGTTCTTTATCAATGTGTTTAGCAAAATGCCTTGGAATTGCACTTACCCCAATTCCATAAGCAACGAAACTTGAAAGAGATGAAATTTGGTGGCATTCAACTTTTAAATCGAGCGTTATATTATTTCGCAAACAATTTTGCTCAACTAAATATCGAACAATTGAGGGTTTTTGCAAGGTTACAAATGGATTTGAACAAAGCTCATGCCATGTAATAGAAGATGATTGAGCGAGTGGGTGACTCTTAGGTAATAGAGCTAAGAAGTCTTCTTCAAACAACGGTTTAAACTCTAAACCTTCGGTGAGATCAGGTTCAAAACAAATACCAAGCTCAAAAATACCATCTTGTACTTTTTCTATAATGGTCTCATTTGGAATATCGTGAATTGAAAAATTAAGATTGGGATGGACTGCTAAAAATTGATGAATCACCTCTGGCAAAATGGCATGGGTCACAAAGGGCATTGAGGCAATACTTAATGTTCCACGATTGAGTTTAAAGCGTTGTTTAACATCGTTTTCCATTTCATCCCAATTGGCGAGTAATTTTTTTGCATATGGAATGAGTGATTTACCTTCTTGAGTAAGCTCAACTCGGCGTGTATTACGGTTAAACAGTTTACCGCCTAACTCTTCCTCTAAGCTTTTGATGGTAAGACTTAAAGCAGATTGGCTGAGATGTAACTCTAAAGAAGCATTGGCATAGTTGAGTGTACGCGCAAGGGCCAAAAAAGCTTTTAGTTGTTTAAGCGTCATTTCTTTCCTTTAAATTACTCAACTTACCTAGAAGAGTAATTTATACGAAAATTTGCCTAATATGATGTTTTTTGACAAAAAATTATGAAAAAGCAAGTAGAGCTCAATGTGCTGAATTATTTTAGTAAATTTTTCTAGCTGAATTAATCAGTGTTTTTAGCAAAGTATGATGAAACGCAGGATCCAGCCGCTACTATTTGGAAATATCAGCTAAGGAAGGTTTAGGTTGCCAATTATTATTAATCTAATAAAATTTAGCTTTTTATTTTGTAATAATATTATGTCTTATACAACAGTACATATGCGTCATACGAGTAGTGGGTCAAGTAGTTCTAGAGATGCCAAAGATGTCTTTATATCTGGTTGCCGTAATGATTTTGATTTTAGTCAAATTACTCCTGAAAAAATCAGTAAATTAAGTAAAGAAAATCAAAATTATTTTCATAAATGTGATGATGCGATCAATAATAAATTGTCAGTAGATTCATTAGTTTATTACTCATCATTTATTTTACCTATTATTTGTATCCTTATTTTTATAAGAATAGGTAAAAAGCATTATCGAATTGCTGAAGAAAAAATTAAGAATGCAAAATACCCGGTAATTTTTGCTAGAAAACCAGAAAATAATCCCTCTAATTCAATGGAGATCGCACTAGTAATCGGTGGGGTACTGGCAGCGCTAATCTATATATTAATTTATATTGTTTATATTATTATAGTAGAAATTAAATATTAAAAGTACATAGTAGAAAATCTTTAGAGAGATAAAAAATTACCGCTATCTATTTTTTTATTTCTTATAAAAAATTACTGATCTCAACTAATAATATATTTATTAAATTAATTTAAAAAATATATTGTTTAATTGTCTTTATTAAATAATGTGTGGATATTAATTTAATTTACTCAATAATTAATAAGTTTTATAAAACAATAGTATTTTTTTAATAATTAAATTTTACCAAGAGAGTCAAATAAGCGTTTGTATTTTATTGGTATTTAAAAATTTCAATAAATTACATTGTTTTTAAATATTTTAGTGATATTTTATTTTTAAGCTCATTTACCTATTACCACACATGGATATTGTGATTTTTATCATTATAGGTTTGGGATAACCTAAATATCTTTTGGTAATTTTATTGAACCTAATATCTATTCTTTAGGGAGAAAGAATATATGTGGGAATTATTTGTAATTCTACTTTCGCTTGGGCTGTTAATGTATACAGCTTACAAGGGCTTTTCTGTCATTCTCATGGCACCAATTTGTGCCTTACTTGCAGTTTTACTCATTAATCCAGCCAATGTTTTACCGTTTTATTCGGGTGTTTTTATGCCCAAAATGGTGAACTTTATTAAAGATTACTTTCTTGTGTTTTTGCTGGGGGCAATTTTCGGTAAAGTCGTTGAAATGTCAGGAATTGCTGAGTCTATTGCTCGAACCATTGTAAGATGGATTGGGGCAAAAAAAGCAATTTTAACGGTTGTATTACTAGGTGCTATTTTAACCTATAGCGGTGTAAGTTTATTCGTTGCTGTATTTGCAATTTATCCCTTTGCAAACCAGCTTTTTAGACAAGCGAATATTCCAAAACGTTTAATTCCAGGAACCATTGCGCTGGGTGCCTTTACATTCACTATGGATGCTTTGCCTGGTACACCACAAATTCAAAACGTAATTCCAACCACATTCTTTGGCACCAATATTTATGCCGCACCATTTCTAGGAATTATTGGTGCTATTTTTGTTCTATGCATGGGTTTGGCTTACTTAGAATGGCGTCGCCGTGCAGCTGCAAAAGCTGGCGAAGGTTTCTTGGGTTTTGGCGTAGACAATACGCCATCTCAAGAAATTGAAGCCGATATGAACTTGCAAAATAATGGAAGTACGGCTCGTCAGTTTTTAGCGTTTGTGCCTCTCATTCTTGTTGCCGTAATGAACAAATATTTGTCTAAAGCAATCAAAGAGTGGTATCCAAATGGTTTTGATTTTGCTGCAGTTGGATTAGCGGATTACACCGTAGACGTTGCAAAAACCGGTGCGATCTGGGCAGTTGGTCTTGCGTTGATTGTCGGGATTATTACTGCAATTTTGTTTGATTATCAACGTGTAGTGACGAACTTCAAAGAAGGCATTAATGCCAGTATTGGTGGCTCACTTTTAGCAGTGATGAATACCGCATCTGAGTATGGTTTTGGTGCAATTATTGCGTCATTACCGGGTTTTGCCATGATTAGTCATGCAATGAGCAGTACTTTTACAAATCCATTAGTCAATGGGGCTGTGACAACAACTGTTTTAGCAGGTATTACCGGTTCAGCTTCTGGTGGTATGAGTATCGCTTTAAGTGCGATGGCTGAACAATATAACGCCGCGATTTTAGCTGCGGGTATTCCACCAGAAGTCATGCACCGTGTGGTTGCAATGGCATCAGGCGGTATGGATACCTTACCGCACAATGGTGCTGTTATCACTTTACTCGCTGTTACAGGTTTAACCCATAAACAATCGTATAAAGATATTTTTGCAGTCACGGTAATTAAGACATTAGCGGTATTTGTGGTGATTACGGTCTTTACCGTAACGGGTATTGTTTAAATCAGCACGATATAAGTATTAAGGAGTAAATAAATGACAAAACTTTTAGACGGTAAGGTCGCTTTTATTACAGGTTCTGCAAGTGGTATCGGTCTAGAGATTGCTAAGAAATTTGCTCAAGAAGGTGCCAAAGTTGTTATTTCTGATATGAATGCCGAAAAGTGCCAAGAAACGGCAAACTCACTTAAAGAGCAAGGTTTTGACGCATTATCTGCACCATGCGATGTGACCGATGAAGACGCTTATAAACAAGCCATTGAGCTTACTCAAAAGACCTTTGGTACGGTTGATATCTTAATTAATAATGCTGGTTTCCAACATGTTGCATCTATTGAAGAATTTCCAACGGCTGTTTTTCAAAAGTTAGTTCAAGTCATGTTAACTGGGGCATTTATTGGTATTAAACATGTTTTTCCAATCATGAAAGCCCAAAAATATGGTCGTATTATTAATATGGCTTCAATTAATGGCTTGATTGGTTTCGCTGGAAAGGCAGGTTATAACAGCGCTAAACATGGCGTAATTGGCCTAACAAAAGTTGCCGCATTAGAATGTGCACGTGATGGTATTACGGTAAATGCTTTATGTCCGGGGTATGTAGATACACCATTGGTTCGTGGGCAAATTGCAGATTTGGCTAAAACCCGTAATGTAAGTTTAGACAGTGCACTTGAGGATGTAATTTTGGCAATGGTTCCTCAAAAGCGTTTGCTATCTGTTGAAGAAATCGCTGATTATACAATTTTCCTTGCGAGTGAAAAAGCAGGTGGGGTAACAGGCCAAGCTGTCGTGATGGATGGCGGTTATACGGCCCAATAATTTAATTGTTTTATAAAAACCGCTTATTCTATATAAGCGGTTTTTTATTCGTTAAAAATTTATGATTATCTACTGTTAAAAATAATGCTTTATCTCTACTATAACTTGTTATAAAAAACTAAGAAAATAAGTTCGTTAGGGTATAAATTTATACTTTAAAGGTATTTAACTTATTTCCATTTTTAAAATTTAATAGAGTATGAGAAAGTAATATTTACGCTATTTCCTGATTAGATATTTTTCAGGAAAACTCGTCAATTAAAGGATATTAATTGGCATACAAGTTGCTTTTTTAGCAATAAGTTTTAGCTAGGTGAAAAGGATATGATATCACTCAGCCAACAGATGGAACTCAATCATTATTCACGCAAAGCTGAATTTGCGCAGAATCTAATGTCCACAATTTGTGGTGAACACCGTCTAGACACAATTTACAAAGATAATCTCGATTTCCACTATGACGGAATGCGTTTGCCCAATAAAAAAATGGCAATCGGCACAATCAGTTATGGTGCAAATGTTGCCATCAACATCTCAAATTTAAAAGCTTATAGCATTAGTTTACCTATACAAGGGCGACAAGCTCTCAACATTCGTGGTGCACATTATCAATCTGATGAAAACAGAGGCCTAATTGTTTCAAATAATGATCAACAAGATCTGATTATCGATAAAGACTGTAGAAAATTTCAGGTGGTTATTCCTGAGCGAAGTATGCAGATTGTCCTTGCAGATTTACTGAATAAACCTATAGAAACGCCTATCATTTTTAACCCTGAAATGCACTTAGACTCTGAGCAACTGATTGGAGCGTGGTGGAAGAATATTCAGAATTTTTTACAGCTAAAATCGCAATATAGCAATTTTTATGGTTTACAGATGTTATCTGAAGACTATGAAAATTTTGTAATTAAAGCCTTACTATTATCTCAAGAAAACAACTACTCTGAAGCTTTAAAGTCACTCTCACATCAAGATGAGCCAGCTTATATTCGAAAGGTTCGTAATTTTATTATTGAACATGCTCACGAAGAAATCTGTGCAGAAGACTTGCAGCGTTTGGCTGGGGTTTCAAAATCAAAATTGTATGATGAATTTCAACAATACTACGGCACCAGCCCAATGTCGTATTTGAAAAAATATCGTCTTCAACAAATTTACAAAATCTTGAGCACTACAGGAGCAGATAAAAAGATTTCTATTTCAAAGCTTGCGTATGACTGGGGCTTTAACCATTTAAGCCGTTTTTCTCAAGAATATCGTGAAGAATTTGGAGAAAACCCAAGTGAGACCAAAGGCAAAATTTTCTGATATTTAATTTTCCAAATTAAAAAACTGATTTAGGCAACTAAATCAGTTTTTTATTTATCGATTAATATTTATAGGCTTTCCTCAAACTTTAACACTTGTTTGTGTTTAGATTTTTCATAGATCACTTTCAGGCTAAGTGCAATAAATGAGATGAAAGTTGGTATTGCTAGAATAAAGAAAATACCGCTTAAACTTAAGTTAAAAGTGAAAATGAGCGAACCAAAGAAAGCGCCTAAAATTGCACCGATACGACCAATACCATGCATCCATGAAACACCAACCGCGCGGCATACTGCTGGATAGAACATAGCCGCAAGTGGCAGTAATGAAGACTGCGCACCAGCGAGTAAAGCACCAATTAAGAAAATAGTAAGACCCAATAAGAAAATATTTGAGCTCACCAAACCTGCAACAATGAATAGGACGAAAGCAATCAGATATGAATATTTAATGACTGTAGTTGGGTTCAGTTTATCCATGTACCATCCCATAATGGTTGCGCCAATTACACCACCAAAAGGGAAAATCGCAGCAATTAAACTAAACTGTTGGGTACTGAAACCTGCTGTTTTTAAAATCGTTGGCATCCAGCTTGTTAAAAGATAGAACACCAAAAGACTGGTAAAGCAGCAGAGCCAAAGCATGCTTGAACCCCACAGGTATTTTCCTAAAACCACTTTAACCGGATTTTCATCCGATGCAGTTTCTGCTTGAGTTAAAACAAGTTTTACAGGCTCTTGGAAAGCATAGCCTTGAATGTTTTCTAAGATACGCTGTGCTTTATCTTGTTGATGACGTGTAATTAAGTATTGCGTTGATTCAGGTAATTTAAGCAACAAAGCAATCACTAAAATTAGGGGAATGCTTCCGCCAATAATAATCACTTTGGCCCAGCCATAGCTTTCTAATAGATAAGCTGACAACACGCCGCCACAAGAAATACCCAGCATAAATCCACAGCCAGCAAGACCTGTAAGAAATGCTTTACGTTTTACAGGCATATATTCTGAGACAATGGTACTGATGTTTGGCATGGCCGCGCCTAGACCTACACCTGTAATAAAGCGATAAATCATTAAGTCTTGAGTTGAATTGGCAAAGCCACACAAAATGGTAAATATGGAAAACAAAAGGCTTGTAAAAACAATAACACCTTTACGGCCAAATTTATCGGCTAAGGGTCCCGAAATGATTGCACCAATTGACATGCCAACTAAGGCTGCACTTAAAACTGGTGCAAGTTGAGGCTTGGTAATTCCCCAGTCATCTAGTAATGCCGGAGCAACAAAACCAATAATTCCTGTGTCTAGACCATCACAGAAAAAGACAAAAAAACCTAGGATAAAAACCATCCACTGTAAGGGAGACAGTTTTTCGCGATTGATAATCGTATTCGCATCTATCGTTTTCATATGTATTCCTTCTTAAAATTATTTAATTCCCTGAGTAATTCAATGTATTCGTTACAAAACCTGTGTCTTTGATTGAACTATTTTTAGCCAGTCTTCACTATCCAATAAGTCCTAATCTTCATCCATTTTTTCCAAATTAGATAAAAAGTATTAATTTCATTTTTAATTTAACCTTTTGAAATATAGATATTTCTTTGTTTTTAATTTTTTATCCAGTTTGATTGATTTTGATAATTACGCAGAGATTGGATAGTGCTTGCAGCTTTTGGACAGTCTAAAAAAAAATTCAGATAGAAGATAAAGCCATAACAATGTCAGGAGTTGACACTATGGCTGGTCAAACCATTCAAATTAAAACTGCATCTGGAAAGCAGTTCAGTGCATATCTAGCGACACCAGAAACAGGAAAAGGACCTGGAGTGGTGCTTTGTCAGGAAATCTTTGGGGTGAATGCAGCAATGCGGGAAAAGACAGATTTTCTTGCAGAAGAAGGCTATACCGTTTTAGTACCTGATTTATTTTGGCGTGTAGCACCTAATATTGAACTGGGTTACACACCAGAAGATTTTCAAAAAGCTTTTGAACTTTATCAGCAATATGACGAAAACCTCGGTGTTGAAGATATTCAAGACAGCTTAGCTTTTTTAAAGACACGACCAGAATGTGATACCTCTACAGGTCTCGGCGTGGTTGGCTATTGTTTAGGTGGAAAGTTAGCTTACTTGGCAGGCTGTCGACTTTCGGAAGTGGCATGTGCCATAGGTTATTACGGTGTAGGCATTGAAAAAGCGTTAGATGAGTTAGCTAACGTAAAAGGACGTTTGGTTTTACATATTGCAGAACTGGACCAATTTACACCGCCAGATGCGAGACAAGCGATTGTCGATGCAGCTAATCAATATTCAGATGTACAAGCTTATGTTTACGAAGGCGTTGATCATGCCTTTGCACGACCAAAAAGCAACCATTACCACAAACCTTCAGCACGCTTTGCTCACGAGCGTACAGTAACAGCTCTACATGAAACGATTGGACCGAAATATGACCTAGTCACACTCTGGGAAGAGCATATCCGTCATGAGTTCGATACGCGTGACGTCCCCGCAACTATGGCAACAATGGTCGCAGAACCTTATGTCAACCATATTCCAACGTTAACTGGTGGGGTAGGCCAAAGCCAGCTTGCTCGTTTTTATCAGTATCACTTTGTTCATCAAAACCCGAAAGATATGAAGATCACTTCGATCTCTCGTACGGTTGGCTCAACGCAAGTGGTAGACGAGTTCATTATGAGCTTTACACATGACGCTGAAATTGACTGGTTATTACCGGGTGTAAAACCAACCGGTAAATACGTCGAAATTCCAATGTTAGGTGTAATTCAGTTCAGAGGTTCAAAGCTATGCCATGAGCATATTTACTGGGACCAAGCGTCTGTACTCGTTCAAATTGGTTTATTAGACCCAACAGGCTTACCAGTTGCAGGTGTAGAGACCGCGCGAAAACTTCTTGATGAAGACCTTCCTTCCAATACTTTGATGCCATCTTGGTCAAGTAGTGAAGGCAAGCCAGTCAATTAAGGAGGATCTGCAATGAATATAGATTTAAAAGGAAAAGTCGCTGTGGTGAGTGGCGGTGCAACACTGATTGGTAAAGCTGTTGTACAAGCTTTGGTAAGTGCAGGTGCTCATGTCGCTATCTTAGATATTGATGCCAAAGGCAAGGCAATTGCGGAAAGCTTTAACCATGACGTGATGTTTATTCAAACCGATTTAACCAGTGATGCAGCTATTCAACAAGCTGTGGCAGATATTCATCAACATTTAGGTGAAGTGAGTTACTTGGTCAATCTGGCATGTACATATTTAGATGAAGGTTTTAAATCTTCACGTCAGGACTGGTTGCAAGCACTCGATATTAATTTGGTCTCTACAGTTGAGCTGAGCCGTGCTTTATACCATGACCTAAAAAAGCAGCAAGGTTCAATCGTTAATTTTACTTCAATCTCGGCCAAAGTGGCACAAACAGGACGCTGGTTATATCCGGTTTCTAAGGCCGCGATACGTCAACTCACACAAAGCATGGCAATGGATTTTGCTGCCGATGGTATTCGCGTCAATTCGGTTTCTCCGGGTTGGACATGGTCTCGTGTCATTGCAGAAGTCAGTGGCAATAACCGTGAAAAAGCCGATAGCGTGGCAGCCGATTATCACTTGCTAGGCCGATTGGGTCATCCCGAAGAAGTCGCCAATGTTGTTTTGTTTTTATTGTCACCTGCTGCGAGCTTTGTCACCGGAGCAGATTATGCGGTCGACGGTGGCTATTCAGTAATGGGCCCTGAAGGATCACAGCCCGCTATTCCACGTTTAGCCGAATAGCACAGCGTTTTAAAAGCACATTTAGAAAATTATGGAGAATATTATGCGCCGTATTGCAATTGTTGGAGCAGGACAGTCTGGTTTACAGCTTGGTTTAGGCTTATTAGATACAGGCTATGACGTGACCATGATCACCAACCGAACTGCCGATGAAATCCGTCAAGGTAAAGTCATGTCAAGCCAATGTATGTTTCATACCGCTTTACAAACTGAACGTGACTTGGGACTAAATTTCTGGGAAGAACAATGTCCAGCAGTAGAAGGCATTGGGCTAGCTTTAGTTAATCCTGAAAATGGTAGTAAAGCATTTGAATGGAGCGCTCGTCTTGAGCGCTACGCTCAATCGGTCGATCAACGCGTCAAAATGCCATATTGGATGGAAGAATTTGAACGCCGTGGCGGTCGATTGGTGATTCAAGATGTAGGAATAGAAGAGTTAGAACAACTCGCAAACGGCTACGAGCTTGTATTACTCGCCGCTGGTAAAGGTGAAGTTGTTAAACAGTTTGAACGTGATGATGTACGAAGTGTTTTTGATAAACCGCAGCGCGCTTTGGCTTTGACCTACGTCAAAAACATGAAGCCAATTTCACCTTATTCACGTGTGACTTTTAACATTATTCCTGAAGTCGGGGAATACTTTTCATTTCCGGCACTAACCATCAATGGGCCTTGCGACATTATGGTATTTGAAGGTATTCCAAATGGGCCAATGGACTGTTGGCAAGATGTGAAAACACCAGAACAGCACCTGCAATGTAGTCTGGACTTACTCAAGAAATTTGTGCCTTGGGAATATGAACGCTGCGCAAATGTTGAATTGACCGATGCTGGCGGTTATTTGGCAGGGCGTTTCCCGCCGACGGTACGTAAGCCCGTTTTAACCTTACCGTCTGGCAAAAAGATTTTTGGCATGGCAGATGCCTTAGTGGTCAATGATCCAATTACCGGTCAAGGCTCAAACAATGCGGCTAAGTGTAGCAAGATCTATTTTGATGCCATTTTAGCCAATGATAATCAAAGCTTTAGCGAACAATGGATGGTTCAAACTTTTGAACGCTATTGGGCTTATGCAGAAAAAGTCGTGGCTTGGACCAATAGCTTGTTATTACCACCAGAGCCTCATGTCGTTGAACTCCTAGCAGCTGCAAGCCAGAACCAGAGCATTGCTTCAATTATGGCCAATAACTTTGATGACCCGCGCGCCTTTGCTCCGTGGTGGTTTGATGCAGATCAAGCTCAGGCATTCTTAGCTTCAAAAAACACAGCAAAAGTCGCTTAAGGTCAAAATATCAAAGGAAGATTTAAAAATGGACACAATTGAAACTTTAGCTTTACAAACGATTAATGCCGAAAACCCAAGAGAAATTCGTAACTTGCTTGGTCAGTTTGCAACTGGCGTTACCGTGATTACAACTCGTGGTAAAGATGGCCGGAAAATAGGTATGACAGCCAATTCATTTTCATCTCTGTCTTTAGATCCGCCATTAATTTTATGGAGCCTTTCAAAAACGGCGCCAAGTTTGCCTGATTTTGTAGAAGCTGAATATTTTGCCATTCACATGTTGGCACAAGAGCATCATCAGCTTTCAGGGCATTTTGCTCGAGGTGCCGAAGACAAATTTGCAGGCATTGCTCATCAACAATGCAATGCTGGCGTGCCAATTTTAACTGATGCACTCGCAACCTTGGTTTGCCGCAATGTAAATCAGTATGAAGGCGGAGATCACCTGATTTTTATTGGTCAAATTGAACAATACCAACAACGCCAAGGTGAACCATTGGTATTTCACGCAGGAAAGTATCGGATTGCCGCTGAGCATCCAGAATTAGCACATTAATTCACCACAATCACGATCAATCCGGTCGTGATTTTTTTATAGGAAATAAGAAGATGAAAAGCACTTTAATTAAACATGGCTTTTTAGCAGGGACATTATTAGGTTTGCCGTGGGTTACATATGCCTATGATTTACCGACCGTAAATTTAGGCATGACCAGCTTTCTCGATGGTGGATTACCTGCAGGGCCCGGCTGGTATGCTCAAACCTATTTTCAAAATTACGATAGCAATAAACTGGTCGATGCCAATGGGCAAAAACTGGGTTTACCTAAAACAGATTTAAATTATCAAGTATTGGTTGAACAGATTAGTTATTTATCAAATGTTCGAGTAAAAGATAAAGCCAGTTTAGGCATGAATTTTTTAATTCCTTTTGTCAGCAAAATGGACATGGATGATGGCTTGAATAATGCTGCTATTAAGGCCCAAAGTGGCTTTGGGGATATTATGATCGGACCTTTTATTCAGTTCGATCCAGTCATGGGTGCGCAAGGGCCGAAGTTTGTACATCGTTTTGAGTTTCAGGTGAATTTACCTACTGGCGAATACGACCAGCAAAAAGATATTAACCCAAGTAATAACGCTGTTTCATTTGACCCGTATTGGGCTGCCACATATTGGTTTAATCCCAAATGGACTGCGTCAACACGTATCCATTATCTCTATAACTTTAAAAATGATGACCCAAGCTATGCCTTTGCTGGAGCAAATGATATGCAAGCTGGGCAAGCAATTCATGCAAACTTCGCAACAGACTATGCTATTACTGAACAGTTTCGCTTGGGACTAAATGGCTATTGGCTAAAACAAATCACTGACACCGAAGTCGATGGTGAAAAAGTTAAAGGTAGACGTGAGCAAGTGTGGGCAATTGGTCCGGGTGCGATGTATAGTTTTTCTAAAAATGATCACTTGGTTGCAAATGCCTATTTTGAGCAAGATGCTGAAAACCGCCCAGAGGGAACACGACTGCAAGTTCGCTATGTTCACCATTTCTAAGTCATAAAAAAAAAGCCTTTTATATCAACAAATATAAAAGGCTTTTATCTATTTTTTAATTTAAGAAAAAATTGAAGTAATTATACCTGACCCTTCACTCTGTCCAGATCGGCGAGTAGACGAAGGTAACTCACCATAACGGCGTTTGTACTCTTGTGAAAAACGACCTAAATGGGTAAATCCCCATTTAAATGCAACGTCAGTGACCGATAGATGTTCATTATGCATAAGTTCTAAATGGGCTTGTTCAAAGCGTAATTCTTTAAGATAAGACATTGGGGTGGTTCCCAAATAATTTTTAAAACCAGTAAATAGGGTTCTTACGCTCACGCCTGCATGTTCAGCTAAAATCTCGACATTAAGCGGCTCATGCAAATGTTCTTTAATGTAGGCTTCTGTACGCTTCACGAAATAAGGAGATACCGTTTTTTCTTTATAATGATCAAGCTTATGTAATGCATTATTGGGCTGACCATAAATCAATGCATTAAATAGATTTGATTCAAACTGTTTAAAGGCTAAAGGATGATGGAGAGGGTGTTGCTCACATGCTAAAGCATCCATTAAGGTTCTAACAAGCTGCAAAAAATAGGCTCCACCTTGGGTAGAAAAATCTAATTTTGGGTCAAAAACGAGTAAGTTATTTTCTGAATCGGCAATGTGTTGACGGCAATGGTAAGTAAAATCATCCTTTGAAACTTTTAGAATGAGCTGTGGTGAGTTTGCGTGCCAGCGCATACGTAAAGATTGTTGAGGAGAAATAAGAGAAGCAACTTGAGAATAAGAAATAAACTTTTGTGAACCAAACTCGATTTCTGCATAGCCCTGAGTTGGAATTTGAATTAAGTAAAAGTTATCCAGATGATCTGGTTCAATAATGACATCTGCGCCATATTCCAAGCGACTAATAGACAATGCGCCTGTTTTAACATGGTGCATAGTTGCACTGAAATCTCGCTTCTGATGAGAGATTTTAAGATCATGCGGTTTAAAAATTTGGCCTACATTTCGGCAGGTTTCGCTTAAATCGTGGTGATCGAACACCAAATTATGATCAGTAAAGATCGGCTCATTTTGAAAATGACGTCCATTGAGTTCGTGGGAGTTGGCTTGGTTCATATTTATCCCTTTTGGCTCACTCCTGTATTTACTTGTATTGCGAAAGCTTTAAAACTTCGCTGCACAGCAAGTAAATACGGCACTTAAAAAATTAAGTTACTCGCAAATTACAATGAGATATAAGCAAGATATAGACCAATCTAACCGCTAATTAATGTGATTTTCTCAAACTTTTACATCGGATTTTGTCTATCAATTTAATACATTCGAGAAATAGAATAGGGGGATATAAAAGGTGCTATAAGTTAATCTCATCATGATCTTATTCCTTAAGATCTATCAAAATTTATAGCAAATCCGAGTGAGTTGGTCAATTTATTTTGCCGGAATTAATTATTTTATATTATTGATATATAAAAGCTTTTAATTTAAATGCAAAAATTCAATATACCCCTTATAAGAGTATATTGAATCATTTCAGGTTTGAGTGGTTTCTAAATTATTTGTACTGAAGCTATTTATACTTTTAACGTGAGGTATTGCTCTGTAAAAATTTCTCGCTGTAGATACGGTAGTTTTGCAGAGCTTGCTCATCTAACCAATTTTTAACGGCTTCAATCATTGGCGGTGGGCCACATAAATACATATCAAAAGCTTGCTCGGCCAGTTGATCTTTATTTAAGTGCTCATGGATATAACCGGCTTTACCTTGCCAAGTTTCCGTTGCCTTAGTCACAATCGGGTGATAACTAAAGTTTGGTAGCTGTTCTGCATAGGCCTGTAAACGCTGTTGTTCACACAAGTCGGTTTCACTATTTACGCCGTAATATAACTGAACTGCAGGTGAGTTAGGCTGTTCAACCAAGTTATCAAGCATTCCCAAGAAAGCTGATAAACCAGTTCCACCTGCCACAAAAACCAGCGGTCGCTCTACTTCACGTAAATAGAAACTACCAAGCGGTGCTTCAATAAGTAGGCTTTGTCCAACCTGACAACGGTCACGTAAGTAATTACTCATCACACCGTCTGGTAAGAGACGAATGAGAAATTGCAATTGATTGGTCGCATTTGGTCTATTTGCAAAAGAATAAGAACGCCAGTCTTCAGTATCCGGTATTTGCAAACGAGCATATTGACCCGGCAAAAACTGAAGTTGTTCAGCGTGACTGCTTGCATCAAGATGTAAGATTGCTGTCGTTTCAGAAACTAGCTCAACCGCAGTCACTTTGGTTTCAATTTTTAAGGTATCACCAGCGTTACAGATAGCAGAATCATGATCGAAATAAAAAGCTGCATCGGATTTTACACGGGTCTGGCAAGCTAACATTTTTCGCTCGGCCAAATCACGTTCACTTAATGCATCTTCATCAACATATTCTTGTTCATAAATGCCGGTTTCACACTGTCCCTGACAGGTGCCACAAACACCTTCGCGGCAGTCTAACGGCAGGTTAATTCCTTGGCGAACTGCCGCATCAAGCAACAATTCGTCGTTATTTACCGAAATGAAAAAGGTTTTGCCATCGGCAAAGTTAAGTGCAACTGAATGTCCCATTTTCATTCCCCTTAAACGTGATAGAAGTCTAAAACGGAATCAATTTTGTCATTCAGCAAAATGCTGTGCTGACGACGAATGCGGAAACCATCTGCTGTTTGGCGTAAAAGATAGGTTGCGTGTCCGTAAAAACAGCCTTCTAAACCTTGACGGTTATAAAGCGTTTGCCATGCAACTTTTGCTTCAATTAATCCATCATCCAATGTTTTAACTCGGATGTTGTTTATGCTATGCAAAGTACGTGGTAACGGAGTTGCAGATGCTGCTTTACCTGTACGAATACGGAATACACGGTCTTCGAGTCCAGTACGGTCCGCATAATAAATATAAGACAAGCCCTGATTTGGATCTTGAACATAGTTATGGTCATCAATCCACTGTGGGATATGATATTCACTATCTTCATCGTAAAGCTCTAGATAGGCATCCCAGTCATAAGCATCGCAAAGCTCTGCCTTTTTGTACAAAAACTGAGATACAGCAAAATGTAGTTCTTGTGACATGGTTACACCTCATCCATTACGGCATTGTTTTCAAAAGTAATATCTTGCATTTTCAATGCTTTCTTGTTTAAGCCGTCGAGCATGAGACGTTGCCAGTGTCCATGCTGGTTTACATAGAGTCCTTCATGGGTAAATTCACGGCCAGTAATAACGGGTTGAATGCCTAAATCTTGTGAGTTTTTGGTCGCGCCATATTCCCAAGACTGACAACCACGCGAAATATCGCTCCAACGTTCAAGTCGGGCCTGAAAACCTTTTTGCTGTTCACGGAATTCAACTAGATCATCTGGTGTACCAAGGCCCGACACATTAAAGAAATCTTCAAACTGGCGAATACGGTTACGGCGTGCTTCAGCAGATTCGCCTTTAACTCCAATACATTGACTGATGACTTCGGTTTTATTCCATGCCACGGGACGAACAATACGAAGTTGTGAGCTAATCTGGTCCATAAAAAATAGGCTAGGGTACAAGTTCAAATTTCTTAAACGATGCATTGCCCATTCAGCATATTTTTCGCCGTATTTTTCAACCATATATGGCATAACTGTGCTGTAGCCAGGACGAACTGTCGGATTTGGCATATCACTAAATAAAACACTATGACCATTCTTAAAACTAAACCAGCCATCGTCAGTTTCTGAGTCACCTGCACCTAATTTGCTGTAGTCGAGCGTGTCGAGTTCGGCACCTTTGGATGCATTGACTTGCTGACGGTGTTGAACTGTAGAGACATAGTTATAGTGAACAGTGCTGACATGGTAGCCATCTAAGCCATTTTCATTTTGTAGCTTCCAGTTACCTGCAAATGTATAAGATGACTTACCTTGTAATACTTCGAGTTCACCTGTTGGCGACTGGTTAACCATTAAATCAAGGAACAGTTTAGCATCGCCCAAAAAGTCTTCTAGTGAATCTGTTGCTTGAGTATCAAGGCTTACAAATACAAATCCACGATAGCTGGCAATACGGCCTTGTTTTAAGCCCCGGCTTGATTTATCAAAATCTTCACAATATTCGCTAGGTGCTTTGACTTTAACCAAACGGCCATCTGACTTATAGCACCATGCGTGGAACGGACAGGTAAATGTAGATTGATTGCCTTTAGCAACGCGTGTTAAGGTCGCACCGCGGTGTTCACAAGCATTCACCATGGCATGTAGTTCGCCTTTACCATCACGGCTTACAATAATCGGTTGGCGGCCAATTTGAACGGTTAGGAAATCATGATTGTTTGGAATTTCACTTTCGTGACATGCGTAAATCCAAACCTTTTCAAAAATAAATTCCATTTCCAAGTCAAATAGTTCTGGCTCGGTAAACATGTCGCGTGCAATACGGAACACGCCATCGTTAGGACGGAAGTCGATACATCCATCTATAAAATCATTCCATTGTTTTAAATTAGATGAGGTCATTTACTCAATCCTCCAATCAATCAGCTTTTAACTGATTGAACCGCGATTAAGCATTGCTCTCTATCCGTTTTTTCCAGATCTTTATCCACTTTGTGCAGTTTTGATTTTTTAATTGAACTCTTTTGAAGAAAGAGTAGAGATTTAAATTTGTATGTGTTTTAAGCTATTAAAGTTTTCTATAATGTTAAGCAGCATAAAAATGAAACTTTGTGAACTAAGTCTATGAAAGAACAAAACTTAAAATTACAAATTAGAATTCTTTTAGAGCAAAATATTGCATTTGGTCCGGGTAAGGCGGATTTACTTGAAGCAATTGCGAGAACTGGTTCAATCTCACAAGCTGCAAAATCTATGAATATGAGCTATCGCCGTGCATGGCAGTTAGTCGACACCATGAATCAATGCTTTGAAACAGCTTTAGTGGAAACACAAACGGGGGGAACACATGGTGGTGGGGCAGCTATCACAGCTTTGGGCCAGAAAGTCTTACAGCATTACCGTCAAATGGAAAACAATGCCCGACAAGCTTTAGAGCATGATTACCAAATCATGAGTAGTTATTTAAAAGGTTAAGATAAAAGATTGCATAACGATGAAATCTTTTGATTTGGTATAGCTTTTGCTTAATATCAAGTGCACGCCGAAAAAGCACTGCTGCATTCCAGTCATCTATAGTTAACGAATTATGCTTTTCATAATCTTCGTGTAGCGCTATATTCTTGGATATATATCGCTGCAAAAAAAAACACAAAAAAGGTAAACATAATGGTAAGTGATACGAAGATAAAAAAAATGGCTTTAGCCTGTTCAGTCCTCAGCATAGGATTGGTCTTTAATGTTCCAGCCAAGGCTGAATCAGTTACTGTTTATGCAGCAGCAAGCTTAACGAATGCAATTAACGATTTAGAAAAAATTTACGAAAAACAGAATAAAGTAGAAATTAAAACTTCATATGCAGGTTCATCGACCTTAGCTAAACAAATTGAAGCTGGAGCACCAGCTGATATTTTTATTTCAGCAGATACCCAGTGGATGGATTATCTACAAAACAAAAAACGAGTTGCAGCAAAAGACCGTATAAATTTATTAGGTAACCGTTTGGTGCTAATTACCCCAAAAGGGCAATCATTAAACATAAAATTAGATAAAACCACAGATCCAAATAAAGTATTCACAGGCAAGATTTGTACAGGAGATACCAAAAGTGTGCCTGTAGGCAAATATGCTAAACAAGCTTTTACTAATTTAGGTTGGTGGAGTCGTATTGAGCCAAAGTTAGTTGAAACAGAAGATGTTCGAGCTGCTTTAAACTTTGTTGCGCGTGGTGAATGTCAGGTCGGTATTGTCTATGCAACCGATGCTGCGATTAGTAAAGACGTGAAGGTAGCTGGCATATTTCCAGAAAATACGCATTCACCAATTATTTATCCTGTAGGGATAATTAAAAAGAACTCAAACTCAGCAAAGTTCTATCAATTTTTACAAAGCAACCAAGCTAAAGCTGTCTTTAAAAAATATGGCTTTAGTGTGTTGGCTCCAGTCAAGCCATGATGTTTTCTTTAACCCCAGAAGAGCTCAGTGTACTGCAACTTTCTTGTAAGGTGGCAGCAAGTTGTCTTGTGGTCAGTATTATTCCTGCAATTTGTGTGGGATGGTTTTTGGCACGTAAAGACTTTTGGGGGAAGTCATTCATTGAAACATTGGTGTTTTTACCTTTAGTACTACCGCCAGTAGTTCCTGGTTATTTGCTTTTACAAGTTTTTGGAAGCCGCGGCATTATTGGACAATATTTGGCACCGCTCGGAATTGATTTTGCATTTAACTGGAAAGGCGCCGTTCTTGCTTCGGCAGTGATGGGTTTCCCGTTATTGGTGCAATCTATTCGTCTAGCGATTGAACTGGTCGATCAGCGTTTAGAAATGGCAGCAAAGACATTAGGTGCCTCATCTTTAGGGGCATTTTTTCATGTCACTTTGCCTCTTGCCAGCAGTGGCATTTTAATTGGTGCTATTTTATGTTTTTGCCGTAGTTTAGGGGAGTTTGGGGCCACCATTACTTTTGTAGGTAATATCTCAAATGAAACACGGACTTTGCCTCTAGCCATGTATAGCTTGATGCAACAACCCGATACAGAAGCCGCTATTCAAAGGCTTATTGTTTTATCGTTAAGTGTAGCTTTTCTGGCATTATGGTTTGCGCAGTGGTTTCATCGTTATCAAAAGAAGCGTTTAGGACGGTAAAATTATGTTGATTGATTGCCGTTTTGAGCTACACATGGGTCAGTTTCATATTGAACCTAGTTTCCAGTCAGATGCTTCTGTTATTGGCTTATTCGGTGCATCGGGTTCAGGTAAAACGTCCATTTTACATGCCATTACAGGACTGAACACACCGCGTAGTGGAATCATTAAAATACAGGGCCAAACATGGTTTGATTCAGATCAAAAAATTAATGTCAGCACGCAAAAGCGGCATGTTGGATTAGTTTTTCAAGATGCTCAGCTTTTTCCGCATAAAACAGTCAAGCAAAATTTATTATTTGGTTTTAAGCATCTTTCCCAACAAGAACGTCACTTCGAAGCAGATTACATTATTGAGTTATTAAAGTTAGGGCATTTATTACAGCGTATGCCTATCAAACTCTCAGGTGGGGAAAAGCAGCGGGTGGCACTAGGTCGAGCATTATTATATTCGCCTAAGCTGTTACTGCTTGATGAACCTTTATCAGCATTAGATGCGAATCATAAAGCTGAAATTATTCCTTTTTTTCAGAAAGTAAAAGAGGAAATTAAAATTCCGATGATTTATGTAAGTCATGATATTCAAGAGATTAAACAACTGACCGAAACAATGTGGATTTTATAATTTTTCATTTTTTATACGCATTTCCAAACTTACGAGAGTCGGAGTTATAGAGAACTCATTCTGAGCCTGCGGGAGATTGAAGCCTAAAAAGTTACTAGGTTTGATAAACCATAAATCTGATTTTAGTCGAATAAATCAAAACCTGCCTTATTGAAAATGATTATTAATAACAAAATATTCTTGACCTTTAAATTTTATAAACTACATATAAAACAATATTTTAGCTTGTAATTTTAAGCTGTAACTCATTTGTATAAGATCATAATTTGAACTTTTATATCCATTTGCTCTTGATAAGAATGATAATTATTTGCAATTATATTTATAGATTTCTTTATAATATAAATTGGAGTATTCACATGCGCTCTACCATCGTGGTCACAGGTGCTGCAAGAGGGATAGGAGCGGCTATCGCCAAGCAACTACTAGATCAGGGGTATCATGTTATTGGTATTGACTGTCAAAAAAATCCTGAACAATGGGATATCAGTAAAACAATGACGTCAGATCAATCTTCACAATGGCAAGGCATCTCACAAGACATTACCCATCAACAAGAAACACAAAATTTAATCTCAGAGCTTTTAGAAAAATACGAAATTACGGGGTTAGTAAATGCAGCAGGAGTATTAATTATGCGCTCCATGCTTGAAGCAAAAACGGAAGATTGGGAAACACTTTTTGCGGTCAATGTCATGGCGCCTATCGCGATCAGCCAACAAGTTGCTAAACATTTTTGTAAAAAAAGACAGGGCAGTATTGTCACTATTAGTTCAAATAGTGCGCGTATGCCACGTATGCAACTTGGTATGTACGCCACCACTAAGGCTGCACTAAGTCATTTTTGTCGCAATCTGGCACTTGAAATCGCACCTTATCAAGTCAGGCTGAATATCGTTTCACCTGGATCTACTCTCACTCAAATGCAGCAACAACTCTGGACAGATAATGCACCTCCACCTGCAGTAATTGATGGTGATTTGAGCCAGTACCGAACAGGAATTCCATTAAGAAAACTCGCGCAACCAGATGATATTGCCAATACCGTGAGCTTTTTACTTTCGGACCGAGCGGCCCAAATTACAATGCAAGAAATAGTGGTAGATGGAGGAGCTGCACTTGGGGTTTAAAGCTTACTTCAGCACAACAATACACTGAAATTAAAGAACAAATATTTTTAAAGATAGAAAAGGAAAATACCAATGAGTATTCCAAAGATTGCAAGTTACAGCATGCCCCAAGCGCACGAATTTACTCCAAACAAAACAAATTGGCCACTACATACCAGCCGAGCTGTTTTATTGGTTCATGATATGCAGCAATATTTTTTAGATTTCTATGATCTAACCCAAGAACCTATTCCAGAACTAATTCAAAACACTAAGGCATTAATTGATGCTGCTCGCCAGTCTAATATTCCCGTTGTCTATACAGCACAACCTGGCAACCAATCACCTGAACATCGGCAGTTATTAACTGATTTTTGGGGACCTGGTTTAAAGAACGAGCCGAGCTTTACGCAGATTTTGCCAAAAATTTCACCTCAAAAAAATGATACGGTGCTTACCAAGTGGAGATATAGTGTTTTTAAATTTTCTCCGCTCGAACAACTCATGCGAGACTCTGGTCGCGATCAACTCATTATCTGTGGTGTATATGCACATATTGGTTGTCTAATGAGTGCTGCGGAAGCATTTATGCTAAACATACAGCCATTTTTATGTGGTGATGCGCTGGCTGACTTTAGCAGAGAAGAGCACGATATGGCATTAAAATATGCCAGTACACGATGTGCTCAAGTTATGACAACACAACAAGTAATCCAAGCATGGATACAAGAATAAGATGCACTACCTCTAGAATAAAAATCATTTAACTTTCTGTATTTAAGATATAAAGAGCAGGTCATTGATCTGCTTTTTATATGGGTCGAAATGAATACTTATAATAGAGGATGGATGCAATTCATCATTATTTAATCAATAAAATATAATGGTTATCATTATGTATTTGATAATTACTTAATATTGAATATTAAAACTTATGTGTATATGATACACCGTTAAATACAAATGATAATAATTATCATATGTTAACCATTATATAAAATAATGTTGAAGAGTGATATTAATGAAGAGGGTCGCCATATGGTTCAGTTCAAGAATGCATCTATTCGCAAAGTGCGTACATGTAAAAAGCAAAGAGAGGGATAATATGAGAGTTATTTTAAAACGTAATAATTAGCTCGGAGCTTATTTATAGGGTAGTAAGTTCTAATTTATAGATCAAATCATTTCCATAATTTTCAGGTAAATATAGTCAAAATAATTTTAAAAAATTCCTATATTTCTAGACATTAAGGTTCAGTAAGATGACGACAATATCAAAATCATTATTAAATGGATTACCGATAAAAAAATCGAGGGTACAAGTTTTTGAGATTTTAAATCAGAACCCACAAGGCTTAAGCGCGGTAAGTATCTATGCGCAAATTAAAAATGAACATAAAATTACCTTAGGTACCATTTATCGAATTTTATCTGAGTTTGAAAACCGTAAAATCATCAAAAGGGTATTTTTAGGAAAAAGCAAAAGTATTTATAAGCTTAGAAAAGACAAGATGAGCTGTAACCTCATTTCGCTCAAAACCTCTGAAGCCTTGAACTTTGAAAATGAGAAAGTTAAAGAATTACTTCATGAGGTTACGGATATTATTTTTGCAAACACCGGAGTCGACATTAGTAGTGTTGAACTTAATCTTTATACCGAATAAAAATCTTTTAAACTGTTATAAAAATAAAGGACAGCTTCGTACTGTCCTTTATGCATTCTTAAATGAGTTATTTAATGACTTTAATACGAGTCGTAGCCGGAATAATTAACGGTGAATCTTTAGAGTTTTGTGCAACATAGCTTTCAAGCGCATCGATATCTTGACCACCACCGACACGGTTTTGGCCTTCTTTTAATACCGTGAAGTTGTCACCACCATCTGCCAAGAAGCTATTTACCGTCACACGGTATACTTTAGTGTCAACTAATGGTGAACCAGCAACCATGATGTTACTTGCTCGTGGTGAAACAGATGTATTTGCCGCATATTGGTAACTCAACTCTTTAGACGGCTGTAAAATTCTAGGCGAATTTGCATTTGCACCAGACCATTGTTGTTCAAGCACATCTCTAATCTGTTTACCGGTTAAGCTCAAAGTCACAATCGAGTTACCGAAAGGTTGAACTGCAAAAATATCACCAAACGTAATCTGGTTACTGCTGTTAATCAGTAGGTCAGCACGTACACCGCCCGGGTTCATTAACGTAAAATCCGAACCTTGATTACTTGCTTGAAGAGCGGCAGCTTGCTGCGCATCGGCAATCATATCACCTAGTGGGCTTTCACCACTTTCGACTTGCGTACGGCTCACAACGGCAGTAGAAGTTCCAACAACACGTCCAGAAATTGTGGTTACTGCTTGACGGTATTTATCTAAAATCGCTTCGATACTTGGCGTTTTACTAAATTTTTGATAGAGGTCTGTCAGACTTACAGTGGTTGTACCCGAAGTATAGGCCTCACTTTGAACCGGAATTTGTTTAGCATCCTTTTTAATGATATCGCCAGTTTTACCATCCAACTCCACCTTAATATCGGTAATAAGCGTGCCGTATTGGCCAGCTGAGGTTAGTAAAAATGGTTTAGCCGGATTCTTGGTTGCATAATCACAAATATAAGACTGATGTGTATGCCCCGAAACAACAATATCAACTGCCGGATTTAACCGATCTAAAATACCTAAAATTGGCCCACTTAAGCCATCACATGTTTTTTGATTGAGTTTCGTACTTGGCGCTGCACCTTCATGGACAACGACGACAATGGCTTCAATACCTTGTTTTTGGAGTTCAGGAATTAACGCATTTACCGTATCCGCTTCATCACGGAATTCAACATCCTTAATACCCGCCGCTGAAACAATACTTGGAGTCGCTTTGAGTGTTAAACCAATAAATGCTACAGGAATCCCGCCATAAGTTTTGACTTTATAGGCAGGAAAAATTGTTTTACTTGTATCATTTTTCATTGCTACGTTAGCTGCAAGGAAATTGAATTTTGCGCCGCTAAAGTTTTTATTAATTTGGCATGGGGCAGTGCTGGTATATTGTTGACAACCGCCATTTTGTAAACGACGCAATTCATCTGTACCACGGTCAAACTCATGATTTCCAACCGCATTAAAGTCAATTTGAATATCATTCATGACTTCAATAGTAGGCTCATCTAGAAATAACGAAGAAGTGAGTGGGGAAGCACTAATTAAGTCACCTGCTGACACAACAGCATTATTGGGATTTTGAGCTTTAAGTTTCTTAATTGCATCTGCAAAGTAACTCACACCACCGACAGGAATACGTACAGTTTGAGATGCATCATTTGGATTCGCTGCTTCAACGTAACGTTTAGGTGGTTCTAAATTTCCATGAAAGTCATTGAAAGCTAAAATATTTACAGTTTGGTTACTTCGCGGTGCTGGTGTGCTTGAATCATTGTCATCGTTATCATTACAGCCTACCAATAAGGCCATTGCCAGACATAAAGATGTTGTCTTAAATAGTATGTTTAAAGTCGTCATTTTTTTATCAATTGATGAATTAAGATGCATAAAAAATACGCATAGAGTATGAATATTTGATGAAAATTGAAACTGAATCGAAATAGAATGATCTTTAAAAAATTAATGTTAAGATGATGGTAGATATGGATGACTAGAAGGAAGTAAATAAGGCAAAAATAAATATTAATTTTAAGGTTTTCATAAAAAATTCATGAATTTGCAATAAAGCAGTTACAAAATGTCCGGTGAATAAAATCGGTTATACATTAATAAATTAATCTTTTTTATTCATTTTAACTTTTTTACCCAGTATAAGAGTCAAGAATGACATCATTGCCCACTTTAGCTAGCTCAAACCAGCACAATTTAGAAACGTATATTAATAGAGAACTCTCTTTATTAGAGTTTCATAAACGGGTGCTTGCTCAAGCCAAAGATATTGAACACCCATTACTGGAACGTTTGAATTTTTTAATTATTTTTTCGCGTAATCTGGATGAGTTTTTTGAAATTCGTGTGGCAAGTTTAATCCAGAAAATTAGCTTGATGAGTCAGGCAACCGGACCAGAAGGTTTACCGTTAGTAGAAGTATTAAAACAAATTTCCAAAAATGCTCATGAGGCGGTTGAAGAGCAATATAAAATCTTAAACTATACTTTGTTACCGCAACTCCAAGGCTATGGCGTTCATTTTATTCAGCACGGCGATATATTAGAAAAGCATAAAGAATGGATTAAAGAGTACTTTTTTAAAGAAGTACAACCTGTAGTTACGCCAATCAGTCTAGATCCAGCCCATCCATTTCCAAGGCTGGTCAATAAAAGTCTTAACTTCATTGTAACTTTAGAAGGTAAAGACGCTTTTGGACGTCAAATTGATTTAGCTATTGTGCCGGCACCGCGTTCGTTACCAAGGCTTGTTAAAATTCCAGAACATATTTCTGGCGGTGCAGAGCATTACATTCTGCTCTCGGCCATTATCCATCAACATATTTCGGATTTATTTCCGGGTATGAAAGCGACGGGCTGTCATCAATTTCGTGTAACTCGAAATGCCGATTTAACCGTTTCTGAAGATGTAGAAGACTTGGCTGCTGCTTTAAAAGGTGAGTTATCTTCACGCCGTTTTGGCCAAGCAGTTCGTTTGGAAGTAGCAAAAAAATGTCCTGAAGAAATTGCTAACTATTTATTAGAGCAATTCGATTTAGATGCAGAACATCTTTACTACGTCGATGGCCCCGTTAATTTGGCCCGTTTTATTTCAAACTTTGATTTACCAGAGTTGCGCTATAAACCATATCAACAAGTTTTGCCTCAGCTTTTGTACACGAAAAAACCGATTTTTGATGTGTTAAAAGCAGGAGATGTTCTACTTCATCATCCATTTGATTCTTTTGCACCTGTTATCAAGTTCCTTCGGGAAGCTGCACAAGATCCAAATGTCTTGGCAATTAAACAAACGTTATATCGTAGTGGTGCCAACTCGGAAATCGTACAGCTACTTGCAGAAGCTGCGCGTAATGGTAAAGAAGTGACCGCGGTTATTGAGTTGCGGGCACGTTTTGATGAAGAATCAAATATTGAAGTCGCTAACGTTTTGCAAGAAGCTGGCGCCGTCGTGGTGTATGGCATTGTTGGCTATAAAACTCACGCTAAAATGATTTTAGTGGTTCGCCGTGAACAAGACAAAATCAAAAGATATGTGCATTTAGGTACAGGTAACTATCATGCAGTGAATGCCAAAATCTATACCGATTTTGGTTTGCTGACCAATGATGCGGAAATTTGTGAAGACGTCCATAAAATTTTCCAAGAACTGACCGGTATGGGCAAAATGGCAAAGCTTAAAAAGCTTTTTCATGCGCCATTTACCTTACATTCTCAACTGTTAGAACTTATTGAACAAGAAATTAAAAATAGCCTTGCTGGTAAAAAAGCACACATCATCATTAAAGTGAATGCGCTTACTGAACCACAGCTCATCAGCGCGCTTTATAAAGCATCACAAGCTGGTGTAAAAATTGATTTAATTATTCGTTCAATTTGCTGCCTGAGACCACAAGTTGCAGGACTTTCAGAGAATATTCGAGTACGTTCAATCGTTGGTCGTTATTTGGAGCATACGCGGGTTTATTATTTTTATAATGATGGCGATACAAAAGTTTATTGTGCAAGTGCAGACTGGATGGAACGTAATTTGTTCTCTCGTATTGAAACCTGCTTCCCAATTGAAAATAAAAAATTAAAGAAACAAGTCATTGAAGATGGCCTAAATAACTATTTAAAAGACAATCGTCAAGCATGGGAATTACGAGCTGATGGAACTTGGGTGCAATGTCATCCTAAGTCGGAAGAAGAACTTTATATTGCACAGCAACACTTGATGAACTTAGCTGGGTAAGGCATAAGTCATAACAGAACATTGACCTGTTATGACTTTTCAAATGCTTTTGAAAGATCAGGATTTATTAAAATTTGGACAAAAAACACAATTATCGAACAATATCTTGTTCCGAGCTTATCTACAAACGTGGCATTTTTAATTAGAATAAATTTTTAATTGCCTTATGAGATTTAATCAAGTGATTCATTTCACGAGATTAATACTGACTGGAGTAAAATTTATGCAATGGACAAAACCAGCTTTCACTGATTTACGTATTGGTTTTGAAGTAACAATGTACTTTGAAGCACGTTAATCATTTCTATTCAAATCTGTCATAAGCCCTAGTCTTGTTCTAGGGCTTATATCTTTCTAATAAGATATTAATTTTATGCATATTTATATTTTAGGTTCAGCAGCTGGAGGCGGTTTCCCTCAGTGGAACTGTAATTGTCCTAATTGTCATGGTGTTCGTACAGGTACGATTAATGCCAAAGTGCGTACTCAATCTTCAATTGCAATTTCAGAAAACGGCGTAGACTGGATTTTATTAAACGCATCACCAGATATCCGTCAACAATTATTTGATTTTAAAGCGGCTCAACCAGCGCGAAAATTACGTGATACTGGTATTACCAATGTTATTTTAATGGATAGCCAACTTGACCATACCACTGGACTGTTAACTTTACGTGAAGGCTGCCCAATGAATGTGTGGTGTACTGAAATGGTCTATCAAGATCTCACCACGGGTTTTCCGGTATTCAATATGCTGAAACACTGGAATGGTGGTCTTCAATATCACCAAATTGATCCTAAACAAGCTTTTAAAATTGATGGTTTCGAAAATTTAGAATTTTTCCCCTTAATTATTCAAAGCGCGGCACCCCCATATTCTCCACATCGCCATGACCCGCATGAGGGCGATAATATTGCCTTGATTATTAAAGATCATAAAACGCAAAAACAGTTGTTCTATGCGCCGGGTTTGGGAAAGATTGATGATCAAATCATGCAGATTATGCAAGATTCTGACTGCGTCATGATTGATGGCACACTATGGACAGATGATGAAATGCAGCAAACCGGTGTAGGGAAAAAAACTGGCCGTGAAATGGGGCATTTATACATTAGTGGTGAAGGCGGTTCCTTATCTTACTTAAACCAACTCAGGACACCAAAGAAAGTGCTAATTCATATTAACAATACCAATCCGATTTTAAATGAAGACTCTGCTCAATTTGCTGAACTAAAAGCAAATGGTGTAGAAGTTGCCTTTGATGGCATGCAAATTGAACTCTAAGGTGAAACATGACTCAAACACCTGAAGCTTTAACGACCGAACAATTTAAACAGGCTATTATTGATAAAGGTCAGTATTATCATATCTATCATCCATTTCATGTGATGATGTATGAAGGTAAAGCCACTCAACAACAAATTCAGGCTTGGGTTGCAAACCGCTACTACTATCAAATCAATATTCCGCTCAAAGATGCTGCGATCATGGCAAATTGTCCTGATCAACGTGTGCGACAGGAATGGATTCAGCGCATGATTGACCAAGATGGTGAATATCCTGATGGTGGTGGACGAGAAGCATGGTTACGGTTAGCCGAAGCTGTAGGCTTGAGTCGTGAGCAAGTGATTTCCGAAGAATTGGTTTTGCCGGGTGTACGATTCGCCGTAGATGCCTATGTAAATTTTGCACGCCGTGCGTCATGGCGTGAGGCAGCAAGCAGTTCTTTAACTGAACTATTTGCACCTCAGATTCATCAGTCTCGACTTGAATCATGGCCACAGCATTACCCTTGGATTGATGACAAGGGCTATGAATATTTCCGCTCTCGTTTAAGTCAAGCACGCCGTGATGTTGAACATGGTTTAACAATCACGCTTGATTCATTTACTACTCATGAACAACAACAAAGAATGCTGGAAATATTACAGTTTAAACTGGATATTTTATGGAGCATTTTAGATGCTTTAACACTGGCATATGTACACAATGAAGCACCATATCATAGCGTGACTCAAGAACGGGTATGGCACAAAGGACTATTTAAATGAATAAAGAACAATTTGATGTAAATCTTGTGCCTACTTGGCGCCAAGGTTATCGCTTTCAATTTGAGCCTGCTCAAAATGGCTTTGTCATTTTATATCCTGAAGGCATGATCAAATTAAATGAAAGTGCAGGGGCCATTGGACAGTATATTGATGGGACAAATAATGTTTCTGCAATTATTGCCCAGCTCAAGCAACAATTTGGTGATGTAGCCGAAATTGACAACGATGTTATTGATTACATGTTAGTTGCCCAGCAACAACACTGGATTGATTTAGTATGACAGAAGGTGTTGGCCTACCTCTATGGTTATTAGCGGAGTTAACTTATCGTTGCCCGCTACAATGTCCATATTGCTCAAACCCTTTAGACTACGCGCAGCATAAAAATGAACTGACCACGCAAGAGTGGTTTGATGTTTTTGATCAAGCGCGTCAAATGGGGGCTGTACAACTCGGTTTTTCCGGTGGTGAACCTTTGGTGCGTCAAGATCTGGAGCAGCTTGTGGCGCATGCACACCAACTAGGCTTCTACACCAACCTGATTACCTCAGGCATGGGGCTTACCGAACAGCGTATTTCTCATTTAAAGCAAGCTGGCCTAGACCATATCCAAATTAGCTTTCAAGCGAGTGATCCGGTCGTTAATGATGCTTTGGCAGGGTCGAAACATGCTTTTGAACAAAAGTATGAAATGTGCCGACTTGTTAAGAAATATGATTATCCGATGGTCCTCAATTTTGTAATTCATCGGCATAACATTGACCAGATCGATAAAATTATTGAACTTTGTCTAGAACTTAATGCGGATACAGTTGAGCTAGCAATTTGTCAGTTTTATGGTTGGGCGTTTTTAAACCGTCAGGGTTTATTACCGACACAAGAACAACTCATACGTGCCGAACGTATTACCAATGAATATCGGGAAAAGTTAAAAGCGCAAAATCATCCTTGCAAACTTATTTTTGTAGTGCCTGATTATTACGAAGAAAGACCAAAAGCCTGTATGAATGGCTGGGGTAAAATTTTCTTTACAGTTGCTCCAGATGGTATGGCGCTACCTTGTCACGCAGCAAGACAATTACCGATTTCTTTCCCAAATGTTCGTGAACAAAGCCTATCAAAAATCTGGTATGAGTCTACCGGTTTTAACCACTTCCGTGGTGATGCATGGATGCCAGAAGGATGCCGTAGTTGCCCAGATAAAGACCGCGACTTTGGTGGCTGTCGTTGTCAAGCTTATATGCTAACAGGCGACGCAAGTAACGCAGATCCTGTTTGTGGTAAATCGCCGTATCATCAATTCATTGAGCAGGCACGTGCCGAGAGCGAAATTGATTCCTCTCTGGAAAAATTGGTATTCCGTAATAGCCGAAATTCAAAGCAATTTACGGTTCAACAAAACATTCCGGTTCAAAATATTGTAGATGATTAGCTATGAGAAAACCGATATGAACCATAGCACATTTCCTGTTTTTGATGGCCATAATGATGTACTAACCCGATTGTGGTTAAGTGATCATAACAATCCTGCTCAAGCTTTTATTCAAGAAGGTTTAGCCGGACATCTCGATTTAAAACGTTGCCAACAAGCCGGTTTTGTTGGCGGTATGTTTGCTATTTTCTTGCCGCCTTTTCATTATGTTAAGCAGCATCATCCCAACAAACTCTTTGACCAAGACGCATCTGACTTCACACAACAGCAAATTGAACACATTTGTTTGGCACAGCTCGATTTAGCAAAACAACTTGCCGAGTACTCTAACGACATTCAAATTTGCACAACTGTTCAGGATATCCAGCACTGCCTAACACAGCAAAAGTTAGCCATTGTATTGCATATGGAAGGTGCTGAAGCATTACAACATAATCCAGATTTACTCGATGTATTTTATGATGCTGGGCTTCGTAGCATCGGTCCACTTTGGAATAGACCAAGTCGTTTTGGTCATGGTTTAAATGCCAAGTTTCCGCATTCACCTGATACCGGAGCAGGGCTTACAAACGAAGGTAAAGCTTTTATAAAGCGCTGTGCTGATAAAAAAATGGTGATTGATGTTTCCCATATGAATGAACGAGCTTTTTGGGATACAGCTAACATTCTTCAGCAGCCAATTGTCGCAACTCACTCAAATGTGCATGCTTTATGTCCACAAGCCAGAAACTTAACAGATAATCAACTTAAAGCAATTAAGGACTCTAAAGGCATAGTCGGGTTAAATTTTGATGTCGCATTTTTGCGTAAAGACGGGCAGCGTGATGCAAACACATCCATTGAGGTACTTTTAGAACATCTTGAATATTTAATAGATCAAATGGGAGAAAATCATGTCGGTTTTGGTTCTGACTTTGATGGAGCACTGATTAGTCATGAAATTGAAGATGTAAGGGGACTACACCTACTGATTGAAGCAATGCAAAAGCGACATTATTCGAATGAAATTATAGAAAAAATTTGTTTTTCTAACTGGCTAACCGTGCTCAATCGCATCCTAAGTAAATAATTTATTGCTAAATATATTAAAAATAGCGAATTATTTTACATTTTTTATTGGCCGAAATGACTAAAAAAAGTACAACTAGTTTAATTGTCAACCAATTGCTAAGTTAATTAGAATCAACATTACTAAATGTAAGAACATTTGGTATTTCAGGTCTTTAGTGGTTTTCACTTACGCTCATTTCTTTTTGAGAAGTAGAAATGGGCGTTTTCTTTTGCTTAATTAAAAAATGAGAACCTCATCACAAGAATAGCCAATTAATTGCAAATCATCGCTTTCCTATCTTGACTAAAAGTTCAGCATTAAATACATTGGAATTGTATTTAAACATAAATAAGATTGCTTAAAGCAATTAATAATACTGCTTAATCCTGAAATACAGTAGAAAGCCTATTCTGTTTTGAGAATAGGCTTTTTGCTTTGTATCAAAATTTATTTTCTCAAAATTATACTTTTTAATTAACATAAAAATTAAATACCTTACAAAAGCGGCTCAAATGAAAGCCCTTAAATAACAAAGAATATGCTATTAATTTAAGTTGATTTCTCAGAAGTTTCTCCGTTAATTGAAGAGGTGCAAAATGTTAAAGTCAATTTTAGTATTAGGAACAGGTATTGCGATTGGCATGTGTATGTACAAGAAAAAGCAAAAGAATAGTAAGAGCTTCTCTACTGATAGTGATACCGACTCATTGATTAGTAAGGATAATAATAAGAGTAAAGATAACAATTCACTCGATAATGCTGTCCAGGTTTAAAGTTAAATGCAAGGGTTCATACGTGAACCCTTTAAATATTATTTTTTATAAAATTAATTTTACTTAAAATAAAGATAGCTTTAATAAGTTAATTTAATAATAAAACTTATTTTTAAAGATATTCCACTATTCATTTAATTATTAAATAAATATGTTTAAAACAAAAAAAACACTTCAAATGTTAAATTTTACACATTGTAGCAAAACACCCTTTACTATTTTTTATGTTAAGAATAAAAAATGGAGATTAGAATGTCAAAGCGCCATATTTTAAAAGAAGTTAATGCGAAAAGTATGTGTGGGATGGAAATTGTAGTAGAACAAATTTTTGAAAATACATTGGAGAAAAATTTAGCTTCGGCTGAAATCGAACAAAACTGGTTACCGCTTTCCAAGATTGTGATTTCAGATAAAGTTATCAATTTAGATCAAGATAACACCTTTGCTCATCCCAGAACAGGGAAAGTCTTTAAAGTTTTAAATTCTTAAATATTTTTGGTTTTTAGCATGAATATAAAATTAGAAATGATTGAGGCGAAACAACAAAACGTTTCGCCTCAATACATTTAATTAAGATAATTTGCACTTCTTGACTCGTGATTAACCTTAAAATACGTTAAGTTATTTATAAATTTTGAAGTAAATACTGATTTTTTATGATAATTGAGATAGAAACCCATCCACTGCAACCGTTTTTGCCAGAAAATGCCCGTTTATTAATGTTGGGAAGTTTTCCACCGCCACGTAATAAATGGAAGATGGACTTTTACTATCCGAACTTTCAAAACGATATGTGGAGAATTTTTGGTTTAATCTTTTTTCAAGATAAAACTTATTTTTTAAGTGAGAACCAAAAAAGCTTTAACGAAGAAGCTATCCGCAGCTTTCTGATTGAGACAGGCATTGCTATTTTTGATACGGCGTATCAAATTAAACGCCTAAAGGGCAATGCTTCAGATAAGTTTCTTGAAATTGTCACTCCGACAGACTTAGCGGTTTTATTGAAACAGATTCCTCAATGCCACACTATTATGACTACGGGCGATAAAGCCACAGATACCTTAATCTCAGTTTTACCTGAGAACACGGAAAAACCTTTAATTGGGACATCTACATCAACTTATTTTGCAGACCGCGATATTAATTTATATCGATTACCGTCATCTTCTAGAGCATATCCATTAGCTCTCGAGAAAAAAGCAGAAGCCTATCAGAAATTCTTTAAGGAAATCGGTTTCTTGTAATAAGAAAATTACATCATCCACTCAATTGGCAAATAAGAGACAGCTTTAATCATTGTTCTCTGAAAACGGCTGGTTCCCGGGTCTTTATCATATTCAATGACTTGTCCGTTGGCTTGGTAATCTAGCCAAGTAATTTGGCCTTGGCTATTTAGCTTAAGTTGATATGCTACTTGAGGTAAATGTTGATCTAACATGACAGAAATCTGAGTTTGTAATTGACTGGACTCAATCACCAAACCTACTTCGGTGTTTAAATAGGTAGAGCGGGGGTCAAAGTTAAATGATCCGATAAAGACTTTGCCATCTACATCAAAAAACTTAGCATGCAAGCTCGACTTATTTTTTCCTTTTGCTGGTATAACGCTGCCTGTTACGATTTCGTACCACGTTCTACGTCGTCGTTCCAGAACAGGTTTAAACTCATACAGTTCAATACCATTCTTAAGCATTTCTACACGGTATTGGCTATAAAAGGCATGTACGATCGCAACATCGTTTGCAGCAAAAGAATTTGTTAAAGCGCGGACTTTTATGCCTTCAACTCGTAGTTGCTTTAAGTAATAAGTGCCTTGTTGGGTAGGTACAAAATAAGCTGAAGCTAATTCTAAGTGTTGCTTAGGTTTACCCATAATAGACATGACTTGGCCATAAAGCATTTCATGTTGAGTTGCAGTGCCCAGTATTTTCTTAGGAGAATCAGCAACAAAATGGGCCTTAGACCATTGAATAGGGTTATGCTCTAAAAGCTCTTTTAAATAGCTCTGTGCATCGTAAAGTTTATCTTCAGTGAGGCTATGGTCTTCGTGGTGGAGTTGTTCATAGTGCTCTCTTAAAGCTTTTAAATGGTGCTCAGCACAAGTTCCGATAATCTCAGTTGCATTTACACTTAAGGTACTTTCCCAAAAATCAGCAAATACAGCTTGGGCATGGCGTACTGCATGCCCGTAAAATAAGATATCCATATCCGTAAATTGAAACTTACTACTTGCTTCAAAATATTCACTACTAATATTTCTACCGCCTGTTACTGCAATCGATCCATCTGCAATAATAAGTTTATTGTGCATACGATGATTTACTTTTTTAAATCGGAACAGATAATCAAAGATACGTAAGTATCGAAATTTATAAGGATTAAATAATCTAATTTCAAAGTTGGTATGCTGTAAAAGGCTTCTTAATATACCATCGAGCTTTATACCGTTTTGATCATCAATTAATAAGCGAACTTTGATGCCACGATCCGCTGCCTTGAGCAGCTCATGTAAAATAAGGTTCCCCACAAAATCATTGGTCCAAATGTAGTATTGTAGATCAATCGTTTCCTTGGCATTTCTAATTAAATAAATTCGTGATGCAATACTCATAAATGCGTCATCAAGAGCTACAAAGGCAGTAAGACCTTGCTGAGTTTTTTCCTCTGCTGCCTCATCATTCAACCAATTATTTGTCTTTATCACTATATCTTTCTCATTAGGATCATATTTATCTGTATAAGAAGGTAAATCAGTAAAGCCCCAAGCACTTAAGGCCATAGTACTATACTGCTCATATAGCTGATTGATCATGTAAGCATTTAATTTGCATCCAAGTTAGAGCTATAAGAGCATTCTTATATTCAATTTATATGTCAAAATTCACAATAACTGTATGATTTTGTTATAATCTAAGAAAATTAAAATTTAAAATATAATAAAAACAGTGGCTTATAAAATATTTTTTAAATTTTCTATAGTTATATATGACTAATCAACCTAATTATGTGAGCTGTATTTTATTGCAAACAATTATTTCGATAGTTTACGTTTTTTATAAGTAAAACAGTGACGTAGTTCTCTTTGTCGGTATAAGATGCGTTTTATTAGATACTCATATTTCATAACTTTACATTACTTACAATTAAGTTACCAACAACTACATTACAACACATGATTTCTATCATACTTCCTTAAAAAGCTGAGTAAGCAACCAGCCAGAAAGAGGAAGGAAGGAGATAGGAAATGCCACAATATTTAATGATTGCTGAAAAGGTGTATAAAAAAATTAAAGAAGATGATCTTTTCTCTGATACTCCGACCGAGCATTTAAATAACTTAATAGGTGTGATTCGTAAGGAAATTAAAGGTACAAAGTTTAAGCTTAAATATAATTTTATTGACTTTGACGAATATTTAACAAAGCCACTAGATGAATGTGCCGTCAAAATTGATATTAGCCTCATGCCTAGTCATAAAAATAAAGATGAATATATTTTATGGTTAGCTGGATTTATAGAACGAATGACGACAGGTGGGGAAACCCATCTTCCACCTATCTCAAAATTTATTCCGCCCGATTTTAAGTTTAATTGCGAATTTGATAACGCTAAGACACCAGCAAAATCTACACATCTAGATGATGAAGGTGAACTGATCATTAACTATTTTAAATCTGAAGCTTTTATGAAAATTATAAACGAAGAAAAATAATGTGATAAGAAATATAGAAGGGTTTCTGCCGTACTTCTATTCATAGCTGTTAAAATTCAGCAACCGCCTTTTGGGGCGGTTTTTTGTGGCTTAATCTCTTTTTTATCTCGTTCTCTTCACATAAGTTTTCATTGTAAACAGAAGTCACTTGTTCCCTATAAAAACAGATACATAGATTAGTGCTAACTTTTACTTATCTTCATTGAGTAAGGAGATAAGATATTTTGAAATATTTTCTTTTTGCTTCAATTTAAGCTTTTCACATACCTTTCAAAAAAGATATGGTGAAAAATTTCCCTTTTAGACAATTGAGTCTAGATGTATTCTGAATCTCTAAAAAACTTCCATAATTGTTGGTTTTTTTAAGGAGGTGTCTATGCTCCATAATATTAGACAATTTTTCTGCATACACATCTGGGAATATGATTTTGATATTTCACATGATGAAGTCAGAGAATGCAGAAAGTGTGGGAAAATTCATAAAATGAAGAGTTCCCATAAAATGACTTAAGTTTAAAGTGAAATACTTCAGTCATACTAAGCCAATTAAAGATAAGCTCAATAATTAAAAGTGTTGAGCTTATTTATTTTAAAGAAGAGCATAGTTTAATTCAGTAATCATATAAAACCTATTAATTTACTCAGAATATAATTCAAAGTAGTTCACACTTTAAAATAATAAAAAGTTGCAACTTACATAAAACTCTATTAATTTTAAAAAATAAATAACACTTCAATAAAAACTGAAAACTTAAATTTATAACTTTAATTTTATACTCATATTTTATATAAAAATTGATAAGGAGATAGAAATGCCAAAATACTTACTATTAGCAGAAAAAATTTCTAAAAACACTAAACAAGACTCTTCAAGCAATTATCTAAAAAGCTTAAATAATTTAATTATAGAAATAAAAAAAGCCATTACAGGAACGGAATTAAAATTTTTATATAATTTTTTAGATTTCGGTGGTTCGCTGCTTAACCTTCAAGATGAAGTATTGCTCAAATTTGATAGCAGTTTGATTCCTAGCTATAAAAATGAAGAAGAATTTATTTTATGGTTAGCAGACTTCATTGATCGGATCACCATAGATACAAGTAAAGGAGATTATCCAATAAAAAAGAATTTAGCCAACCTAAGCTCTATTGCTGAGAAATTGATTTATAGACATTAGAAAATCTATGGACATCCTCATCAAATACTGAACTATAAAGAACTGCTTTGGTTATTGGCAGTTCTTTTATACTTAAATTAGTTTTTGGGTTCTTGTCGGGGAGCTGAGTTGATATCGTGTCTAACTCTGCTTATATTTTCATAAATAATTTTACGCATTCTATTTATTGCGCCAAGCGGTTTATGCTCAGGTAAAGCATGCCACGGCGTAAAAGAGAGATTTTCACAAAATTGGTTCTGTTCAGGGGTATCAAAGCTTTGCTTTGGAATATGAATGGTCGCAACTTGATAAAAAGGTGCTTCATTTTCTTTCCACTCGGTCATTGCATCTTCAACCAGCATTTTAGTCGAAGTTCTTGGCTGTATAAGAAATTTCATACATACGTCTTGCTTTTGCAATGTATCTTTTAAAGCATCTCGTAAAAAATTATGGCTAGGATGATCAGGTAGAGTTGCAGACACAGTAGAGCAATTTCTTACGGAGTATTTAACCGCTTGACGGTCAACACCTAATCCTAATTGATAGGGCACCATAGACCAGTACCGTGTATATAATGGATTTGAAATTTTAGAATTACGCGCACCTAAAGCATTCATGGTACCTTTAAAACCTAAAGCAAACGGCATATGAAGCTTTCTGATCATATTATGGCTATTTAGATCGTTCATAAAAGAAAGGTATCTTTGCCCGTCATTTACAAAAAAGACGGGGTGATTAATCATAATAAAGTCTTGAGTTGTAGCCTCTTTTTCATTTTCTAAAATTTTCTGACCTGATACACCTAAGATTTTTATTGCCATTCCACGTGCGTCTTTTTCAATATCTGCTCTAGAAGTATTATTAGAAGCATTCGAAAAACGAATCCATGCTTCATAGTTTTTATCTGGAATAAAAATACCTTTTGCAAGTTGAGCTGGTATATTTTTAAGTACATGAAATTCAGCACGAACACATCCATGCGCCTTAGGGTGTGCATCACGCAAAGCATTTCCCGCTGTATACTGTTCACGAATCGACTTTTCAATAACTTGAGTTATTTGATGAGCTATTACTTCTTCATTCGGTTGTAACTTTTCTCCTAATGCTGTATCGATCTCTGGATAGTCGATATTTTCTGAAGAAGACTTTACTGATGGGATTGTTTGGGAATATAGCGTTTCACTACAACCTATTGATACAAACAGAAGAGGAGTAAATATAAACAGAGCCTTAAAATTGATAGGCTGTATAAATTTTGACATTTATAGTCTCCTCGGTAGAAAAAATATTTTAGAATAGTATTAAGTTTTTTGTTTAAGTTTATTTTGAGCTTTTTAAAATTATTCACTGTAAATAATTTAAACGTCATTGTTACTTATCTGAACAGTAAAATAAGAATACTTATTTAATATAAAACTTCTTAATACATTAAGAGAATGACGTCATGATAACTAATCGACAAAATGTGCAAAATAATACTAATACATCACCTCATCCAATTACCCAAAATACACTTATTGATCGGTTTAGTCCTATTTACTGGAGAATAGATGGCCCACAAACCATGTCTTTTGCCATTACAAATTATGGAAATGGATTTGAAGCATCTTTTAGATCACGTATGACAAATGACTTGGTAGGGATTAGCTGGGATTCTTATGACACGAAAGATCATAAACTTTTAGCATATGAAACCAAATATAGTTATGCAGGGGTAGTTTGGGATTTTGATATTGAATTATCGGCTTCTATGCCCGTACTTAATAATCCAAGTTTAACCCCAACTTTAACGGTGTACTATCATGACAATGGCGTAGATAAAATTGCATATATCGTCTTATTTAATTATGCAAATAATCCTTCGTCGCGAACGGCGCATATTCATATTAACTGGGATACAGTTAAAGCTGGTTTTTCTGCTACAGATAGCTTTCCGGTAACCAATATTCAACGTATCTCATTTTCAGGCTTTACTAGCCATTATAACGGCCAGTCAGCTACGCCGTTAAGCCAGCCGGAAGATGGTTATATTCGTATTACCAATTCAGTCGTGACTGGAACAAATGCAAAGTTAAATCTGAGTCGTGTTGTTGTACCCCAGCACAATTATGGGATCTGTACCAGCTATGATGACCATTATGACTTGAATCCGCAGCGCCTAGTCAACAATATGGTCGCTTTGGGATATCAGGGATTGGTAAACCACTATTGTGGAATGTCGCATTATCCTGAAATGACATGGAAAAGCGATATTAATAAATGGCAAATACCAGATACGTTGGTAACAGGTGAGGCAGTCATCAACGCATGTACCCGAAAATGGCATGAAAAATATGCCCAAGCTCTACATAATGCAAACATGCAACCCATTTTTGGGGTAAGTTTTGAGATGTATTCACTTGGAGCAAATGAGTTTTGGGCACAGCGTGACTGGAATAGCAATTTAGGTAAAACAGGCTACCAACCACCGAGTTATTTCTTTAGCTTAAGTGATCAAAATGCTTTGGCTTATTTGCACAAAGTTTTTATTGAGTTCGCAGATACAATGGTTGCTGGCGGCTGTAATGTTAACATGCAAATTGGTGAACCTTGGTGGTGGTATAACACGGACACGAATCTACCTTGTGTGTATGACTATCCAACAAAATTAGCCTTTAATGCCGATACAGGACTATATGCGCCAGACCTAGGCACAATCTATGAGGCTATGAATAAAACAGGTACGCCGTATGATGAGTTTAAAACTTGGTTAAGAAATAAGTTAGGACAGACCTGTCAAAATATTCGAGCAGCCATTAAAGCTAAATATGCAAATGCTCAAGTGTGTCCTTTAATATTTTTCCCATCCATTCGTTCTCCAATACAAACCCTAGCAACCTATATCAACTATCCAAGCCAGCACTACTCATATCCAAATTTTGATTACATCATGACTGAAGCTTATGACTGGCTTTTAGAAGCTAAATTAGATTTAGCTCATCAAGCTGTTTCTCAGATACCAACTCAAGATTTAGGTTATCCGGCAAATAAAGTTGCTTATTTATCTGGATTTGTACCAGATGCATCTATTGCTTATATCTATGGATTCGACAAAAACAAACCTTATCGAACTCCAATTTGGCAGAGGATTTTTGGCGATATGAAAAATAACGTATCTCTTGGCCTAATGAAGCAGTTTATCTGGGCCTATCCGCAAGTCATGTTCGATTCAATTACAATTGATACGACCCAAGCCCCAAATGGCTTCTTTGTTGAAAATACACTTTACTCACCAATTAGTGATAACACACCGTATCCACCAGATATTTACCTCTAAGTAAACATAAGCTGTTTATAAGAGAAGTAATCTGATAGAAAACCTCTTCATCTAGGAGGTTTTCTTCTTTTTTTAGTACAGGCTTGCTTAGACGTTTCTGACTGGCTATGCTGTGATGGATTGTCATGAAAGCCAATTTTAATTTAAGCAAAATTAAGCTCTTGTATTACGGTTACATAATCTATTTTGCTCGACTATAAGTACCGAATGATATAAAGGAAACCCAAAGATGAAATCTCGTGCAGCTGTCGCCTTTGCCCCAGGAAAACCTTTAGAAATTGTTGAAGTTGATGTTGCACCACCCAAGGCTGGTGAGGTTTTAATAAAAATTACCCATACAGGGGTATGTCATACCGATGCTTTTACATTATCTGGCGATGACCCAGAAGGTGTTTTCCCAGCGATTTTAGGTCATGAAGGTGCAGGTGTTGTAGTTGAAGTAGGCGAGGGCGTAACAAGTGTTCAACCTGGCGACCACGTGATTCCACTTTATACCGCTGAATGTAAAGAATGCTTATTCTGTAAATCTGGAAAAACTAACTTGTGTGTTGCGGTACGTGCTACTCAAGGTAAAGGTGTAATGCCGGATGGCACTACACGTTTTTCTTATAATGGCCAACCGATTTACCACTACATGGGTTGTTCAACCTTTAGTGAATATACAGTAGTTGCGGAAGTCTCTTTAGCTAAAATCAATCCTGAAGCGAATCACGAACAAGTTTGTTTACTTGGATGTGGTGTAACGACCGGTATTGGCGCCGTGCATAACACAGCTAAAGTACAAGAAGGTGATTCGGTTGCCGTATTTGGTTTAGGCGGTATTGGTTTAGCTGTTGTACAAGGTGCACGTCAAGCGAAAGCAGGGCGCATTATTGTCGTAGATACCAACCCAGATAAATTTGAACTTGCTAAACAGTTTGGTGCTACCGATTTCTTAAATCCAAAAGATTATGACCAACCTATTCAGCAAGTGATTGTAGAAATGACAGGCTGGGGCGTAGATCATTCATTTGAATGTATCGGTAACGTCAATGTTATGCGCTCGGCTCTAGAGTGTGCACATCGTGGTTGGGGACAATCCGTTATTATTGGCGTTGCTGGTGCAGGGCAAGAAATTTCGACTCGTCCATTCCAGTTAGTTACAGGCCGTAAATGGTTAGGCACTGCTTTTGGTGGAGTAAAAGGCCGTTCACAACTTCCTAAAATGGTCGAAGATGCCATGAAAGGCGATATTCAACTTGAACCTTTTGTGACTCATACTATGCCTCTACAAGACATTAATACCGCTTTTGATTTAATGCACGAAGGTAAATCAATTCGTACTGTCATTCATTTCTAAACGAAAGAAAAGGGCTGTGATTCAGCCCTTTTTTACACTTGATAGTTTTATATCTTAAATAGCATTACACAGATATCGGTTGTACTCTGAGGGTAGTTAAACTGTAATGCATTACGGTCAGTAATGAGTTTGTTAGACAACTCTTGTCCAAATAATTGTTCAGCATCTATTGATATTGCACTTATGATGAAAAGTTTTTAGATGTGACTTTTTGGCTAGCCTCATTATGCGTTACTGTATTGGTATTATCAAAAGACATCTCATACATAGCCCAATATAATGTGATTGCACCAACAGCAACTATACCTATTTTTTTCATAAATGTTCCTATCGAGTTAAGTGTTAAATTTTTTGAAAGTAGTGATAAATTAAAATTTATTATTAATATTTAAATATTTGAAATTATTAAGTTTATAAACTATTGAATATGATTAATCATATTCAATAGTTACAGTAGCCATTGCACGTACTTTACCAGCCGTCACATTTGTTGCTGTTTGATAGTAGCGGGCAGTCATTGGTACGTTATATTGAATTGTCTGGTTAGAAGACAAGGTACCTAAGGCTAATTTGTCACCTTTTTTGATGACTTGATTTTTATTTTGATAATTCCAGAGTAACTGTACACCTACACCATTTGCTTTTTCAGATGTCGGAGCAGTATTTGCTAGGACCTGATTATTTGTTCCGTCTTGGGTAAAGTCGTAAGTTAAGCTAATGAGGTTTTTCTCTTCATAACCTGTTGGGTTAATACCACCATTACATAGAATGTTCATATCAAAGGTTTGGTCGCCTTGAGTTGAGCCAACACCTTTAAAACCTGCCTTTGTAACTGTTGGCAGCTGTACAACTTTATTGATATTACCCTGAATTTCACATGAAGAAGAAGCAATGGTAATTGCATTACCATACACAGTACTTGTTAACCAAGGAACAGCTGAATAGCCAGAGGCATTATAAGTACTATAACGACCGGGTACTAAGGTACCTGAGCCAGTCTGTGTTTCAGTTTTAACAATCTCCACTACAAAATATCCTGTTGCTAGCGTATACCTTCTACTTCTTTGGGTGGCCGCTCTATAAGGATAATAACCAGAGAAATTTGTAGCATTTTCTGCTTCACGGTATAAACGAATACCAATCCCAGGAATATTTGTTGAATAGACATTATTTCCGATGGAGCTAATAGGATAATTTTGTGTAAGATTAGCTTCTAAATATCCTCCATATGAATCACACCAGTAAGTTGAGCCATTGGAAGAAATAGGGAAGGTAGCTTTCCTTAATACCTTTCCAACTTCATCAGTTGGGCGAACTACCACACGTCCAACTGCCATAGGAACGTCTAGAGTCTTAAATCCAGTTTCAGGAGTACAAGCAGCATTAGCTTCACCATATACACCAAGGCCTGCCGTAAATAAAAAACCCGTTAATAATATTCTTTTCATTTGCATACAGCCTCAGTCATAACTATGCTTTGTTGTTTATTTTGCAACTCATTACTGATGTTGTACTCAACCGAACAACGTTCATTACTTTCATCGCCCCATTTAACATAGAGACGATCTTGAGCGAGGGGTGTACGTAAGTAAATCATACTCCCTTGTGCAACAATACCTACAGCTTCATCTTTCTGGTTAAAGACTTGCGCTGCAAACGGCAAACTGTTGCCATCAGCAGTTTTACTATTAATGTAAACTGCATAGCCTGTCTTAGTCGCAAAATCTACTTTAGCAATTGCACCAGCAAATGGGGCAATACGTTGACTTGTTTCTTCAAGTTCAACTTCGCTCGACATTTCTTGTGGGTCAAGAGTAATGTCATTAAGGCGGTATGGCGTAACATAAGGAACTACTGCATAACCCGCTTTATTTACACTTAGACCAACCGTGTTATTCACTTTTGCTCCAGCAGCATCAGGTGCATGCACAAGTACCATGGTTTGGCCTTGCTCAGGTCCAAATAAAATACCATCTGAGTGAGCAACAACACTACCGCTTAAACTTACCATTGCTTGTTGGTAAGAATCAGCAATACTATAAGAGCCGCCAACAGTTGCATAGTTAGTACGGTAACGACCATTTGCGTTAAATGTTGGGTTCGCATAGTCTTGATGTGACACAGAAGCGCCATAACTAAAGCGATCACCCACCATTCCACTTGCACCAACAGTACGGCTGTCTTCAGAAGCAGTAACGTTGACGTTGACTGAATTCTTCTTAAAGTTAATTGGGAATGAAAGCGTCATTAAATATTCAGTATCATGCGACGCATCATTTGAGCCGTACTCAACCTTACGGTTAATTGCAGATAAACCATAAGTTAAACCATGGTAGTTATTACTATAACCAATCTGATACTGTTTAGTACTCTCGCTACGATTCCAGTAATCTACCCATGAACCTACCACATAGAAGTTACCCCAACCCTCAGGTAACCCTTGGTTTAAAGTAATCTGGAACTCACTACGTTGACGACCAGCAGCATAAGTGTTTACACCTTTTTCTTCCAAGTCACGTATAAGCAGGGCATCGCGCAATTTATAGAAGTTTTCGGTTGAATAACGGTAAGCTGCAAGTGTTAAGTTTGTGTTGGTCGGCGTAATTAACTTACTATAACTTAAACGGAAACTTTGACCTGATTGTGAAGCCTGTTTTTCAAACTCAGCTTCAGAGTGAGTCACGTCGAATGCAATTGCTCCAATTGGTGTAGCAACGGCAGCACCAAGCAATATTGCAGCGTAATTCTCAGATGCTTGAATTCCGGTATAGCCGGTTAAATAGTTATTAATACCTTGTTGGTATTTACCCTGAATAATCCAAGGGTCCAGATCAATGTCTTGATCACGGAACTGACCTACAGTTAATGAGTAACGGTTCATGCCTGGGCGTAACATCTGTACAACAGAGGCATAAGGCACAGAAAATTTCTGTATTTCACCATTCGCTTCGATAACAGAAACTTCAATTTCACCACCAAAGCCGGTAGGGTAAAGGTCATTAATTTCGAAATTACCTGGTGCAACCGTTGTTTGGTAAATCAATTGCCCCTGTTGACGTACTTCAACTTTTGCATTGGTTTTTGCATTACCACGGATACGTGGAGCATAACCAAGCATACTATTCGGTAGCATTCGATCATCACTTGAAAAATCGATACCACGATAACCATATGAGTCAAATACTTCGCCGTTTGTAAAACTATCCCCAAGTGTTAAAACACCACGATATTTAGGAAAAGCTCTTTGTAAATAGGTGCTTGTTTCTTGATAGTCTGATTTAGATTGATTTTCCGCAGGCGTATCTTGCCATTGCCACTGACCATTATGACGTAATTGCCAACCTGCTAAATTTAGACCAGCCGTAACCCCCATAAAAGCATTAGTCGTTTCGCTTCGGTCACCAGACTGATTAAAAGTTTTATACGCACTACCACTATAAGACAAAAAGCCGGCATTAATCCCGCGATCCCATACGCTTGGGTCGACATAGCCTTGAGCATTTTTTTGTAATGCGACTTGAGGAATTGAAATATCTACACGTAAACGAGACGTATCGAATTCATAAAATGCGTTTTCTACCCATTCTTCAATTTTATAACAACTATTATTTTCTTTTTGAAGGGGAGCGTGCTTGGTTAAAATTTCTTGTTTTACGCCGTATTCAAGAAGATTCATTCCAGTAAAACAAGTTACGGCATTTTGATTTGGATCTAATGCCTTGAAAATCATGCGGCGTTTACCAAACCATTGACCATTTACATAAACGTCAACGTTATATTCACCTGGTAAAACAGGGTTGCCGTACTTAAATCGAGAAATATCGACTTTCTGAGCGTCACCAATTAAAAAAGCAGAATCAAATTCAGCTTCTACAGGCGCACTCGCAGCTGCTTCTTCAGCATGCACGAACACAGGCATTGTCATTGTAACAACGCCAGAAGCCAAGTAATAACAAATATGGCGTTTTAATAATTTATAAGATTCTTGCCTTTTTTTTGGCATAGCTAAGTCCGCCTACTCACATAATAGGTGCTTAAATTTATTAAAAAGATAATCTGATTACTGAAGTTTTATTTGGTGTTCGACTCGACCACCATAGTCGTTGACATTAATAAAACTCATATCCTGAAGGTTGCTATTCTTAAGCTGAACAGACTCTTCAGAAAAAGGCTTAACCATTAGCCCTTGAGGCAATAAATCAACTTTTTTATCTCCAACCTTTTGATAAACAGAAGTCATCGTAATGTGGAAAGGAGTTGGATTTTTTACCGTTAAATTCTGACCAGATTTAACCCATTGAAGCTTATCTGCTGCTAAATTCGCATCTTCTTTAATTGAAGCCGGACGATAGAAGAATTTAATCCGGGAACGAATTGCAAGTTGTAAGAAGTTATCAGGTGTCGTATCTGCATTTTTTGAGGTAGGTCTTGGTGGAATATCCAAAACGTTTAACCACAAAACAGTTTCTTGCTTCTGGTTAAATTGAGAAGCATTTGGAAGGGCAGTAATACGAAGCGTCTGACTTTTTGTCGCTTCAACACGAGAAATTGGAGGAGCAATCATAAAAGGAACTTTTGATTGATCCGGAGTACTTTTTGGATCACCTTCATCAATCCAAGCTTGGACAAGTGCTGGCTTTGAACCGTTATTGCTAACTTGTAGCGTAACTTCTCTAGCATCCGACGGATAAATTACACGGGTACCATGAATTACAATTTCTGCTTGAGCGGCAGGAGCAGCAACAGATGAAGCAAACGCCAGACCTAACAAAAAATTATAACTGTTCAATTTCATTTTCGAGTTCTCAACCAAGAAAGATTCAGGAAAGTGCTACACAAAACAGGGTTTCCATGCGGACATAGAAACCCCGCTATCAATTAATTATTGATAGATAATTGTGTATTGAACAGAAGTAGTTACTTTACCAGCAGTAGAAGCACCAGTTGCATAGTATTCAGCATAGTAGTTAAGGTCAGCAGTACCAGTTGCACTTACATCAACCCATTGAGAATTAGCTTGAGCACCATTTGTACCCGCAGCAAGTACAGGGATGAAATTATTGTTACTACCTAAAAGTTGAACATTAACGTTTTTAGCACCAGTAGCATCTGTGTTAATTAAACGACCAGTATTGAAGTCAACAGTTGCACCTGGCTCAAAGTAAGTAGCTACTTTACCTTCAGAACATTTATCTAATTTAATTTGGAAAGGAGTACGACCAGCAACATTCCCAGCAGCAGCTAAAGTTTGTTTAGAAACAGTTGGAAGAGTCACTGTGAAATCTTTACCAGCTGGAGTAGCGATGTTACAGGTTTTGTCTGTAACTAAACCATTAATTGTAATTGTACCATCAGCAGCTTGAGCATTCGCAATCCCTACAACCGAAAGAGCAGCGATCAAAGCAAGTTTTTTCATAGTGTTTTCTCAAAAGTCTGGATAAAAGTTTAATTCCTTACTTTTCCAGTGTTTGACATCTTGAAAAGTAATGTAACAATGCTAACACTTTTTAAACAAAATGCAAACTATGTCACATTATTTTTTTATAGTTTTAATTGTGTCGCACTTTTAGGATTCAGTTAACAGCTAGTTAACACAGCTTATACAACTGTTTTATAGATAGTTTTTATTGTTTAGAAGAAAGGAATCGTAGAGATAAGAAAATTACATAAGGCTACTATGTAACTGGAAAAGAATTAAACAATTTACGTGAAGAATAAGCTTAAATTCTTACAATACAATTATATAGAATAAATTATGCAGATGTATATAGAAAAAATATACAAATAGACATTTTTTCAGAAAAAGAGTGACCCAATACCCAATTCATAAAAAATTATGCTGAATTGTATGAATCACTCTTTTGCCAGCTTCTATAGTAATAAGATCAAATGTGATGAAATGAGCTTAATGATAATTGATAAGTATAATCTTTCGATTAGAACCTAGACTTTCAATGCTAGTGTCCATCTTCTCTGTATGTTGAGCTAATTTATAGAGACTATCTTTATTTAAATATTCACTATCAAGTTTAATATTCAAATTGTTGACTTCGTTACATTCTATCTCATTACTTTTTGTTGAGCATGTGTCTTCAACAATATTTCCTTTAATCATTATTGTGTTATTTGCATAACAAAATAGTGGGGAAGTAGAAAATACCACCAAAACCAAAATTTTAAATATATTATTTTTCATTTTATAAGTACCTATTTATTAAATAGTTACTATAAGTGATACAATATTTTTTATTTAAAAACAATATATAAATCAATTTCAATTAAAAAACATAATATAATATGTGACCTATATCTCATTAATTATTTAATTTGTATAAATAGGTTTTATTTCTACATCTATTTTATTAAAACGATAATTAAATCACACTTTACAAATATTAATGTATCTTGGTTATTGTAAAATTAAATTATTGATAATAAATACTTTAATTAAAATTATAAAAATTTAACTTAGAATACCAGATTAAAAAATAATTTAATTAACCATAATATTTGTTGAAATAATATATATTAATGAAAATTAAGAGATGGTTTAGCTTAGATTTTTTATTTATACAAATTAAAATATGAAAAATAAAATTACTTTTGAATAGGTTATAAATAATTCTTGTATTTATTTAATTTTACTTAAGAACATAAGGTAATTATACAATAATAAGGCGAACTAAATTAGAAGATTTAATCTTTAAAGTATTCAAGAGGAATACAGAAATTTGAGTATCAGAATGATTATTTTAAAATTTCCGTAATGATAAAGTTGTTAGAATTTAATTGAGTAGTAAGGAGCATGGTTCATCTGAAATTTAATTTAAATTTTAATTCTTTAGCCAAGGATGATCATCTAAATTTAAGTGCAGCAAAGATTCTAAGAAAAGCTATACGGTGATCAATAAAATTATGTTAGCTATGTAAAGCTAAATAGAGAATGATGAGTGTTATATTTTTGCTCAGATAGTGATGTTCAGCCAAATAACTTTAAAGCTACGTAAAGAGAGCTTTAGATCTGAAAGATCGTATGTTTAACTGAACTTGTTACCTTAATGAGCAGTAATATAAGGATATTTTTTAATGAAGCCTATGTAGAATTGATTTCAGTCCATAGTATTAGTGAGATGAGATAACTGATGTTTTTTTATATATAAACATTGAATCCTTAGCTTTCTGATACTTATATCTAGAAGATAGTGTTCTGGCATCCTAAAAAATCATTGAATTAAAAAGTGGTCATAACAAATATATAGAAAGTTATATTTGTCTAAAATAATTGTTGATAAAACAACACTAGCCTTGAAAAATGATGAAATATAAACATTTCCAATCCTACTATATTTGCATAAACATTTGAAAATAAATAATAAATTAAATTGGCATAAAAGCTGCTCAATGTAAGTGATGAAAGTGGAATTATCCTAAGGAATCCGTATGTCACTTGTAGTAGATAAAAAAGAAAATTCTAAAGAATTTGTAAAAAACATCCTGTCTGAAATTTGGGTCACTCGATGTCCAGTACCCACAGCAACAGGTATTTCATTAAAACGCGGTACTTTAGTTAAAAAGTTTGAAAAACACGGCATTGATGTTGCTGTCTTGCAAGATGCGCGTAAAGGTTTATCGGTCCATCATTTTGATCATCAATTGCCAGCTCTGTTCCGAGAGGGTGGAAATGTACCTGCGTTAGCCGCACGCTCTGAAGGCGCGCCAAGCCGACTCATTGGATTGACTTGGATTGATGAGTGGCAAGTCATTATTGTGCGACCTGATTCAGATATTAGCCAGCCAGAGCATTTAAAAAATGCGAAAGTAGCTTTACCAGAATATGCTGACAAACGTGCTGGCAGTATTTTTAGAGCCATGTCATTGCAAGGTATTCGTGGTGCTTTACAACTTGCCAATCTCACTTTTCGTGATGTGAATTTTATTGAAGTACCTGAACGTGCTGGATCTAAGGAGAATCGTGATGCGAGTACGTATTGGTCAGGTCTTGATGCATTAATTACAGGTGAAGTTGATGCCGTGTATGTAAAAGGAGCTTCTGCTGTTGAAGCTGCAACTAAACGTGGCCTAAAAGTTGGGATTGATTTAGATAAATTTGAAGATGTGACTTCTCGTGTTAATAACGGTACACCTCGTCCCATTACGGTCCATGAAGACCTATTAGAAGATCATTTTGATGTGGTCGTCGATTTTCTTGAAGAGTTGTTTGATACCGCAGATTGGGCACAAGATCATTTAGATGAGGTCTTGGTCATTTTAGAAGATGAAACGATTGCAGGAGCAGAAAGTGTTGCAACAGCCTATCGAAATAATTTTCATAAGTCTTTACATCCGTCATTAAGTGAAGACCGTTTAGAGCTATTAAAACAACAAAAAGATTTTCTTTGGTTGCATGGCTTCTTAGAGCGCGATGTCGATATTGAAACATGGGTTGATCATCGTCCTTTACTCGAAGTTTTAAAACGCCGTCAAAATAAAAATTTTTAAAGAGGATTTGACCATGACAACACTTATTCAAACGCCATTATCTCGTGAACTCAATGACTTTATCGAATTGAACCGTGAAAAAGCTGAATTTGCTTTTGAAGTATTCCGTGAAACAAGAACAATTACTGCAAATGGAACAGTTAATTTTGTTGAACGTGGACCTGAAAATACCTTAGTCACTTTTAACTATGCAGGACCGTGGTCTAAAGATAAAAAAAGCAAAGTATTGGTGGAGACCATTGATCGTGAAGTTTTATTGGGAAGAAAAAGTGCAGGTGGGCGCTATAACAAGCTTTTTAAAGAGCATGCAGATGTCACCACAATATCTCATGTACACGCGCCGAATTTAGGCGCATGGGCTCAAACCCATCGTACTTTACCGATCCGCTATGTGCCTGTTCAGCGCTTCCATTTATTTAAAGAGTTGCCGATTTACATTGATCGCCGTCAAGCTGAAGTGGATTTTATTTTAGATCAACTCAAAGTTGATATTGAACATCGGGCCATTTTGGAAGCCAATGGTGGAGCAACTGTATGGGGACGCCAAGGACTACAGGAAACTGCTGAATTTATTTTATTGCTTGAAGAAGGTGCTCAAATTCAGCTGCTGGCTGAATTAGTCGGTGGCAGCCGAGAATACGGGCAAGGGGTTTTACATCAGCAATGGAAAATGAGCGGATTGACTGAAAAAGCAAAATCGCTGGGTTTACTTCCCCTGAATTAGATAAAGATTAAAAAATAAAGATCGAGAATACTATGGCTGTAAAACTTTTATGGTATCTCACTTCTCCAGATGGACCATATCCTTGGTTGGAATCTGGGCGGTGGGATACCGATTATGAACACTTGCAACAGATTGCGATTACCGCAGATCGACTTGGTTTTTACGGTTCACTCATGGATACAAGTGAGTATGAAACACTTGCTGTTGCTGCAAGTTTAATTCCATTTACTGAACGTTTAAAGTTTCTGGTTGCCCAACATCCTGGAGAAGTCCAACCAGCAGTTTTGGCAAAATATGCGCAAACTTTTGATGCATTTTCTAAAGGGCGTTTGTTATTTAATGTCGTCAATGGAAATGATAAGGGTTTGGCAGCTTTAGGCATTCACTATACTCATGATGAGCGTTATGACTTTAGTAAAGAATACTGGAATGCATTTCAACAAAACTACTTAGGTGATACCTCGGGATTTGAGGGCGAGTTTATTCAAATTGCTCCACGCTTAGAGGGTGGATCTCCAATGTCCAAATGGCGTGGTCCAACTCAAAAGCAGGGTGTTCCTTTGTGGGGAGCAGGAACTTCTGCCAAAGGCGTTCAGCATTCTGTTGAATTATTAGATGTGTATTTAAGTTTTGCGAATACACCACCATTACTTGGAAAAAAGTTTAGCAAGGTTGCGGCTGAGGCAGCAAAAATTGGCCGAACTTTAGAATTTGGGACTCGATTACAAATTATTGTTCGGGAAACAGAAGAAGAGGCTTGGCAATATGCTCAATCGTTACTTGACAAGATTGATGTAAATTATGCAATCGAAGCTGTTAAACGACAGCTTCCTCCAAATGAAAGTTTTGAGAGTTATCAAAGCAACAACCCATCTATTCAAAAGAACTTAGAACAATTACGTCGAGGTGATTTGCCTCAAGCTAAAGATTTTGAAATTTATCCTAATGTTTGGACTGGCCCATCTTTATTTGGTTTCGATATTTTAAACCCAGCCGCAGGAACTGCCTTAGTTGGTAGTGCTGAAAATATTGCCAAACGGATTAAAGAATACGAAAGCTATGGTGTATCAACCTTTATCTTGTCTGGTTTCCCTTTAATTGGAGAAGCCTATCGGGTAGCAGATTTATTGTTTCCATTATTAGAGCTAGATCATGGTTTTGAGTTACCTAAGCTAAATAAAAATTCATCCATTGATTCCCTCTTGAATCAAGAAGTCGTGGTTTAAGGGAGAAGGCATGAATAAAATTACACGTAGAGAACTCATTAAACAGACGGGATTAGGTGTTGGCGCTTTTGCTGCAATTAGCCTTATAGGATGTTCTAAACCTGACTCTTCATCGTCTGAAAGCGCTACTGCCGCTACCCCCCAAAATGATACGCCGAAAAAAGGTGGTGTTATCAAAATTGGAGTGATCAATGGTAACCAAGCAGGCAATTTAGATGCACATAAACCTATTGGTATGTCTAGTGCGTTTAGAGGCTGGCCTTTATATGCAAAGTTATGGGAATGGGGCAGAGATATTCAGCCAAAACTTGCCCTTGCTGAATTTGCTGAACCTAATAATGACGGAACGAAATGGACCATTCGCCTTAAAAAAGGACTCGAATTTCACCACGGTAAAACCATTACAGCTGATGATGTTATTTTCTCTTTACGCCGTTTGACCGACCCAAAACTTGCCTCGCCATTCGCAGCTTATCTTTATTCTTTGCAAAGAGATGCAATTAAAAAGCGCGATGAATACACCGTTGAAATTCCTTTTTCTCAAGGAAAGGGATTGGTTGCTTTACCAGAAGCATGGATGAGCTGGGGTGGTATTGTTCCTACAGATTATGACCCAGTTAAAAATGTAGTTGGTGCTGGTCCCTTTAAGCTTGAAAGTTTTACACCCGGCCAGCGTTCACGTTTTGTACGTTTTGAAAATTACTGGAAAGAAAATCAACCTTATGCCGATGCAATAGAAATTATTGATTTTAAAGATCAAACAGGGCGTCTTGCTGCTTTGCAATCTGGTCAAATTGATATTGCATCTGGAGTAAGTGCTGAGCATATTTCTTTAATTCAATCTAATAAACGGCTAAATCTTGTTTCATCAGAAACCGATGCTTGGCAATCATTTGATATGAATACGGCTAAAGCGCCGTTCAATGATCTTCGGGTACGACAAGCTTTTAGATTGATTGCTAATAGAGACGATTTGGTCAAACGTGCTTTAGCTGGGCAAGGACGAGTTGCAAATGACCTTTATTCGTTTAGTGATCCTGTATATGACCACAGTATTGCGCAGCGCAAGCAAGATTTAAATAAAGCAAAAGCGCTACTCAAAGAAGCTGGTTTTAATAATAGTTTGACTGTCGATTTATATACAGGCCCAGATAGCAATGCTGCATTAGTTTTTGCTCAACATGCTGCTCAGGCAGGTGTCATTATTAATGTTAAACAGGTTGAGGCTGCTACCTTTGCGGATGCAGTAAAACAAGATTGGGCATTTAGTACAGGCTCGAACGTTTCACGTCCTTTCTTATTAACAGTTTTGCAAATTGATGGACCAGGTGCGGCAAATAATAAAACTCGTTTTAAGAATGAGCGTTTTACGGAACTAGTGCATGCAGCATTGCAACAACCCGATTTGGAAAAACGAAAAGTTCTTGTTCATGAAGCACAGCATATTCAACATGAGCAAGGTGGTTTACTCATTTGGGGCTTTAATAATGTCCTTGATGCACATTCGAACCAAATTGGTGGTGTAACCCCTGATCGCACTGGTTTTGCTGCGTGGCGTACAGATGAATTCTGGCGTAGAGGGTAACCAATATGACAATTCAATCCAGCAAAATAGAAGCATCTATTCAACAACCAACAATTGCCAAGTCATTTGAATTTCCTGCATGGTTACCTTGGTTTTTGACACGTTTGGTGTCAGGGGTATTGGTTGTATTTGTTATTAGTCTCATTGTTTTTATTGCAACACAAGCACTTCCATCTGACCCGGCTCGCGTCATTTTAGGACCAGAAGCACCTGAAGCGACGGTACAAATACTTCGTGAACAATTGGGATTAAATGATCCGATATTGCTTCAATACTGGCATTGGTTGAGTCAATTGTTACAAGGTAATTTTGGACGCTCGATTGATTCCAATGTGCCTGTTTTAGAAATTATTCAGAATTATTTTGGTAATACAGTTGCACTCACGAACCTCGTGATTGTTGTTACTGTACCGATTTCAGTCGTGTTAGGTGTGTGGCTCTCGCTTCATCGCGATAGCAAACTCGATCGTATTATTGTCTCTAGCTCTATTGTGTTTAAAGCGGTGCCGGGGTTTGTTATTGCGATTTGGTTAATGATGTTTTTTTCAACATCGGTTTTACATATATTACCAGCGGCCTCGTTACTGATTCCTAATGAGTCTCCTTATAGCCAACTAGAGTTTTTAATTTTACCAATTTTAACTTTAGCTTTATCACTCATTCCATATCTGATGCGTTTAGTACGTGGTTCAATGATTGATGCGCTAGAGTCGGAATATGTGACCTCTGCACGACTGCGTGGTATTCCTGAGCGCCGGATTATTTGGAAACATGTTTTACCAAATGCATTGGTTCCTGTGGTGCAGGGTACAGCATTGACCATACGAGTTTTGCTGAGTGGTGCTCTCATTATTGAGGTGGTTTTCAGTTACCCCGGTATTGGTAATGCGCTCAATGCAGCAATCGAAATGAGGGATATCCCGACCATTCAAGCAATCGTTTTATTGCTCACTATTTGTGTGGTGGTTGTTAATTTAATTGCAGATTTAATCACGACTTTACTCACACCAAAAATACGAACTGCAAAAAGACATAAAGCACGTTCGCCAGGGCGACGTCAGGCATTACGTTTATGGAAGTCTGGCCGACCAATTACGGTAAAACCTGTCGATCGTCGCAATGCTTTAAAGAATATTCAGCAAGGAGGTGGGAAATGAGCTCACTTCATTGGTACCAAAGAAACTTTTTTCAAACATTAATTCGTGAAAGACAAGTACGTTTTGGATTTGTAGTCACAGCTCTAGTTTTGATTTTCGCACTGGTTGGCCCGATATTTGTTGCATTTGAGCCCACTGCATTGGTTGGCATGACTTATGGACCACCCGAGGGAAAATCATTTTTAGGTTATGACTATATTGGTCATGATGTTTGGTCACGTGTACTTGCTGGCGGTGCTTCAATTATCTGGATGACACTGGCTGCCAGTTTGGTCGCATTAGTGATTGGTTCTAGTTTAGGCATATTAGCTGCTTTTGCCCGAAATAAGATTGATCAGTTCGTGACTTGGCTGACTGATGTTTTTATGGCCTTTCCTGATCTTATATTGGTCTTGCTTATTGTTTCGATGTTAGGTCGACAGCCTTGGCTCATTGTTTTAACGGTTTCAATTGCTTTTATTCCAGGAGTCGTGCGTCTTGCACGAAGCGTTGCACTTAATTTAGTGGAACAGGAATATATCGAAGCCGCCCGAATTCTTGGTTATTCAAAAATTTATATTTTATTTCGTGAAATTTTACCCAACATGTTGACGCCTTTACTCATTCATCTGGGTGTGATGCTGACATGGGCAGTAGGTATGTTATCTGGTTTGGCTTTTCTAGGTTATGGCGTGGCACCTCCAGCAGCAGATTGGGGACTCATGATTAATGAAAATCGTGCTGGTTTATTAGTTCAACCATGGGCCGTGTTTGCTCCTGTCATTTTAATTGCTTTATTTGCACTCGGAACGAATGTATTGGCAGAGGGAGTTGGACGTGCAGCAGCTCGGATTGAGGAAAAATAAACATGGCAAATACATTTAAAAATACAGTATTGACCGTAACAGACTTAACTGTGGCATTGGTAAACACCGGTAATCATATCGTTTCTAATATCTCATTTAGCTTGCGAGAAGGTGAAGTTTTAGGTCTGGTCGGAGAGAGTGGTTCTGGTAAAACGACATTATCGAGTGCCTTATTGGGCTATGCACGACATGGCGCCAAGATTATTCAAGGAACTATTGAACTGGATGATGAAGATATTCTCAGTTTAGATGATCATGCTTTACGTCAGGTTCGTGGCTATAAAATTAGTCATGTCGCTCAAGATCCTGGAACGGCACTCAACCCAGCATTAAGTATTGGTCAACATTTATTTGAATTATTAGAAGTCCATCAGGCCCAGTTATCAAGCGCTGAAAAATACCAGAAAGTAGCCAAAATTTTAGATGAAGTGGGGTTACCTCATGATGAGCTATTTCTCAAGCGTTATCCTCATCAACTTTCAGGTGGACAGCAACAACGAATTTTATTGGCCTTGGCATTCTTATTACAGCCACGTTTGATTGTTTTAGATGAGCCAACCACCGCCTTAGATGTGACGACACAGACATTGGTGTTGAACATCATTCGTAAATTATGCCGTGAATATAATGTTGCTGCTATTTATGTATCGCATGACTTAACGGTTGTAAAAGATATTGCAGATCGGGTGATTGTTTTATATTCAGGGCGAATTGCTGAAGATGCGGTATTAACCCAACTATTTGAAATCCCTAAACACCCTTATACGCAAGGTTTACTTAACGCCATTCCCGATGTGGCCATTCGTAAATATTTATCTCCAATTGAAGGACACGCACCCTCACCAAATGAGCGTCCAGCCGGATGTGCTTTTGCAGTACGTTGTACTTTCGCCACAGACATATGCCGTCAAAAACAACCTGAATTAACTCAATTAAAAGATGAGTTTGACCCGCATTTTGTTGCTTGTCACCATTCGGATCATGTTGGCGTGATTAATTTTAAAGAGCTTGATCATCAGGTTATTGAACGAGAAACTGATCGAGAAGCACTGCTGAAAGTTGAACATATTAATGCGTGGTATGGGCAGCAACAGGCTCTTTTTGATATCTCATTTCAACTCAAAAAAGGTGAATGTTTAGCATTGGTTGGTGAATCTGGCTCAGGTAAGACAACTTTATCACGTGTGATTGCTGGCCTGAATGAAAATGCAGATGGACAAATTACATTAGCAGATGAAGTCTTGTCATTGCGTGGACAACAGCGTCATTTACGGCAACGACATAAACTGCAATATATCTTTCAAAATCCTTATAAAGCCTTGAATCCAGCGCATACGATTGGACAGACCTTAATTAAAGTTGTGCAGCATTTCTTTGGAGCATCTCGACAAGAAGCCATAGAAAAAGTCACACAGATACTTAAACAAGTCTCTCTACCTATACAAGTTCAGGAACTCTATCCAAGAGATTTATCGGGTGGGGAACGACAACGAGTGGCGATCGCGCGAGCTTTATTGTGCCAACCTGATGTTTTGATTTGTGATGAGATTACCTCTGCTTTGGATGTTTCAGTTCAGGCATCTATTTTAAAACTGTTACAAGACCTTCAGCAGCAAGGTGTGACCTTACTATTTGTGACTCATAACCTAGGGGTTGTTCGTGCAATCGCAGATCGAGTCGCCGTATTAAAAAATGGACATATTGTTGAATACGGTGAAACAGATCAAGTGCTTAGTCATCCTCAACATATATATACCAAAACTTTGCTTACCCATGCGCCAAGCTTGTTTAAAAAAAACGTATTAGAAGTTAGCGCATAAAAAAGAACAGATTTTTCGGAGTTAAAAATGAACGATATTAACCAACACAGTTTTTTAGAATTAGGTAGCGTAAGACATATTCAAAGCGAGCAAGAAGCACTTGAGATTGCAAATGAGGTAGCAGATCAACTGAATCAATTTGCTCGAGATCCAAGTTATAACAAGACTGTCCCTTATGATCAGGCGCGTTTAATTTCAGAAGCCGGTTTAACCGCGATTATTGTGCCCAAGCAATTTGGAGGCTTAGGTGCCAGTATTTCAACCTTGGTCAATGTGGTGAAAATTATTTCATCTGCCGATGGTGGTGTAGGGCAGTTATTACAGATTCACTTCACTATGTTCCGAGGAATTTTAACTGGCTATGACGATGAAATTCGTGATCAATTACTTGCCGATGTATTAAGTGGAAAGCGTTTAGGCAATGCACTTGCAGAAGTGGGAGGCAAAGATAAGTTCCAGCATAAAACACGCGTAGAAAGGAATGCAGAAGGACAATTAATTCTAAACGGCAGTAAGTTTTATTCTACGGGCTCTTTACTTGCAGAATGGATTTCTTTATTTGCGGGTAGTGATGATGGACCAGTCTCGATTTTAATTCATCGAGATACAGAGGGAGTAGAGTTGCTTGATGACTGGGATGCAATGGGACAAAATAATAGCGTCAGTGGCACTGTTAATTTTAAAGATGTGATTGTTGATGAACGTTATATTGCTAAGCGGAATACTGGGGGTTTAGGCACGGTTTTACGTACGGGACTCACTTGGCCTCAGATTTTACACGCTGCAATGGACACAGGAATTGCCAAAGGGGCATTACAAGGCGGGATTGATTATTTACAACATCATGCTCGACCTTGGGTAGAAAGTGGGGTCGATTCACCTACACATGAATCTCATATTATTAAACAAATTGGTGAGTTTGCTGTTTTGGTCCGTTCGGCTGAGGCATTGTTAGATCGTTCAGCACAAATTTTTGAACAGCATTTGGCAAATGTAGAAGATGAAGACTTACAAACGGAACTGATTTTATCGGTTGCTGCTACCCGTAGTCAGTCTGATCATGCATCTTTAAAAATTTCGAGTGAAATTTTTGGATTACTCGGCGCAAGTTCAACCTTATCGAAATGGAATCTAGACCGTTTCTGGCGTAACGCACGAACCCACACCACGCATGATCCAATTCGCTGGAGGCTATATCATGTTGGAAATTATTATTTAAATAATATTCCACCAGGAGAATACAACTCGGTACTTCTGAAGAAACAGGCGGAAAATGTGACTAAATTTAATAAATAACCCGAGTTCGAAAGTAAATATGATACTCGGAAACGTCATCTGCAACCTGCATGGTTTAAACAAGAGGCTGTTTCTACGAGAGGTTTTAATAAATCCAAGAAAAGAACAGGTTTTGCAGATGACAATGCCTTTGGTTACTTTGGGCGAAACCAAAGTAACTCCAGCTGAAAGCTAATCCTAAAATTGGATAAAACTCGATAAGACTCCGTTAAAATAATTGTTGTTAAAGAGATTAACATTACCGATGCTAACTACTACGATAGTTTAGAGTTACTTGAATTTGGATGCTAAAAATAAAAAAGGTTGTCATCAAGACAACCTTTTTGTTTTGAAGTATTAAGCCACTTGAGCTTGAATAGAAATATCCTGCGCCAGCCATTCACGAACATTAATCTGTGCAGGAATAAAGTTCCAGCGGTATAGAAAGTCACTCAGGTCTTGTAAAGCAACAATAGAAGTCTCATCAAAGTTAGTGTTGAGTTTCAGATGCGCATCTGCACCATACGCCGCATGAACCCATTGTTCACTGCTATTACACTCTTTTGCCAAATAACGATGGGTTTCATCGGGATGGGCATGAGCCCATTGTTCTGCTTGTAAAACAGCATCGACAATCGCTTGGGCTTGCTCTGGATATTGCGTTAGAAAATCTTCATCAACAGTGAGCGTTCTTGGTGTTCCATTATTAGAGCGTAGAATAGGGTCTGGATGTGAGCCAATATCAATAATAGTATGCAGGGCGAAATCATGAGCAATTTGCGCAGCATGTGCACCTTTTAGGAAAATAGCATCGACATCACCTTTAATTAATGCCACAATTTCTGCACTTGCATTAATTTTGTTACGATTACCATAAAAACTAGAATCATTTTCTTCAGGCTGTTGTTGCTGTGCAGCTAAAATATCTGCTCGTAAACAATCGACCAGCTCAAGATCGCTCACCTTCAAATCCACTATTTTTAAGGCATTCTCTAAACCACGAATCGCCTGTGCACGTGAGAAATCAATAATTGCATCTTGATTCAGTGGAATACCAAAACGTTTGCCTTTTAAGTCTGCAACAGTTTTGATGTTTGAATCGTAGCGTGTTAATAACAATTGAACTTCATCAGCCCAAGATAAGCCAATCACTTTGGTTTTTTGACCAGATGCATATGCCCAAATTGCAGGAATACTGCCGCCATGTCGAACTGAGTTGGCAAGGGTATGGTTAAAATGGGAGTTACGAATATCTTTGGAGTTTGATTCTCGAATTGATTTTATTTCAATCTGCTGCTCATTAAATTTTTCTTTGAGCCAACCTTTTTGAATTGAAATGCCTAGACCAGTTGGTACGGGGCAGCGTGTATACCAAAGTGTGTTTAATGGTTGAGTTTGAAGTGTTGTCATCGTGACATCCTTTTGTGGTTTTCATGCTTTAAAGCAAAATTGATGCCACTCATTAATTTATTGATATTTATAAATTATTTTTAATATCTTTTTTTATGATGTTGATATATCAAATTTTGTTGCGATTACAACACAAGAATTGCTTTGGTGTTTTAAAAACAACACCCCCATAAATAGCGCTCTATAAAAACAATATAAAACAATAATTTAAAATATTTTTTAAGGTCATTAATTTGGCATGAATCTCGCAATAAAACGGAATCTTAAATTTTTACTATCTTTTATGTTTAAAAATTATCCATTATTGCGAAGTTTGGCTTTATATCGTTTTATGCCATTTCGTTTTGTATTGACGGCGACCTTATTTGTTATCGCAAATATCGGGTTAGCACTTCAACAGTATTCAATCGGTCATGCGATTGATACCTTAAAACATAGTGAACGAGCAACCTTATTTCAGCATGCTATCACTGATCCTTTAAATCCTTGGTTTTGGTTCATTCTACTTACGAGTATTGCAAGTATTAGAGCTGTTATTCAATATTTAGCAGGGTTAAGTGCTTTAACCATTGGCCAGCAACTGCTAAGTATTTTAAGGGAAAGAATCTTTAGCCAAGTACAGCATTTAGATGTTTCATGGCACTGGAAACATGGGCTAGGAGAAGTATTATCTCGTACAACACGTGATTCAGATAAATTAAAAGAAGCGCTCATCAATTTTTGGCGTCAAGTATTTGAGTCAAGCTTGGTTGTTACCGTAACCGTTGGGCTCTTGTGTTGGTATCATCCTTGGCTTGGCCTAGTTCCTTTATTATTTATTTTTTTAGGGCTTTGGGTTCTATTTAAACTGACCAATCAATTGGTGGTTCTGGACCATCAAGTTGCATCTGCATATGAAAAAGTCAGCGATACATTGGCAGAAAGCGTCAATGGAATTCGGGTAGTCAAAGCTTTTCAACTCGAAGAGAAACTTTTACAACGTTTTAACCATGCTGTAGATCTATTTATTCATCATTCTATTCAGACCATCAAGACAAGTGCAAAACGGTTACCTATTCCGCAAGTAATTATTGCGGGTTCTTACTTATGGGTCATTGCTTTTGGTGCTTATTTAATTGGTCAAAATCAGTTGCAGGTAGGGCAATTTGTTGCTGCCATTCTCATGGCAAATTTATTGGTGTTTCGTATTGAAAGCATTGGTCAGGTCTTACATATTTTTGCCGATGCTCGCTCGTCTGCAACAAGAATCTGGCAAATGCTAGATGAGAAGTCCGCAATTGAAGATCAACAATATCCTCTAACGTTGCAATGGCGTGATGAATTAAGCATTAAATTAGAAAATGTCAGCTTTCAGGATAAAACAACAAAAAATTTTATTTTAAAGCAATGCAGTGTTGAATTTCGAGCAGGTGAAATCGTTACTATTGTCGGTAAGACAGGCTCAGGTAAAACGACTTTGATGAATTTACTCAATCGGTTTATTGACCCAACAGAAGGGCAAGTTTTAATTGGTTCTGAGCAAATGGGATGGACGAATATTAAAGATTTGAGCCTATTTGAATTACGACATTGGGTTCAGATCATTCCTCAAGAAAATTTCTTTTTTAGTGGCACACTGGCAGATAACTTAAGAGTTGCTAAGCAAGATGCAACGGAGCAAGAGATGAAAGAGGCTTTACATTTAGCTTCTGCATCTGAACTATTACAACGACTTGATAATGGTTTAGACACGTTGATTGGGGACAAGGGCGTTACCTTATCTGGAGGACAAAAACAACGACTTGCCTTGGCCCGTTCTATTTTAAAAAATTCACCAATTTTAGCACTAGATGATTCTACCAGTGCCTTAGATGCCACTACAGAAAAACAAGTTTTACAGCGACTATCAGGACTTTCTGATGATGGAAACCATTTTAAGAAAACAATCATTATTAACTCTAATAAACAAACCACGATTGCTTTATCTGATCGCGTTATTGTGCTTGATCAGGGTCATATTATTGCCCAAGGCACACATGCTGAATTGGTTCAAAATTGTTTGTTTTATCGAGAGTTGATGGGTTTTCAGTTAGAGCAGCAGGAGATTGATGCATGAATACCAGTGTTAAAAATTTCCGCCCATTTGCAAAATCAGCTGATCTACAAATCGAAGAAAATTTGGCAAATGCCTCAATTCATAGAGGAATGCTAAAAAAACTTATTCCTTTAATTTATCCCATTCGATACTTGCTGCTTGCTTTAATTGCAGTAGAAATTTTACAAGTGATGAGCGTTTTTGTTCGGCCTTGGGTGGTGAAATATATTTTAGATTCGGGCTTTCAACACATTGCTGGAAAAATAGTATTGAATCAGCCTGTTTTATTCATTGCGATTAGCATTTTATTCTTAAGTTGGATTTGTCGTTTTGCTTTAGCGGGCGTATCAAAATATCTTTCAGGCCGAGCAGCTTTGAAAGTGATTAATGGTTTAAGACGTTCGTTATTTCAGCATATCCAAAGTTTAAATATTGGTTATTTTGATCGTACCAAGGCTGGCAGGATTATTTCACGGGCCGATCGTGATGTCGAAACGCTAGAGCCTGTTTTGATACAAGGGCCACCAGAGTTACTTTCGGCAATTTTGCGTTGTGGATTAGCTTCAGTACTCCTTTGGCATATCTATCCACCATTTTTCTGGTGTTTATTTGCGACGCTACCCATTTTATTTGGAATGACTGCAATTTTTAAAAAGTCATCACAAAAACATTGGGGACGAGTTGCGGAGGAACGCAGTCGGTTTACTGCTCATTTGGTTGAAACAGTAAATGGAGCAAAAATCATTCAGCAATTAAATTACACCGAAACCAATCAATCTCGTTATCAAGAATTATTAAAAGACTTTAATAACTCTATTATTTATGGCAGCAAGCGGACCAGTTGGTTTGCTCCCTTTACAGGTTTACTCTCAACTCTAGCTACTGCCGGATTCATTGTGATTGGTAGTTATGCGTATAGTGATGGCATGATTAGTATAGGGCAGTTTGCAGAGAGTATTTTCTATGTGTTTTTATTCTTAGCCCCCTTACAGGAACTGACCGATTTATTTGAACGTTATGCAAATGGAGCAGCATGTGCGCAACGAATATTTTTACTTTTAGACACTCAGTCTACGATTCAAGAACAACCGAATGCTTTGAAGCTTGAACACTTGAACGGTCATATTCGATTTCAGTCGGTAGATTTTGCCTATACCCACAAACCTGTTTTACAAAACTTTAATTTGGACATTGAAGCTGGAAAAATAATTGCGATTGTAGGGCCAACGGGACATGGCAAAAGTACCATGGTTCAGTTACTAACGAGATTTTATGAACCCCAGCAAGGTGGAATTTTTCTAGACCGTTATCCAATACAAAATATTCATCTTGCAAGTTTAAGACAGCATGTGAGTATCGTTTTACAAGATAATGTTTTATTTAGTGGAACAATTTTAGATAACTTACGTCTAGTTCAACCTGATGCTACAGACCAGAAACTTATCCAGGTTATTGAAGACTTGGGAGTGGATGAGATATTGCAACAGCTGCCGCAAGGCTATTTCACCGAAGTGGGAGCGCTTGGTAAAAATCTTAGTCATGGACAAAGGCAACTTGTTTGCTTAGTTCGTGCTTATTTGGCAAACCCCAAAATATTAATTCTAGATGAAGCCACCTCTGCAATCGATATTTATACCGAGCAAAAAATACAATATGCGCTCAGACGCTTATGCCAAAATAGAACATGTATTGTCATTGCACATCGGCTGAGTACCATTCGTGAGGCTGACAAAATTGTTGTGATTAAAAATGGCCATGTCGTAGAAGAAGGTTCACATGAGCATTTAATACAGCAGCAGTCAGCTTACTTTCAGTTATATCAGTCATATTTACAAAACCAACTTGTTTAAGCGATTTACAGATTTCACAACTGTAGTTTTATAAGCATTTTTTTGAATCATTGTTTAAATTTAAACAATGATTCTTTTATTTAAATTTCTTAATGCATTGATAATAAATAATAAAATATTTGGCATCGGCTTTGCTATATCGGTCTAGATCGTTAAGGAAGCTAATATGCATACATATTTTTCTCAATTCATTCTTCACTCCTCAATTTTTGCACTGAGTACACTCACTGCCTCAATTACTTTGGCAAATGATCAAAAGAATTTGCCAGATAAAGAGGATGCCATCACATTACAATCTGTGGTTGTCACAGGCTCTAGACGGGCAATTAGTAGCTCACTTGATGCACCTGCACCCGTTGATATTTTAACTGCCAAAGAGTTACAAGAGACTGGTGCAACTGATCTTGCAGCAGCATTAACACGATTGTCTCCTTCGGTGACTTTACCGAGTTCTCCTGCAGGTGGGTTTGGGGCATCGGTTCCGCCAAGTATTGCACTTAGAGGATTATCTGCTGATCAAACTCTAATTTTAATTAATGGAAAACGTCGTCATACATCCGCTTATTTCACCCGCCAAGCCTATGCAGGTGGAAGAGGCGCAGCGGTAACTGACCTAAGTTTAATTCCAGTGAGCGCGATTGAGCGTATAGAGATCTTGAGGGATGGTGCTGCCGCACAATATGGGTCAGATGCAATTGCCGGCGTCGTTAATATTATTTTGAAATCACGAGATCATGGAGGTGGCGTAAGCTATCAAACAGGTGGCTACACTCAAGGAGATGGTGAACAACATAAAGTTAATCTTTGGAAAGGTTTTGCACTTCCTAACGATGGTGCATTGACGGTTGCATTAGATTTAGGCAAACGTGAAGCTGCAAGTAATACAGCACCTGATACGCGAACTTTTTATGATGGTTCAACCAAGGCTCAATATACAGAACAAAATACACCCTATAGAACGTGGAAATTTGGCTCCCCTGAACAAAAAGATCAAATCAATGTGACTGCCAATCTAGATTTGCCTTTGACAGATGACGTTGCACTTTATGGTTTTAGTAGCTATGGCCATCGTAAAACAATAGGGGAAAACTTTTATGAGCCCCCAACAACCAAAACCGTACTGAATCAATCCAGCTATTTTAAAGAACGTTATCCAGATGGACGCTCGCCATTGAGCTTGGTCACTGTAGATGACTTTGCAACGACAGTTGGAGTTAAAAAAGGAGAGCAGAAGTCAGGTAAATATGATCTTTATGCAACCTATGGACAAAATAAAGTCAGCACAGAACAAGGCAATGGCATTAATCCAAGTTACGGGCCAAATTCTCCTTCAAACTATGACTTGGGCGAAAATATTTTTTCACAATTAAATACAGGGCTAGATTATAGCCGTGATATTGCAATTGACTGGTTCGCAAGCCCACTCACGTTGTCTACAGGGGTTTTATATCGTTGGGAGCAATATAAGCAAAATGCTGGTGATCCGATTGCCTATACCCGCGGCCCATATTTCAATCCAAGCACAACTTTGGGCGTTGGTGTTCCGGGAATATATGCCGGAATTACAGACCAAGATGAACGAAAAATTAGCCGTGATGTCTATGGTATCTATCTAGATTTAGAAGCAGATATTATTAAAGACTTGAATGTGGGTGCCGCTGTTCGAAGTGAAAAATATTCAGACTTTGGTTCGACCACAAACGGAAAATTATTTGCTAAATATGATGTATCACCTAAATTTACTGTACGTGGTTCAGTAAATACAGGCTATAGAGCGCCGTCATTGGCACAGCAGGGCTATTCGGCTTATAGCGTACAAACAGTGCAAACCGCTTCAGGTTGGCAAGATGTTCAACAAAGAACTTTAGTTGCAGGAAGTGAGGCGGCTTTACTGATTGGCGGAACTTCTCTTAAACCTGAGAAATCGACGAATTATTCTTTAGGTTTTGTTTGGAAGCCACTTGTTAATACATCGGCAACTTTGGACCTTTATCAAATCGATATTAAAAATCGTATTTTGCTTTCAGACAATATTACTGGAAGTGTAATTACCAATGCTTTTGCCAATACACCGTATTCGAATATTGCCAATGTGGCGTTCTTTAATAATTTACTAGATACACGTACTCAAGGCTTAGAGCTCGCACTTAAACATGATTTAAACCTTGAACAATATGGTAAGTTAAATCTGAATCTCGGTCTGGCATATAACAAAAATGAAATTACCGAAACTCGAGATTCTATTACCGCAAAAGGTGAGCGAATTCCTGTTTCAAGTATTGCAGGACGAAATACACAAAGCCTGATTGAATCTGCTGCGCCGAAAACAAAGTTAACGCTTGGCGCACTTTGGTCAAATCAAGCATGGAGCGTGAATACGGCTGTCCGTCGCTACGATAAATGGACTACTTTAAATAATACCAATACTGCACTAGACCAAACCTTTGACCCTCAGTGGATTGCAGATTTGGATATTGGCTACAAAGCGGATGCATTCGTGAAAGGCCTGAAATTCAATTTAGGGGCGATCAACTTATTTAATAGCCATCCTGATCAAGCCAAAGATTCTTCGGTCGGCAACATTGTCAAATATAGTTTTAATGCGCCTGAAGGAGCATTTGGAACGTATTTATATGGCCGCGTAAGTTACGAATTTTAAATCAAAAATGATGAGACAGTTTTTAAGGTAAATGACAATGCAACATACTTTTTTATCAACTTTATGCAAGTTTTCTTTAATCACAACGATTTTAACTTCAAGTTGTTTGGCGACCGCTCAACAAGCTCCAACACCTGACGATAAATATGGAGATGGCCGAGTTTCCGAGTTTTATACATGGAAATCAGCTATTCCTGAACAAGCAGGAAAATTATTAAAAACAGAAGCGATTCATAATCCTTATATTCGTTTAGCAAATGACAGTCAGGTTATTCGGATTCTCTACAGTTCTACGAGTGGTAAAGATAGCAAAACACCTATTGTGGTTTCAGGAAGTATTCACTTACCAAAAGGAACTCCACCGAAAGAAGGTTGGCCAGTGGTGTTATGGGCACATGGTACTGTAGGTTTGGCCGATGCTTGTGCGCCGTCTTGGAGTGGACGATCATACCGAGATGTACAATATTTAAATCGTTGGCTAAAAGAAGGATTTGCAGTCGTTGCCACAGATTATGAAGGGTTAGGTGTTGCAGGACCACACTTGCTAATTAATAACCCAATGCTGGCTTATAGTATTTTAGATAGTGGTAGAGCTGCTTTAAAAACAAAATTGCCACTTGCCAATAAGTTTGTGATTGTTGGCCAATCACAAGGAGGCGCTGGGGCTGTTGCGGCTTCTTCCTATTCGGCAACGTATGCACCTGACTTAAATATTAAAGGTTCAATTGGTACAGGCGTGATTTATCAAGATCCTGAAGCGACGCCTGAAAAAAATCAGTTAAAGTTAAATCCTTACGAAGTCAGCCCATCACTGGCTTATGGCATCTATAGTTTTTTAGTGACACAAAGTTTATATCCAGAAATTAAAACAGAAGATATTTTCACGCCTGAAGCTGCTCCTTTAGTTGAACAAGCAAGAAATGCCTGCTTAACAAGTTTTATGGGAGATATTCAAACCGCAGGGCTTTCGCCAGCACAAGCATATAAACCTAATCCGCCAGCAAGCTATAAAAAACTGCAAGAGAAACAGTCAAATGATTATGGTTATTACCCTACATTAAAAATCAATCATCCATTATTTATTGGAACAGGGGCAAATGACCGAACTCCAGATGCTCGTTCTCAAATGAAGCTGGTGGCAGATGCTTGTAAAGCAGGTACAGTGGTCGAAGGTCATTTGTATCATGGCTTAGGACATAGCGAAACTGTTAATGCTTCCTTAAAAGATTCAATTCCGTTTGCTAAAAAGGTGATTGCGGGAGAGAAAATTCAGGCTATTTGTAAACCTGACTTGCAATAAAAGATGGACTAAAGATTTTCTCACTAAAGAAAATCTTTATTAAAAAAGCCGCTCTTCAAAGATATTGAATGAGCGGCTTTTGCTTTAAATATTTAAGCGATTTGTTTTAATCTTTTGGCTGCCTCTTCACGTACAGCGGGGATAATATAACGACCATAATCGACCGTATCATAGATCGGATCGTAGCCCCGATTTAAGAAAGTCGTCACCCCTAAATCTACATAATCAAGTAATGAGGCAATAATGGTGTCTGGTGTACCAACAAGGGCCGTCGTATCGCCATAAGCCCCTACAGCAGTTGCGGTTGGCATCCATAATGCGCGGTCATGTCGATCACCTTGCTGGGCTGCTGCCAATAAGCGCTGTGAACCGATGCCTTTGATTTTATGTCCCGACAATGTGCCGTTATTTTGAAAAGTTGGATTATTTTGAATATCTGCAAGAATCTGTTCTGCTCGTTGCCAAGCAAGTTCTTCGGTTGCACCAATAATAAGACGTACAGATAAGCTAACAGGAGGCTGTGGTTTATTGGCTTTTTCTGCTGCGAGCTTCAATTTAGTAATTTGCTCTTTTACTCCAGCCAGTGGTTCACCCCATAGTGAATAGAGATCTGCATGGCGGACTGCAATATCATAAGCAATGTCTGATGAACCACCGAATGAAATCGGGATTGTACCGTTGACTGGCTTTAACGGGCAAAAAGCATTATCTAACTTAAAATATTTACCTTCATAACTAATGGGTTGATCGCTTTTCCAAAGTTTCTGGATGATATCTAAATATTCACCCGTCCGTTCATAGCGCTGAACTTTATCAACAATATAATCGCCTTCTTGAGGCTCAGCTGTAATTCCCGTAATTGCATGTAATCGGATTCTTCCACCACCTGTAGTATGGTCAAGCGTAGCAAAAGAACGCGCAGCAAGATTTGGAGTGAGCAGTGCAGGACGATGAGCAATCATAAATCCAAGACGTTCTGTATGTTGGGCAAGGTATGCCGCGATTTGTGCACTGTCTGGGCTGGTTGGCCCGTTAGCAATTAAGACTTTATCAAAACCCGCATATTCATGTGCCCGTGCGTGGTAACGTAGATATTCGAGGTCAATTTTATGGCCAATTCGTGTTCCTTTGGTTTCAGACCATTGGTTAGGGAAAACCATACCTACAAATTCGATGCTCATTATTAAACCTATTTTGTGGATTTTAAATGAATGAGCAAAATAAATGCCAAACTTTATACCTATATAAATCAAATATAGGAATGGATTATAATTTTTTAGATTGTTTGGATTTAATCAAAAAGACAACATTGTGTTTGAGAAGCAACATATCATAAAAAAAGAATTGTGTTTATTTTTAATTTATAAGAGAAAATATTTTCAGAATAAAATAGGTGAATTTTGGATTAAATATATTTATTTGTTATTTATTAAAAAACGCACTGAAATGTAATATAGCCTTTTAGAATGCTTATATCATAAGTTTTATGGGGTAATTATGAAGACCTTTTTAGATAATGATTATAAAGTAATTACTTTGCCTGATAATGGTGTTCCTGTAAAACCAATAAGAGCAAAAGCAATTATCTTTTCAGATCAGAACTCCCGTAAATTATTAAATCAAGTTGAAACGATTGCTCCAAGCTCTGCCAGTGTCATCATTCAAGGAGAATCTGGGACAGGTAAAGAGTTAATTGCGCGCGAAATTCATTTGAAAAGTGATCGTAAAAATAAGCCTTTTCTTGCTGTCAATTGTGGTGCTTTGGTCGAGACTCTTGCCGAATCTGAACTGTTTGGCTATGAAGCTGGAGCTTTTACGGGTGCAAACAAAACTCGAGCTGGTATTTTTGAAACAGCCGATGGTGGTACTTTATTTTTAGATGAGGTAGGTGAGTTGCCTCTATCCTTACAAGTTAAGCTGTTAAGGGTGTTGCAAGAAAAAGAAGTCGTACGCGTGGGCGGTCGAAAACCAATTCCAATTAATGTCCGTATTTTGTCGGGGACGCACGTCGATCTACGTAAAGCTGTAGCAGAAAACAAGTTTCGTCTAGATTTATATTATCGCTTGAACGTGGTTGTGCTTAATATTTTGCCACTGCGTGAACGTAAAGGAGATATTTTACCTCTGGTTGATTTCTTCTTAAGTTCATATTCTCAGAAGCTCATTACCACTAAGCCAAATATTAGTGATAGAGCAAGAAATGCGCTGCTCAATTATAGCTGGCCAGGCAACATTCGTGAGCTAGAAAACAATATTCACTATGCTTTGCTGGTGAGTGGCGGTAAAACAATTGATCTTGAGCATTTAAGATTTTCTGAGGAAACGGGCTCAGCGGTTTTACCAGATAATGATCTTATTCAAGAGTTTGAAAGTATTTTGAAGCGCTTGTTTCAAGAATATGATGGGGAAGCATGGCATATTATTGAAGATAAAATAGTAAATACTGCATTTTCAAGTTGCTGGAATAATCAGGTCAAGACGGCAAAAATGTTAGGCTTATCGCGTAATGTTTTACGTAATCTTCTATCAAGATATAACTTACTACCTAATAAGAATGAAAATGAAATTGCTTAAAGGTTTTCTATAGAAAAAACATCCATTTTTTAATGGATGTTTTTTTGCATTGTGAATTTTGTGACCCATAAACCCAATTCAAATAACAACCACATTGGGACTGCAAGAGCAAGCATGCTAAAAACATCAGGAGGGGTAATAAACATTGCAATAAAAAAGAAGAATACAATGATGTGCTTACGATGTGCTTCTAGCTGTTGAATAGAAATAAGGCCAATAAAAATAAGAATATAAGTTAAAACTGGAATTTGAAATGCTAGCCCAAAAGCAAGAAAAAGCTTCAAACAAAAATCTAGATAGCTATTGATATCCGTCATAGGTAACACATTATCGGGCGATGCCAAAACAAAAAACTTTAAAGCGAGAGGCAAAATTAAAGTATAGGCAAACACAATTCCTAAATAAAATAGAAGGTTACTCGAAAGCACTAGTGCTATACCGAACCTTTTTTCTTTTTGATAAAGAGCTGGAGCAACAAATTGCCAAAATTGATAAAGAATAAAGGGAATGCTTAATAAAATCGCAAAATAAATATTGAGTTTAAATGGTGCTAAAAATGTACTCATCACATCTGTTGCAATCATGGTGGAATTGCTAGGAAGTAATGAAATTAAAGGATGAGCAAGAAAATGGTAGTTCTTCTGAGCAAGCGGAAGTAGTAATAAAAAAATCGCTAAAACAATACCAATACTATAGATCAGCCGTTTTCTTAATTCTTTTAAATGTTCGCTATATTTCATTTCAGTGAGGCTTTCACTGACAATATGTTCCGTCATGCGGCTTGATCCTCACTGAATTTATTGGCTGTTTTAAAATGAGCTAAAAATGGTGTCTTTAACTCATCTTGTGAACGGGTATAGATATAGTCATTAATGCGCCGTGCTTTGGTTTTTTGTTCCGTAAAAACAGTTGTTTGTACGTTTTCAATTTCTTGTTGCATGAGAGCAAGTTGTTGTTTGAGCTGCTCTTCATTTTGTTTTATTTTTTGCAGCTCTTCTTGCATGACTCTCTTAAGTTCGATCAGGTCAAGTTCGTTTTCAATATCATTTTGAATTTTACTAATTTGGTTTTTAATTGCTCTGTATTTGAGGAGGACTGATCTTAATGTGTGAGGAAGCTTTTCAGGTCCTAAAATAATAAGCGCAATAATTGCAAAAGCTAATAACTCTCCAAAGCTGATATTAAACATAATAATAAATCACTCATATTTTATTTTGTTTTTCATTATGTGATTCAACTGGACTAATATCTTTGTATTGCTGGTTTTGCAATAATTTTTGATCATCAGAATTAACTGAATCTTTAAAATCTTTAATTGCACCACCTAAGTCTTTACCTAGATTTTTTAACTTTGAAGTTCCAAATAATAAAATAACAATCACTGCAAACAGTAAAATATGCCAAATAGATAAACCCATTTTCTCTATCCTATATTAATTAAGTGTAAAGAATATTAATATCACGATATTATCTGTTTTCTAAATCATATTAATATCGATCAATATTCAAATTAATTATGCTGTATGATCTAGCATATTAAGTGCCTGATTGCGAAAACCAAATAAAAGTTCACTTTCTTTATGTCGAGGATGTGTCAGCGGAACATGAATAATTTCTTTAATTTTTCCTGGTCGGGCTGACATTACAATGACACGGTCTCCAAGATAGACAGCTTCTTCAATATCATGGGTAACTAAAATCATGGTGATTTTTTCGTGTTGCCAGATACGCTGAAGCTCAACTTGTAAGTGACTCCGTGTGATGGCATCTAAAGCACCAAAAGGCTCATCCAAAAGTAAAATATCGGGTTTATTGACGAGTCCACGGGCAATTGCAACACGTTGTGCCATGCCACCCGAAAGCTCATGTGGATAAGCCTTTTCAAAACCTTTCAGCCCGACAATTTCTATATGCTCATTTACCCGTAAATTTTTCTCTTCACGGGTGAGTGGAGTCTCCTCAAGTGCTAAATGGATATTTTCAAAAACAGTAAGCCATGGAAGTAATCGGTGTTCTTGAAAGATAAGACCGCGTTTTAAATCTGTACCTTTTATTTGGGTTTGATTCAGTAAAATTTCACCGTCATAGTCTTGATCTAATCCAGCAATAAGACGTAATAGTGTTGATTTTCCACAGCCACTACTGCCAACAATCGAGATAAATTCGCCTTGCTCAATGTTGAGGTTAATACCATCTAAAACGGTCAAAGTATTTTGATCACGTTGAAAAGATTTATTGAGTTTTTTAATAGAAAGTAGTGAGAACGACATATAAATTCCTAACAATATTTTTTAAAAAGACAAATTAGGTACGCCATTGCAGCAGGCGTTTTGAAATAAGATGAATACCTGCTGTCATAAAGGCTCCACAAAGGGTAACTGTTATGGCGCAAACCAACAGAATATCCATTTCGGCATTAATCTCGGCTTTCATCATTAAGTTACCGAGTCCTGCACCTGCATTGAATAGCAATTCACTTGCTGTAGTGGTGATCCAAGTAAAGGGCACGGCTAAATTTAGACCAGTTAAAATATGGGGTAGGGCTTGGGGAAGGCGTATTTTTTTAAATTTGCGCCAGAATGAAAATTGATAAATACGTGCAATTTCATCGTATTTTGCATCATTGTGGCTAAGGCCTTGAAATGTATTAATCACTAATGGAAAAAATGAGGCAAGCGCGATAATAAAGATTTTTGCTTCTTCTCCGTTACCAAACCATAAGGCAATTAAAGGTGTTAAACCCAGTAATGGAACTTGTCGAATACTGTTAAATAGTGGAGAAACTAAAGCATTTAAAACTTTTGAATAGGCAAGCAAAGTACCTAAAATTAATCCGCTTATCGAACCTAAGATGAATCCTATTCCAGCTTTTTTAAGACTTCCCCATGTGTTTAGCCACAATTCACCTGTTTCAAGCAATTTGATAAATGCGAAATAAATGTTTTGCAAAGGAACAAATGCATAGGCATGACTAGCACCTAAGCTTGAGTTGTATTGCCATAAGCCTAATAACAATAATGGCAGTACTAAGCCTTGTACTAAAATAATTGACCGTTGCCATGATTGTTTTAAAGTAAATGAACGCTGAGACATTATTTCTCCCCCGAACTAAGCGCAGGCGAGATAAAGCGTTGTTCCACTAAACGTAAAACTTTATCCAAAACAAACCCGACCACGCCTGTGATAAACACACCAACCATCACAACATCTAAGCGTAACATTTGACGTCCTAGTTCCATCATTTGCCCAATACCCGTTCCAGCTGCCAGTAGTTCAACGGCAACTAAAATCAACCATGCGCGACCAAGTGCAATGCGGAGTCCACCAATTAACGGCGGGAGTATGGATGGAAGAATAATAAGCCTGAGCCAAGCTCGTGTTTTAAGCTGGTAGATTTGTCCTAATTCAATATATTTTTTGGGAATATTTTTGACTGCATCGGTCGTTGCTAACGCTATTGGAAAAAAGCAGGCCTTTATAATCAGTAAAATTTTAAATAATTCACCAATCCCAAAAACTAAAATAAAAATAGGAATAAGGACAAAGATCGGAATTTGATAAAAAACGTTAAATAAAATATAGGTGTAATTGCGAAAGAGAGTATTTGCCCCGTAGGCAATACCAAAAGCAATTGCGCTGATTGCTGCGATAGAAAATCCCAAAAACAGACGAGACAGACTATCTTTGAGATGCATTTGAAGCTCACCGCTTTGTAACAACGCAATAAAAGTATTCCAGACAGTTTTAGGTGGCACCAAAATTTGGGTTGGGAAAATCTGTAAAGAACTAATCAACTGCCAAATGAGTAATACTAATAAGGGTGAAATCACAGAGAGCAGCCCATACACCTTTTTAGAAGAAAATTTCTTACGGAGTGGGGTTTTAAATAAAACGTTATTTTGCTCAATAAGTGGCTTTACTAGTATTTTCATTGTCTAGTTTCCCTGCTTATTTGAAGCATGATTCGTATGTAAATTTTGAATCGCTTGACGGGTAAACTTCGGATTCAACAGTTCATCTGCTTTGATTGGTGTTTGAATAAGCTGATTTTTCACAGCGTGATCAATGACTTTCGAATAATGCTGTTTCAGAAAGTCGACTTGATAGTCTGGAGACCAGTCTTGTTGCCATGTGCTTGCCGTGTTCTGGCTTTCACGTTGAATCACACTAAGAGGTTGGCCAAACTTAGTTTGACTTTGCTGAAACTCATCTTGATGGTGCGCAATCCAGTCCATTGCACGTACTGTCGCATCAGCAAGTAATTGTGTGGTATCTGGATGTTGCTCAATATAACTTTTGCTACCCCAGAGTTCGGCACGCATTTTCCAATCTGCGGGCAAAGATTGTGATGACCAAATAATTTTACCCAAATGGCGATCTTGTAAAGTAAGTGCATCACTTAAGGTAAAAAAGGCATCTACACTTTTGGCAGATAAAGCAGCAGCCCCAGCTTGCGGGTTTAAATTCACAATTTGAAAGTCTTTTAGGCTTAATCCTTTACTTTGTATGAGTTGCCCAAAGTTAATTTCCCACGGACGGCCACGATGTAATGCAATTTTTTTACCTTTTAATTCTTCAATAGATTTAATAGGTGAATTTTCTGGAACAATAAGGTAGACGTTATTACCAATACCTCCGGGTACAACAATTTGTGTTTTAACGCCTGTGGCATTAAGGACTACAGCAGGAAGGTTCCCATAAAAAGCAAAATCGATTTTATTATTTAGAAAACTTTCATTAACCAAAGTTGCTACAGCAGCAGTGGTCACAGGTTCCCATTTTAATTCAATGTGATTTTGCTTTAATGCTTTTAGAAAAATTTGATCTTGTGAAATGAGTTGTGGCACACCAATAAAGTCCAAACTACCCGAAGTTCCATTGGCAACGACAGCAATTCGGAGTTGTTGCTGTTCAGACTGTTTTGGGATGGTCTCTTCTGTTTTTTGTGCGCCACAAGCAACAAGACCCAAAAAACTAAAACCTAAAACTAAACGTGGAAAAATACGCATATCATCATAAGAATTAAAAAATATATGAGTATTGAGCAAGAACCACGCCAATAAAATTATCTTAAATAAATCAATAAATTATAATTTTTTATAATTATTATTGAGGTTAAATGCCGCCGTTGTGTTGTGATTGGGACACTCTTTAGCGTTTAAGTGTTGAAATATCAACACAGCTTTTAAACTCGATTTTTTAATATTTATATAAAACAGTAGTATAGCTAAAAATTAATTTAAAAAAATAACGGCATGATTCCTGCTCATAAGACTTATAACGAATTAAATATCGTCAAATCTTTAAATTATCGAGATTCATTATGTCAGTTGAGTTTTTATGGAGAATCCCTGTTCATGGGGATGGTCGTCGAGCACATCAATTACACACACGCGGTGAATGGAATCAATTAACCCCAGCAGTTCAATCTCCACAACGTGTTGCACCGCAACATGAAGATCAGTTATTTGCTTACTATGACTATGTCGAGCAAGTGGCGAAAGCAGCCGATATTGTTGGTTTTCATGGCGCACTCATTCCTGCTTTTCCACATACTGAAGAACCATGGGTGTTAGCGTCTGCATTGGCCAGAGAAACTAAAAGACTTCGTTTGCTCATCGCAATTCAACCTTGGTTTATTCATCCTGCTTATGCAACCCAAATGGCTGCAAGTTTGCAGCGCTTGAGTCAGGGACGAGTAGAGTGGAATGTGATTTCAGGGGGAGGCGGTGCACAACAACGCGCGTATGGGGATTTTATTGAACATGATCAACGTTATGCACGAACCAATGAATTTTTAGAATTTGTGAAAGGTTATTCACACCACGCACCTTTCAATTACGATGGAAAGTTTTTCCATGTTGAACAAGGTGGCCTAAAATACCCAATGAATCAATATGACGTTCCACGCTTATGGTTAGCAGGTGCAAGCGATGCGGCTTTACAAGTCGCAGGACGTCATGCAGATATCCACTTAACTTGGGGCGAACCTGTAGACCAACAGAAAAAAGTGATCGAACAGGCACAAAATTTCTTTGAGCAGAACTCGCCGGAACGCAAAGTTAAATTTGGTATGCGTATTGATATTTTAGCGCGACCAACCCAAGAACAAGCCTTCCAAGAGCTTAAACAAATGTATGAAACCATTGCTGTTGATAGTAATGCTTTTGAACGCAAAGACACTGAATCTGTAGGAGCAAAGCGCCAGCAAGCCTTAGCACAAGGCAACCGTTTTGAAGACCTATTTGTAAGTCCGAATGTGTGGGCGGGAATGTCAAATGTACGAGGTGGCCCAAACTGTATTTTAGTCGGGAGCTATGAGCAAGTCGCAGAACGTTTGCAAGAATATATTGATATTGGGGTGGGACATTTTATTTTAGCCAGTAACCCGCATTTAGAAGAAGCATATCGCGTGGCCGAAGAAGTCTTACCCTTAGTAGGATATAAATTAAAATAATAAACTTAGATCCCTTTGCGATATCAAAGGGATCTTGTTGTTTGAACAGCATAACACTGTCTGAAAACCAACATCTTTTGTATCAATCATTTGAAAAATACAAATTAAATTAATAAAAAATAATAGCTTATAGTTTTGGCATGGCTTGTGCAATTTACGACTTAATCTTTATTTTTAGTTTAAATTTTTATGCGTGATCAAATCTTTAATCCCCATAAGCGGGCTTTGCTCTTTGAGCAATTTGCGACAGTTGCAGCCACAACTGAAATTGCAGATCCGTTTGCAAGGCATGATCAAGATGTTATTCAACCTGCTCCAGTGAAGTTGAATAAAGTCTTAATCGCAATTATTGCGGTTGCTTCAGCCCATCTTGGAATTTGGTATGTTGCAAAACAATTGCCGACACCAGCTTTAGATATTCATAAACCTGAACCTGTGGTGATTGAAATCGTAAAACCGGTTGAACCACCTAAAGTGATTGAACCCAAAATTCCACCCATTACTGAAAAACCAAAAGTTCCACCTGTGGTGGAAAAACCCAAGCCAATTCCCAAACAAGTTGAACAACCCAAACCTGTCCAAAAAAGTGTGGAGCAACCTAAGCCAGTTGCAAAAGCGGTGGCTGAACCAACTCCACAAAAAGTTGCAGAACCTGTGGTCACAAAAGAAGTCGTCACAGAACCGGTTAAAAAAGTGGCTGAGCCTGTAAAAGCGTCAGATGACAATTTACCTGTGACTGAAGCCAAAGGTTATGCCGGATATCTCAGTAACCCTGCACCTGAATATCCTGAACAAGCTTTAGAACGTGGTTGGGAAGGCTCAGTCATTTTACGGGTCAAAGTATTAGCAAATGGCAGCCCGGATACAGTCAGTGTCAAGCAAAGTAGTGGCAAAAAAATTCTAGACAGTGCTGCCGTAAGAACAGTAAAGCAATGGAAATTTTCACCTGCGCTAAAAGGGAAAACCCCTGTAGAAGGCTGGGTCGATGTTCCAATTCATTATCAATTACCGAAATAAAATTTAAATTAAGAGGATATTTTCATGTCAGATATTAATTCATTGATCCATGACGGCACGATCTGGTTATTAGTTGCTTTCTCAATTGTGACTTGGGTGTTGATTGTGGTTAAAGTGGTCCAGACACAGCGAGCAACAAAACAAAGTAAGCTTTTTGTAGAAGAGTTTTGGAAAGCAAAAAATTTATCAGATGCAGTAACTAAGTCTGAATTGGGTGAAGGCCCAGCAGCACGAGTGGCTAACACCGGTTTTCAGACTTTAATTGAAGCAGATGAAAAGACGCATCAAGACTTACAAAACAGTTGGAGCCGTCAGGACTTATTAGAACGCCATTTAAGTAAACAAGTTCTAACTGAGCGCCGCCAATTAGAAAAAGGTTCAGCTTTACTGGCTTCTATTGGAAATAACGCACCATTTATTGGTCTATTCGGTACAGTATTTGGGATTATTCATGCATTACAAGCAATTGCTCATTCAGGTAATGCAAGTATGGATGTCGTGGCTGGACCAATTGGAGAGGCGCTGGTTGCAACTGGTATTGGTATTGCAGTTGCTGTACCTGCGGTGCTTGCTTATAACTACTTTGTGCGTAAAGTAAAAACAATTGGCGCAGATCTTGATGATTTTGCAACGGACTTCGTGAGCCTGAATCAAAAAGCAGGGTTCCAACTACCAACTGCAAAAAAAGGTACGACTGGTAATACGGCGCTTAAAGATAATTCTGCTAAAGAAGTGAAAGAGAAAGGAGTGTTTGCATAATGGCAATTTCTACCTCTCAAGAAGACGATGTCGTCAGTGAAATTAATATTACACCGCTAGTCGATGTCATGTTGGTCTTACTCATTGTATTCATTGTGACAGCTCCTTTGTTAACAAATACGGTGAAAGTAAACTTACCAAAAGCGGCTCCAACTCAATCGACAGATCAAAACAAAGCTGTAGTGATTAGTGTAAATCCACAAGGTGAAATATTCCTTGATAAAGATAAGGTGACCCTTGCGAACTTTGAACAAGAAATAAAGTCACGCAAAAGCAGTAATCCTAAATTAGCATTAAATTTAAATGCTGATGAGACCGTACCATATGGAACTGTTGCAAAATTATTGGCAAGTATTGAACGTGTAGGTGTAGATAAACTCTCTGTGATTACCGTGCCTAAATAATTATACCTCCATAAAAAAAGCTGCTTCGGCAGCTTTTTTTATGGTGAGTTTACAGATGAGTATTAAGCTTTCCAGAGTTTTTCAAAGCGCCATGTCGGAAAAATCGTATGTTCAGGAGCTAAACCACCAATATTTTTAGCTGCCGCATCAATCGTATGGCTAAATCCCCAAATGAGCATTCCACCACGCTCATGTTGAATTTTTTGTGCTTGCGCTAAATGGATTTTGCGTTTGGCTAAATCAGGCTCTGCCAGTGCTTTAAAAAATAACTCACTATATTCAGGGTCTTTAAAGTTCACACGATTGGTCGTGGAAATTGGGGCATCGTTAACAACGGCAGTCGATAAATAGGGTGTGCCGACATTGGTCGCATTACTCGATAGCTGCCATTTACTGCGGTCAGGGCCATTAAATGTTGCAAAATCGACTTGTTTAACTCGAATATTCACATTGGCTTGTTTTGCTTGCTCGGCAAAAATTAATGCAGGTTGAGCGCTACTCACTGGGGTAACAAGCTCTACACTCAAACCATCTTTAAAACCTGCTTGCGCTAATAGATTTTTTGCCTCGGCAATATTTTGCTGACGTTGCGGCAGATTGAGAAAGGCTGGGTCTTGCGGCGAATAAAGATCGTTAGCGATTCGACCTTGCCCATTTAAGCCTCGTTGTACCAACTCTTCTCGGTTTGCAATCAAACGGAATGCCTGGCGCACTCTAGGGTCATTAAACGGCGCTTGTTGGGTATTAAAGTCAAAACTATTATGCGTATTGGTCGCAGAGCGTATAGTTTGAATGTGTTTTGCTTGCTCCAAAATTTTAATATATTCAGGTGAAATCGCATTTGCTACATCAATTTGTCCAGCCAATAAAGCATTTAATCGAGAAACCTGATCTTTAAAATCAATCACTTCAAAACTATCTGCATAAGGTTTGTCTGCTTTAAAGTAATTATTAAAACGGGTAAAAACAGAACGTTGCCCCGGAATAAACTCTTTAACTTTATATGGACCAGCTCCGACTGGATTATGAATAGGGTCGAAGTCAGTCGGTACAATTCCTCCAAAGTTTACCCAAGTTTCGGGCAATGCAACAAAGCCGGGAATCGTACTAATAAAAGGAATACGAACCGTATATTCATCTAGTTTTTGAATACGATCTCGGTCAATCCACTGCACCAGATTACGAAATGGTGAAGCGAGTTTAGGGTCTGTTAGGCGTTTCACTGAAAAGATTACATCATCTGCGGTAATAGTTTTACCATGATGAAATTCTAAGCCTTTGCGTAAACGGATGGTCCATTCGCTTGCATTGTGATTAGGCTCGGCAAACTCCGCTAAAGCAAGTCGGGGCAGCATATTTTCATCCCATTCCCATAACTTATTATAAATAGCGAAACCTCGTGTAATACCACTTCCCGATGCTGAAAGATGAGGATCTAGACTGCCTGATTGTTGTCCTCCAATCAGCCCCAAGCGTATAACACCTCCATGCTTAGGCGTTGCTGAAGAGGTACTTTTTGATTCGGTACTATTATCTGGAGAGGGGCCACAGCCTGATAAACTGCCCATCAAAGAGACGCCACCTAGCGCCGTAAGACTTTGTGTTAAAAATTTTCGACGTGATAACTGAAATGTTTGATTTGTCATTATAAATACCTGATTAGATCTTCATCTTTTAAGGTATTGCAGAATAAATGCCAATATTTTTATATAATTTTAATATATTTATCAATAACTTATGTAATTATTGTTTTTGGTGAGTGTCTCTATTTCAACAGCTTTGTTGAAAAAATAAACATGAATAGAATTGATAAGTAAACAATGAGAAATTAAAAACAAATAAATCAAATTGTTAGATTGAATTATTTGGCGATTCAATGGTTGGCATAGGCTTTGCGTAACGCATTGTAAATTTACTTTACTGAGTGTGATATGAGACAGCCTTTTCAATTAAAACCTTTAGTTATTGCGCTTAGCGTATTAGGGGCCACTTTACCGTTATATGTTTTTGCCGAAGAAACGTCACAACAAGCAGGTGATTCTGAAAGTGATGTAATTACTTTGTCAGATGTAGTCGTTACTGGAGCAGCTAAGAAAACTACCGTTGTTCCCAAACGCAAAGTTACCTCAATTTATGGAACGGATAGCTCTGTATTGGATACTCCGCGTGTAGTATCGCAAGTGTCAGAACAACAATTTAGAGAAGATGTTATTCGCAGTGCGGATGATCTCGTCAAATACGCACCTAGCATTACGCGAGGCGGGGGACAAAATGCTAACTTTGCTCCACAAATTCGTGGACAGAACTCGGAAGTTTTTCAAGATAGTCAACGTATTTACAGTACTCGCCATCCGACCAATCTCAATGCTTATGAAGGAGCCGATATTGTGGCAGGGCCAACAGGTGTAATTTTTGCGCCGACTTCAGGTTCTGGCGGATATATTAACTACCTGACCAAAAAGCCTAATTTTAATAAAGCCGAAACCAATATCTCTGGGACTGTAGGTTCCATTTACTCAGGTAAAGGCGCAGAGCCTAATTTCTCTGTCAGTATTGATCATACAGCGCCCATTTCAAAAGAATTAGCATTTCGCGTGAGCGCAACAGCACAAAAGACAGATGACTATTATGACAATGTGAAAAATAATTTTAATGCATTTTATGGGGCACTTGCTTGGCGTCCAAATGATCGTTTAAGGGCCGATTGGAATATCAGTTACGATGACTATTACGATTTTAATGTCACACATGGATGGAATAGAGCGTCGCAGCAATCGGTTGATAATGGCCTTTATTACAAAGGTAGAGCTACGCCTATTATTCAAAATGGTTCGACTTTTTGGTCTCCTGTATTTGAATCGGGTGCGGCAAATTCTAAAGTCATTGGTTGGCAAACTCGTCAGAAGAACGATAAAAACCAATATGTTGCTGTTGGTGGAGTTCAGACCACGCCTTTACCGAACTCAACTGCTGATCAAGCAGGAACGATTAAAGGTTGGGTCTATGATCCATCAATCCCTGGCAATGAATTGGTCAAGCTAGATGATAATGTTTCAGGACGTAGTGAAGATAAAAATAGTGCCAAGCGATTTAGCACTCAATTAAAAGTCATTAAAGATTTAAATGAACATTGGTCTATTGCAAACAGTACGCTCTATCAAAATAACAAAGATTTAGGCGACTCTGTTGGAAGCTTTTTTACAGATTTAGATCATGAGTTAATTGATAACCGACTAGAATTTTTAGGTGACTATGATTTTGAAATAGGTGGCGTAAAAATTAATAATAAAAGCAGTACCGGAGGAACATATCGTCATGAGAAGTTTACGTCTTTAGCTGCAAATAATAGTTTTAATATTAATCCTTATGATTTAACCAATGATCCATCGCAGAAGAACCCTGGTGATTTACTGGGGTTGATTAACAATAGCGGTTCAACAGGAGGTTGGATTGGACAAGCCGGAGTACCACAGTATTCTCAATATTTTGGATATTTAAATTTACCGCGCATGTACCCAATTGGAAACGGTTTATATGCAGAAAAAGGTGGCTTTCCACCGAATGGAGGAGGCGCTGTCTATACGGGCTCTGGTTTTTGGGACACGTTGAGTGTGTTCACTCAACAAAACTTTACCTTTAACGATGTATTCGGTATTAACTTAGGAATTAACCATAGTTCTGTAAGAGCAAAACTTGAAAACCCACTTGTTTTAACCCCAACAGATGTCCGTTCGTCGAGTGATAAATATAGTCTATTGAGCTATCAACTGAGTACGTTTATTAAGCCTACTGCGAAAAGCACACTCTATTTTACTTATGACAAAAGCACTGCATTAAATACGGGAGTATTTGGGCCTTTCTTGATTTGGGGCGCTGGAAATCAACTTAATCCTTTAGCTTTTGACAGTCAAAGTGAGCTAAAAGAAGTAGGATTTAAATATGAACCTATTACTGACCAGTTATTTTTAACCCTAAGTGGATTTGAACAAAAACGAGATTTATCGCCCGATACGAACGGAAATATGGCTCGCTTTGAAATAAAAGGTATTGAGTCATCATTAAGATGGCAACTTCAAAAAAATATAGCGATTGGGGGCAATTTCACTTATTTAGATGCTGAATACAGCTCTATTATACCTGCTGGTTTTTCACCATTTGGCTTTCATGCGGACAATGCTACGGTTTGGGGAGACAATAACGCTTTAAACCAACGTAAAGCCGGACGTTATGATGCAGCAGGAATTCCCAAATACTCTGCAAGTGCTTATGTAGATTACCAACATCAGTCTGGTTTTGGGGTTAACCTTTCGGGATGGTGGACAAGCTACTGGTACACAAACTTAAGTCAAACCGTGAAAGTACCGAATAACTATAATCTGGACTTAGGTCTTTATTATCGCCAGCCACAGTGGACGGTGGGCCTTAACATTCTTAACCTAACCAATGAACGAAATTTTGTGAATGGTTTGGCAGGAGCGAATAGTGAGTTTTTACAACCAATGCGACCTCTGACTGTACAAGGCCAATTTAGTTATAAATTTTAAAACCAATCAATCATTTCCAAGAATCTTAAAAAGCCATACGTCCGTATGGCTTTATTATTAATACGGGATATAAAACACGTTAAATCGTGAATGTTGAAATAACAACAATAATACCTTTCAGACTGTCTATCTATCAGCAGCATTGAATCATTTTTATTTTTAAATTTTTATTAAGTATTTGAAATTGTTTACATAAATTAAATGGCATAGAAGTTGCCAATATAAGAATAGATTTATTTAAATGGAGTCACCATGTTTAAGGTTACAAAAATTAGGCAGAGTATTTTAACTGCTATGTGGGGAGTAACGGCGAGTGTTTCGACATTAGCTTTAGCGAACGATGATGCTGATGCAATTCCTGCTGAGCAACAAGCTCAAGTGGTAAATGCTAAAGATGTAAAAAAACTAGGCGATGTCATCGTTACTGCACAATATCGTGCACAAAACATTCAAAAAGTTCCAACTGCAATTACAGCAGTTTCGGGTAAAGATTTGGCTGCGAAAGGCTCAACATTTATTGGCGATGTTTTAACTTATACGCCCAATGCAGCAGCTGAAAACCCAGATGGCGATAGCCGACCACGTTGGTATATTCGTGGTTTAGGAACTGGCGATGTTGCAGCCTCTACAGTTTTTCCAGTCGGTATTTATGCAGATGGGGTTTATTTAAATGCGCCTGTTGCTGGTGCTGGAGATTTATTCGATTTAGAACGTATTGAGGTTCTACGTGGTCCACAAGGCACGCTTTACGGTAAAAACACCACGGCTGGTGCGGTGAATTACATTTCACGAAAACCTGTTTTTACAGATAAACCGACTGGTTATGGAACAATAGGAATAGGTGACCATAATCTTCGTACTTTTGAAGGCGCCGTGAATGGGGCTATATCAGATAACGTTGCCGTGCGAGGAGCATTCTATTCAGAAGACCGCGATGGCTATGCAAAAAATTTAGCCAATGGTGAAAACTACGGGGATGTAGATAAAAAATCATTTCGCTTCCAGATATTAGGAAAAATTAATGATGATTGGAATGCTTTAGTCAATCTACATAGCCAAACTTATAATGGTCTTGGCAATAATGGCTCTTTAAGTATTGGAAAATACTGGGGTGTTTATGAAAGACCACAAGGCCGAGATACAAATTTAGATTTACCTGAAAGTAATAAAATCCAACATGATGGCGCTTCACTCACCTTAACAGGAGATTTAGGCGGCGGTCATACTTTTACATCCATTACAGCGTTTGATAAAACCACTCAAAAATCTATTTCTGATGGTGACTATACGCCTTACGATGTAGCAAGAAGCTATAGCGATAATGAGTGGCGCCAATATAGCCAAGAGTTTCGTGTTTCTTCTGATGCTGAAAAAAGACTCAGTTGGATCGCAGGTTTCCACTTCTTTAATGAAGACTTAGATTCAACAGGTGTAAGTGCGCGAGTAAATAAAACATTACCTAATGGCGCTCCAGCTCAGACTGCGGGAACACCAGCTTTTAGAGATATTACCTATAATCAGACGACACAAAGTTTTGCCTTGTTTGGTAACAGTACCTATAAATTTACCGATAAATTTAAAGTAACAGGTGGTCTACGTTGGACAAGTGAAGAAAAAGATATTGATCTAGATCTTGTTCAAATTACCTCAGGCGATTACACCAAAGGCAGTTGGTGGCAAAAGGATGGGTACAGTAATGCGGTTTATAACCCAGCGCCTAATGCAAATGGTTCAACAAGTCGTAAAAAGAGATGGAATGAGCTGACCTACGATATTACGCCAGAATATGAAATCACTCCTGATATCAACACATACTTCCGTTTTGCTCGAGGTTTCCGTTCAGGCGGTTTTAACACTGGACTTTCTAGTAGCCTGACGCAACTAGCAGATGTTAACCCTGAATATTTAAATAGCTACGAACTAGGCTTGAAGTCTAGCTTGTTACAAGGCAATTTAACGGCCAATGCCAATATTTTCTATTACGACTACAAAGATATTCAAACAAATTTATTGGTTGCGACAGAAGGACAAGGTGGAGGAGTAACCTCAGTTCTGGCAAATGGTCCTAAAGCAGAAGTAAAAGGTGCCGAATTAGAATTAGATTATTTAGCGACTGATAACTTACGCCTACGTTTTGCAGGCGCTTATTTAGACAGTGAATACACCGACTTTGTTGATAAAAACCCAGTAACCAATGTCGTAAATGCTGACAATACAGGTAACAGCTTGGTTCGTTCTCCAAAATACACCATCGGTTTAGGGGGTGAATATACCTTTAATCTTGATAGTGGAGCACGCGTTATTGTGGGCACAGATGCAAAATATCGTGACCGCGAGTTTTTCTTAGTCAATCGTCAAGATTATTCTGTTGACCCAATCTTGAGTCAAAAAGGGTACACCTTATGGAACGCGAACGTTGGGTATATCAGCGCAAATAATAAATATCAAGTTAATGCTTACGTTAAAAACTTGCTAGACGAAGAATATCAAGTTCATGGGCGACCAAATGGTCCTGCTGGACAATATGTCTTAACCTATGGAAACCCACGTCAAGTTGGTGTTTCTCTCACTGCAAAATTCTAAGCTTTGCTTTAAGGAGAAAATAATGGGAATTGAATTTTTTACACGTTTACCACTTCATGGCGAAACAGAATTTTTACCCGGTGATCCACGTAATCGCGGTGATTGGGCCAATATTGAAAATGTTGAAAATACCGGAGCGGTTTCGAACTATGAAGTCGGTGATGACTTTACCTATATTGATTACTTAAGTCAGGTAGCGCGGGCAGCAGAAATTAATGGTTTTGCTGGTGCACTCATGGTGAACGCGCCAACGGGTGAAGAGCCTTGGACAGTATGTTCATTGCTTGCAAGAGAAACTAAAAAACTTAACTTTGTGACTGCATTTCAGGCTTATCATTTTAGTCCATATAATGCTGTACAAACTGCGGCAACCTATCAGCGTGCAACGGGTAATCGACTGGTTTGGAATATTATTAATGGCGGCTCAGAAGTAATCCAACGTCAGGTCGGCGATGACTTACCTCACGATGAACGTTATGCACGTGCTACTGAGTTCCTAGATGTTGTAAAAGGATATTGGAATAATCCTTCATTTCACTATAAAGGGAAGTACTATTCGGCAGAAGGCGGTGGTCTAAAATATCCACTGAATAAAGCAAGTCTTCCAATTATTTGCACAGCAGGTTCTTCGGAAGCTGCTCGTGAGTTTGGAGCAAAACATGCCGACTATTATTTAATGCGAGCTGAAAAACCAGAAGAAATTGCAGCATTGATTGCCGATGTACGTGCTCGTGCAAAAAAGTATGGTCGTGAAAATATAAAATTTGGTCTATCAATCGATACGATTGCTCGCCGTACTGAACAAGAAGCGTTGGCAGAGGCACAACGCTTTCTCGATGAAGCTGCTGAAAAGCAACGTTTACACGCGGCGGCAGCCCATGCGGGTTTACGCTCAGCGCGGGTATTAAGCTTCGAAAAAGAGTATGCCGAAAAAGATGGCAGTAAAAATGTCAGTGACTTTTTTATCCATCCAAATGTTTGGTCGGGGTTCGGATACATTGGAGTGCCACCCGGTGTTGCTCTGGTAGGCAGTTACCAACAGATTATTGAGCGTATTGAAGAATACAATAGCATTGGCATAGAGTTATTCTTCCTTGCAGGCTATCCACATCTTGAAGAGTCATACCGTCTTGGTGAACATGTTCTTCCGCACTTTAAAAAGCAACGTGCTCGATTACAGCCTACAGTAGCTAGCCTAGAGTTTGATATTGCGCTTTAAAGTTTAAATGTTCTAAATAAGCCTGATTAGTAAGCTAGTTAGGCTTTTTAAATTTTTTGTTCCTTTCAATTTTCATGGGAAAAAGAAATTATGCATTTTTTTGATCACAGCCTTATGGGGATGGCCGAATGTTATTTTTATTCTTTAACTCAGTGGTTACAAAAGAAGTAACAAGTTGAGTTAGTTTTTAAAAAATTATTTAAAAAACTGCATTTTCACTCAAATTCATAAAACAAAGTAAGCTTATGAAATATTTAAGATTTAATTTTCATAGTTAACAAGTTGAGTTAAATGTACGATAGAAATAACTAGGGATTAGTTGAAACTATATAATTGTTCGTATAATAACTAGATTATGTTACTTGCCTTAGTCATTGATAAATAAGCTAATTTCATTAATTTGGAATTAGCTTTTTTGTCAATGATGCTATGCTTTTGCCTGCACTTGCAGGCATTTAACATCAATCTTCATTATGCGAACTGGAGGGAGAGGAAAGGGCGGGCAGCGACTTGTCGCGCCTGACCTTTCTGAATATTTTTTGGTGTCTGAGGGTAAAAAAGTCCACCTTCTCTAGTGTGGACTTAACTGCGGAATTTTGCACTTTTTCTGATTCTAGTGTGGACTTAACTCCCGAATTTGGGAGTTTTTTCTTATTTTGGTATGTGTAACTTACCGCTGTTACTAATCTCTACAAGATCTAGTCCGTTTTCTATTAGAATGTGAACTAACTCACTATCTCGAATAGGTTGTTGACCTTTAGCAATTAAAACTTTGTTAAGTTCGACAGCTTTCTTTCTAAGCTCTTCTTGCTCTTTGTCGTTAAGCCTAACGCTTTGTACCATTCCCAATTTTCCCAAATTTTAGAATGTAGAAAATGATACATGTATTTTTGCATGCATGTATTGTGCATGCGTGTATCACTGTGGTAAATTCTTCGCATTGCATTTATGCATGCATGTTTACATGGTGGGGAAATGTTAGACAAAATCGTGATGCACATACCAGTTGATGCTTCGCTAGTCGATATTGATAGCGAAGGTCGGTACTGTGTATTTGGTTTTGATTTACTGGACCTTGGGTTAAGAGTTGGCTCTTATGATGTATACAAAGACGAAGATGGGAACGTTAAACATCAAGTTCTAAATCATGCATATTCTAAACTTCCGACTTCTTACACGAAGATGGCTTTTAAGTTTTTCCATGAAGGTCGTACTTATCCTTATGTTGAGCTTAAAGCTAGTCCTGCGAAGATTCTTCAAGGACATAATGTGTATGGAACGGATTGGATAGAGCAGGGTGCGCTTGAAATGCTCGGCTATTTAGCTGAATCGCATCCTACACTTTACGGTATGTTGGCCATTGGTGAGACGGAAGTTAAACAGTTAGATGCAACTTATTCAGCACGCTTACGTGATGATAACCAAGTTGCTGATGCTATTGACTTTTTACGCAATGTAACTACTCAACATATCCGTAAATCGACTAAGCAAGTTACCTATAAGAATACTAACTATTATGGTTCTGAACGTTGTAAACGTTTTGCCCGTAAAGTTTACGGTAAATCTGCTGAATTTCAGTCTCAACTTGAAGAGCAAATTAAGCTTGCTAAGGCAAATGATAAATGTGCTCAACGTGTTGTAGCTGTTATGTCAGATCCAGATTTACAGCAGTGGGTTAAAGGTCTCTTGCGATTTGAAACAGGCATTAAAGCCTACGTTATGAAAGAACTCGGTATTCCGACTAATTTATTTGAACTTATTCGTTATCAACGCTCTAACCCTAATTTTTTACGTGATATCTGGATTAAAGCAAACGCTCAGTTATTTAAAGCCCTAGAGGGTACAGCCATGAAAGCTACTGACCACGATACTGTATTTAAAAATCTCTGTAATGTTTTTGGAACTGTGACACCTAAAGGCCGTCAAAGTTTTACTAAGGCTCGTAATGTCTTCAATTTTTACTGCGCATTAGAAATGAATGGTTATGAGGTTATGAAGACACGTTATGGTGAGCGTCAGTATTACCAATATATGGCTGATTTAATTGCTGCGGGTTACTCAAAAGCATTCTTGCAGAATCTACATGTTGAGTCTAAATCCAACATTATTCCATTTCTTAAACTTGTCGAAATTAATTTCGAAAATCAAGTACCTAGCAACTTTGTTGAACCAATTTCTACTTTTAATCAGCGTGAATTACGCATCGCATAAGGATCATATTTATGTCTCAAATTATTTTCAAAGCAAAGCTACTTAACGTTGATTTAACTACAAATGAGAAAGGATTAAACATGCGTTTAATCTTTGAATCACAACGCTATGACAAAGGTCTCGATCAGTGGGTTCCATGTTCACAGAACGTTAAAGTTGTTGAAGATCATCACCACATGAAAGATTTTTATTTGTCGTACAAAGGTCGTGAAATCTATTTACCAATCGAAATGACAGCGATGGACCGCAACATTTTTTATAAGACTACTGGTGACGGTAAGCCGTTGCAGGTTGAGGAAAAGAAAGCGACTGATATAAAAGCTTAATAGTATCAAAGGCTTACATATATAACATGACGTATAAT